>NZ_JBAWHJ010000465.1:0-2965 GCF_049593775.1 Dokdonella sp. | reverse complement strand
CAAGCCAGGCCCGATGACCAAATCCGGGTCGTGCTCGGCAAAGCCGATGCTCGTGCCGTTCCACCAGGATCGCCATATCTATCGCAGACTGCGCCCGACACCGAGTACTTCCGTGGAAGTCTTGGCGATGCGTGGACACCCATCCAAACGGAGACCGGAATGAAGATTCAGGGCAGCACCGCACTTGTCACCGGCGCCAACCGCGGCCTCGGTCTCGCCTATGCCAGGGCGCTGCTTGCCGCCGGTGCGAGCAGGGTTTACGCCGGCGCTCGCGATCCCGCATCCGTGCCCCTGTCCGGTGTCGTGCCGGTCAAGCTCGACGTCACCAGTGCGATTGATCTCGCCGAGGCAGCGAGGCAGTGCGTCGATGTCGAGATCATCATCAATAATGCCGGCGTCATCGGCAATACGGCGTTGCTGGCTAGCGATGGCGAGGAAGCCTTGCAGAAGGTATTGGCGACCAATCTTCACGGTGTCCACGCAGTCAGTCGCGCATTCGCACCGGTGCTGAAGAGCAACGGAGGCGGCGCCATTGTGAATATGCTCTCGGCGCTGAGCTGGATCAGTCTGCCGAACACCGGCGCCTATTCGGTATCGAAGGCCGCGGCCTGGGCATTGACCAATGGACTACGTCTCGAGTTGCGTGAGCAAGGCACGCTGGTCATCGCCGTGCATGCGGGCTACATCGACACTGACATGGTCAGCGGTGTCGAGGCGCCCAAGGCCAAGCCCGAGGATGTCGCCTCTGCCGTCATGAAAGCTATCGAAAACGGTGTTCCGGAAGTGCTGGTCGACGACACGGCCCGGCAAGTCAAGCATGGCCTGAATGCATCACCTTCGGCATACCTAGGCTAGTCGCCCTTCGGCCGGGTTGCCGACACCATTCATGAAGGCTTGACCGGTCGCATTGCGGCTGGCAAGCCTAGTCAATCAGAACGACGGCCAAGTGACAACGCTTCGTGGA
Organism: Dokdonella sp.; assembly: GCF_049593775.1. GTDB lineage: Bacteria > Pseudomonadota > Gammaproteobacteria > Xanthomonadales > Rhodanobacteraceae > Dokdonella. Next base: position 2,001 of record NZ_JBAWHJ010000465.1, on the reverse strand, counting down.
TCTGCGCGACCACGGCCGCACCTTCGCCCACGGCCGCAGCAACCCGCTTGGTCGAACCCGAACGCACATCTCCGATGGCAAAGACGAAATGCATGCTCGTCTCCAATGCCTTTGGTGCTCGTGCAGAGCCAGTTCTATCCGCCATACGTGCCTGTTCACCGGTCTTTACATAGCCCTTGTCATCCAGTTCAAGCGGACAATCCTTGAGCCACCCTGTATTCGCATCCGCTCCGATGAACAGGAACAGATGGCGAAGCGGCATGATGAAGGTCGCTCCGGTATCTCGGTTGCGAAACGTGGCATGGGACAACGAAACCTCGTGCTCGCCATCAAGCGCAATGACTTCCGTGCGTCGATGCAGGGTCACGTTGGGCAACGCGCTGATGCGCTCGATGAGGTACTTCGACATCGATGCCTCGAGGCTTTCACCACGAATGATGAGGTGAAGGTGCTTGACCTTCGGCGCCAGGAATACGACTGCCTGCCCGGCGGAATTTCCGCCGCCAACCAGCGCGACATCTTCACCCTCGCAAAGTCGTGCTTCGATGGCCGACGCCCAATACGAGACGCCGAAACCCTCAAACGACGCAAGGTTTGAGATATCGAGTTGACGATAGCGGACGCCGGAGGCGATGACCACGCTTCGCGCCTGCACGACTTGTCCATCAGTCAGGATTAGCCTGGGCAATTGCCGTTGGTGATCCTTCCGATCGATGCACTCCAGTCGTTCAACTTGCAAAGGCACTGCAATTTCAGCGCCGAATTTTTGCGCCTGGGTGAAAGCGCGAGCGGTCAACGCGATACCGGAAATCCCGGTCGGGAATCCGAAGTAGTTCTCGATGCGGGCGGATGCGCCGGCCTGGCCACCGAAAGCCCGTGCATCAAGCACGAGTACGGACAATCCTTCAGATGCGGCGTACACCGCCGTAGCCAGTCCCGCTGGCCCGGCACCGACCACGATCACGTCGTGGACCATTTCAGGATCAAGCGTCGGCGTGATGCCAAGGCACCTGCCGACATCGGCTTCGCTCGGGCGCCGCAGCACAGTGCCGTTCGGGCAGACCACGACCGGCATCTCCTCCATGGCGATGGCGAGACGATCAACCAGCAATTGCGCATTGGGATCCGCGCCCGGGCAAAGCACCGAGTATGGGTAGCCGTTTCGAGACAGGAATTCTTCCAGCCGAACGACGCGCGGATCGGTGCCCAGGCCAAGGATGATCAGTCCGGCGCCACCCTCTCGGATCAAGGCCGTCCGTCGCAGTATGAAGGCGCGCATCAGTGTCTCGCCGATCTCGGCTGAACCGATGATCAAGGCGCGCAGGTGAACGGCATCCAAGCTGACTGCCTCGCAGCCCTGAGGTCCTGCACGACCTTCAGCCAGGGTCGGACGCCCCGCCAGCTGCGCGATCTCGCCACTGATCCCGCCTTCCGGATGGCTGGTGATCAATTCCTCGTTGCCGAGTCCGGTTCGTCGGAAGACGTCGATGGACCCGGAAGTGACGACGAAGGCAGGCGCGCCCTGGTCCCCCAATCCAAAAACGATCTCGTTCGGCTCGTAGCGTTTTGGTTGGCCACCGGCGAAGCGCATTGCGATCTGTCGCTGCATTGGCGACAGAGTCGGAAACATCTGGTGACTGCGTTCGATCGCCATATTCACGATGGATTCCTGCCCGGCTTTGTTTCTGCGGCCACCCTTGCGACCTGTCGATCGCCAAGAATGCCGCAACGGCGGCGGCGGCGATTGCAGATTATTGCTGAAAGCCAGCATGGATGAGTAAGCATCGCGGCGCCCGAAGCGTGCAGCCCCACATGTGCCCGGGTATTTGCCGGATCGCCCAGCAGAAATCAGTCTTCGGCTGCCGCTTCTTCGCGACCTTGCTGGCGAATCATCGCCTCCTGGCGCGCATCCTCGATCGACCACATCACCATGTCGACGTCAGCCGTGTGTTCGTCGAAAACGAAGTTGCCGGTCAACTCGTGATCAGGTTGCAGATCGCC
>NZ_JBAWHJ010000464.1:0-2445 GCF_049593775.1 Dokdonella sp. | reverse complement strand
GCCCGGGCCAGAAGAAGAGCAGGTTGCCGCTCGAGGTCCATGCATTGAAGTCATACGCCCCGCAGCTGCTGTTGTCGTCTATCACGGCGCCAGTCAGAAATTGCACGCAAGTTCCGTCGAAGCTATTGAACACCGCAGCATTGATATTAAACGTCACCAGATTCGGATTCGGCGGATCGACTTCACCGTCATAGCCATCCTTGAAGATGCCATCACGTACTGCACGGATCGCAACCGTCATGTGCTCGTCAGGCGACTGGGAACCGGCTTCAACCAGTACGACGTCACCGAAGCTCGGGTGATTCGGCAACTGGTTGTTGGGCCCGTACTCTTCCGGAGTCACGACGATGGTCAGTGCCTGTGTGGCACCGGCAGCGATAGTGAAGCTGGCTGGCGTCACGGTAGCGCTGACGCCATCGGCTGACTCGAACGTGGCATTCCAGGTTGCCGAAGTGGCCAACGTGCTGGTCACGGTACGCGTGAACGTACAGCTCGGCGAGCAGTTGGTGTTGCGCATCGAGGCAATGTTGAGTTCCTTGATGTCGATACTGCCGCCGCTGGGATTGGCAGCGAGGAAGTTGGCTGTGGTTTCTTCAAGAACCAGGCCCGCCATCGCCGCTTGCTCCACCTGGACGCGACCGTTGCCGATCTGGTCGGCGTTCCACTCGGTTGTGCCGTCCTCCTGGACACCTGTACGTTTTGCGGTCATCTGCAGGGCAGACTTGATCGCCATCGGCGACCAGGTCGGATTCATCGCCCGGACCAGCGCGCCAGAACCCGCCGTATGCGGACTCGACATCGAGGTACCACCCAGGAAGGTGTAGTTGTTCGGGGCAATGTACGCTGCATAGATGCTGTCGCCCGGCGCCGTGATATCCGGCTTGGTCAGGTCAACTACATCGCCGGACGTCGGGCCGCGCAGGCTGAAGTCCGAAAGCAGATCGCCGATCTTGGTCGCGGTTTCAAAGTTGACCGTGGTTGGCGTAGCGCCGTTGCTGTCGATGAACGCTCGCAGCGCCAGCCCATCCGCCTGCAACATGCCGTAAGCCGGCAGGGATGCCGCTCCAATCGCCATGCTGAGTACACCAGCCACGTTGTTGTAGACGAAACCGACTTCTGCTCCAGCCGCCTGGGCGTTGACAAGCTTTTCTTCGAACGAGCAGCCTCCACGCGGAATCAGCGCGGCGGCTCCGGAAAAGAAGCCGGGTGCGAACCCGCCCGTTGCCGTACAACCGACATCATTGGCTGCGGACACGCGGATTGGGATCACACCACCGGTACCGACATTGATACCCGCCACGCTCAGGACAAGGTTCTGGGTATTAGCTGGCGGGGTGCCGGGACCATCAGCCGACAACGTACCGCCGACCGGGTTCTCGTCGTGAGTCGAAGAGGCAACGGTCATGACCCAGGGACCCAGGTGGTTGACCTCACCTACAGGATTGGTAACTGTCGCGCTGGTATTGCCGGCCGATGCTGCAACGAAAATATCGTTGTCCACGAAATCCAGGAACGCGCGATCACTTTCGCCAGCAGTCCACGGAAACTCGCCGCCCGAAATCGAGTAGTTGACGACGTCGATGTCACCATCGACCAGGACGTTGGCCAGGCCGGCCGCGATGTCTGCTGCACCGCAGTTGTTGGTTTGGCAAACCTTGTAGGTACGCAACGTGGCGCATGGTGCGACACCGCTGATGTTGGTATAGCCGGGCGGGATAGCGGGAGGCGGGGACACGGTGCCGTCAATCATGTTGCCGCCGGACGTGCTGGCGGTATGCGTTCCATGACCGTTGCCATCAAGCGGATTTGCGCCGGTACAGACGCCACCAGCACTGCTGCTGCAATCAACGAGGCTGCGCAACTTTACGTCGCCCGGGCCGAAGCCGCAGCGCGCATCATCGGCGAACGATGGATGCGTGGCGTTGATACCGGTATCCAGGACACCAATGACGACACCCTTGCCGAACGATGCCGCCGTGGGCACGGTCGGAACTGCGCCATCCCAAATGTCGGTGGCACCAATGAATGATGGGCCGCGGAAGGTATCAAGCTGATACTGCTTTTCGCGTTCGATCGCTACGACACCCGGCAGGTTGGCGACTGCAGCAGCCTCTGCCGCTGTCATTTTCGCCGCGATGCCGCTGTGCGTGATCTGGTAGGTGTGCGGTACGCTGACGTCACGCCCCAGGGCAGCCTTCATGTCGACAACGAAGGCGATCTGCTGCTGTTCCAGGAACTGACGATAGGCGAGTGAATCCGCGCTCTTGGCATCGAAACGCTCGCCTTGCGGTGCGGCTGTTGCGCTGAGGCTGCCAATACCGCCGCGATAGGCGATCGCACCAGGGTCAGCAAAGCGAATCATGTAGGTGGCCATCTCGTTGACGGCTGTAGCAGAACCCGGCGCATCGCTGGTGGTTGCCTGGCTCCACGCGGCAGGGGCATAGA
>NZ_JBAWHJ010000463.1:0-2193 GCF_049593775.1 Dokdonella sp. | reverse complement strand
GCGAAGAATTCATCGAAGTGCGGAACCTTCGCATCGAGGACTACGAGTCCATGGTCGAAGTGACCCGGGCCGCCTATGCCGGTATCGGCGGTCTGCCTTGGGGACGCCAGCACATCGCCAAGTTGCTCGACCTGTTCCCCAAGGGTCAACTTTGCGTGACAGTAAATGACCGACCGGTCGGATTCGCGCTTAGCCTGATCATCGACTACAGCAAGTTCGGTGACGCCCACACCTATGAAGACATCACCGACAAATACACGTTCTCGACCTACGACCCACAGGGCGACGTGCTCTATGGCCTCGAGATCATGGTCGACCCGGCATTCCGCAACATGCGCCTTGCGCGAAGGCTCTACGAAGCCCGCAAGGCCTTGTGCGAGAACCTGAATCTTCGCGCGATCCTTGCCGGCGGTCGAATCCCCGGCTATGCACTTCAGTCAGGAAGTTTCTCCGCAAAGGAATACATCGCCAAGGTCGCGCTTAAGGAGCTCTACGATCCGGTCCTGAGCTTCCAGATCGCGAACGGCTTCCACGTGCGCAAGATCCTCAAGAACTACCTCGGCTTCGATGCGGAATCGAAGGCGTTCGCAACCCTGATCGAATGGAACAATATCTACTATCAGGAAAATCCGAACCTCCTCAAGCGCCAGCACAGCCTCGTCAGGATCGGCCTCGTGCAATGGCAGATGCGGCCGATAGACTCGCTGAAATCGCTGTTGCAACAGGCGGAGTTCTTTGTCGACGCAATGGGTGCTGTGCGTGCCGACTTCGTGCTGTTTCCCGAACTCTTCCATATGCCGTTGATGGCGCAGTTCGGTGATGTAAGCCCGTCGGAAGCGATTCGCAGGCTGGCCGAATTCACCCCTGAGATCTGCGACAGCCTGAGTCAGCTGGCAGTCAACTACAACATCAACATCATTGCCGGCAGCCTGCCCTTCCTCGAACACGGCAGTCTCTACAACGTGGCCTATCTACTACGTCGCGATGGCACGCGCGCCGAGCAGCGCAAGATCCACATCACGCCTGGTGAGCGACGCTGGTGGGGCATGAAGGGCGGAACCAAACTGGAAGCGTTTGATACCGACTGCGGCAAGATCGGCATCCTGATCTGCTACGACAGCGAGTTCCCCGAGTTGCCGCGACTGCTGGCGGATCAGGGCATGCAAATCCTGTTTGTTCCATTCCTGACCGAAATGAAAAACGGCTATATGCGTGTCCGCCTGTGCACGCGGGCCAGGGCTGTAGAGAACGAGTGCTACGTTGCCATCGCTGGCGCGGTAGGCAATTTGCCCAAAGTACAGGCCTCTGACACCCACTATGCGCAATCAGCAGTCTTCACGCCGTCAGACTTTTCGTTCCCCGGCGATTCGATCATCGCAGAAGCCGCACCCAACTCGGAGGCCTTGCTGGTTGCAGAGGTCAATCTCGATCTGCTGCGCACCCTGCACGAGCATGGTGCCGTGACCACGTTGAAGGATCGACTGCCCTCGCTCTACGAACTGCGCTGGCTGGGCGAGCGCGGCGACAACGAAACCTGATCCGTCAAGTGGAACAGAGGCCGCTCGCCGCCCCAGTCTTCAGTCGTGCGGTACCTACTGACGCCGTCTGTATGACCACATCAGGGCCACACCAAGCAGGAAGCCGATCACCAGGAAACAACCCAGCCAGACCATCAGCGGCAAATTCGCGCTGAAGACAAGAATGCTGAGGGTTGTGACTTCACTGTTCTGCCAGATCACCAACAGAACCAGCACGGCGACAACTGCAATCGTTGCCAGCCTTCCGGTTCTTGATTTGACTGTGCCACTCATGTGTTCACCCCACGTTTGAGCTGGTGTGCCAGTGTAGCGCCGATAGCCCCTGGCGCACCGAAATGCTGGCGTGCCTGTCGTATAGTTGGTCCCCCGGGACCCACCACTACGGAGACTCTCCATCAGTACCTTGCCTTACGATCGCGCCCAGTTTGCAGCCAGGGCAAAGTCCATCGTCGAAGCCGGTCGTGAACTGTCCCGGCTGGGCTGGACGCCAGCGACCAGCAGCAACTTTTCCATGCGACTTGGCGACCAGTTGGCGGCCGTGACCGTCTCCGGGCGCGACAAGGGGAAGCTCGGCCAAGACGACATCATGGTCGTCGATTTCGACAACAAGCCCGTCGCAACCTCGGCCCGTCCTTCCGCCGAGACTGCCTTGCAC
>NZ_JBAWHJ010000462.1:0-27084 GCF_049593775.1 Dokdonella sp. | reverse complement strand
CGATATGGGCGAGCCCGAACAGTTCCTGCCAACGATTCCAGTTCGCCAGTCCACTCCAGGCGTCAGCTCCGACCAGCATCACGATCGAGCGCTCGTGGCCTACTTCCCTGCGCAATTCGACCAGCGTATCAACCGTGAAGGAAGGACCCTCGCGACGAAGCTCGCGATCATCGAGGACGAGTCGATCCTGACCGACGAGTGCTGCGCGAAGCATGGCCAGTCGCTGCTCGGCACTGGCGACCGGCTGCGGACGATGCGGCGGCACGTTGGCCGGCATCATGCGTACTTCGGCATTGAGGAACTCCGAGGCCTCCCAAGCCACGCGCAAATGGCCCAGATGAACCGGATCAAAAGTGCCACCGAAGATGGCGAGTGGACGTGATGCGGAATCGGGCATGGCAGCAGGCATTCGACCAGCGCTCAGGACTGCTTGCCAAACAAGTCGGCACCCGCTCGCGGACTTGCAATGGCCGCAATCAGGCGCTCGATCTCTCGCCAGGCATCGCCTCCGGCACGCCCCTTGGAAATACGGTCGATAAGCCCTGCCTGGACGATGCAACGCTCCCAGTGCGCTGCATCTCCTGCCCTGAGCGCACGTTTGAATCCGGCCTGCTTGGCATCCCAGATTCGTTCGTTCTTGAACGCCTGATTGAGATTGCCACCAGCGCCGGCGAGACGCACCAGCACGCGCAACTGACTCAACAGCCAGCCGACCAGGGGAATGGGTTCGGCCCCTTCTGCCTTGAGTCCGCCAACCATGCGCAATGCGCGCGAAGCGTCACCGGCAATGGCGGCATCGGTCAGGCGGAATACATCGAAACGAGCATCATCGGCCACGCTGGCTTCAAGCATATCCGCGTCAAGCGTTGCCTGGCCGACGAGCAGGGACAGCTTGTCTATCTCCTGGGCCGCGGCGAGCAGATTGCCTTCTACACGCTCGGCAAGCAGCTCGACAGCATCGCGCGTTGCCTTGAGTCCGCGCGATTTCATCCGCGCGTTGATCCAGGAAGGAAACTCGTCGCGCTTCAGCGGCCAGACCGCCATGGCCACGCCAACCTGATCGACTGATCTGGTCCAGGCGCCTTCATGCGACTTGCTCCATTCCTGCGCGGTGATCAGCAACAAGGTATCGGGAGGTGGATTACTGCACCATTCACTGATCGCTGCAGACCCAGCCTTGCCGGGCTTTCCGGTGGGCATGCGCAATTCGATCATGCGCCGGGTTGCGAACAGCGACATCGCCGCGCCGGACATGGCAAGCTCATTCCAGTCGAATTTCGCATCGACATCATGGATTTCGCGTTCAGAATAGCCGAGCTCACGACATCGGGCGCGTAGCGCATCCGCGGCCTCCATCACCTGAAGGTGTTCAGCGCCCGCGATCAACCAGACGGGCTTGAGCTCATCGGCTGCTAGCAGGCGGGGCAATTCGTTGAGTCTGGCTGGCATGGCGGGATTGTAGCGGAGACTGCGAGGCGCCATTCGGTCCGAACGATTCGATGCGCTCATGGCAACGCTGAACGAGTGGCACACCCGTCATGGCGTTCAGAATCTCTGCCAGACGAGATGCGAGACGCAGTGAAGGCTGGTTCGCGGCTCGTCTGGCAAGCCTTCTGATTGCCAATTGTTTCAACAAGAAGCAATCGGTCAGTCGAGACCTGTCCACGTGCATATCATTGTCGCTATGGCTTGTAATACGGCCGCTCCAGAAGCACCAGCGAGCTGCTATCTGCATGCAGTCAGCTGGCGCGACGGTTGCGCCACTTGTTCAGCGTTGCCTTGAATGGTTCCGCATGAGCCACCGATTGACCAGGAGTAGGCTGTACGGGAATTGCGGCCGCTGAGGCACGCAAATGCCGAGTACCAAAGCATTCGAGCACGTCCGGTGGTGGCTCATGGCCTTGCCAATGCGTATCCAGGCGGCGCGCCAATGCAGGCAAGTGGCAGGTTGGCACTGCCGGATACAGATGATGTTCAAGATGGTTGAACAGATTGACCGTCAGCGCGTTGAGCAGAATCGAACGACTCGTCCGAGCCCGGAATCTGCCCTGCTCACAACTTCGATGAACCGCCCAAATGCCAACCAGGGGCGCGCTGGCATTGGCAAAATAGAGGCTCATGGCCATCAATTTGAGCGTGCCGCTGTCGCCGAGCCAGATCGCTGCGTGCAAGAGCACGACAGCTGTGAGTTCCAACGCTATCCAGCGCTTTTGACGCGCAGAGGCCTGACGCATGGCGACCCAATGAATCTGCAGTGGATAAATCGGACTGTGTACGACGGCGCTCAAGAATCCGAGATGGGCGATGTGGCCCTCGACGTCGTCGTCAGCAAGGCAATTCCGATGGTGACGAAGATGGGTAAATTCGATTGCATGCATGGCGCCGCCGAGAAGAACACTGAGCGCAAACATGACCAGATCGCCGGCCCTGCGCGAGATGCCCAGGTTTCGGTGGAAAGCGTTGTGGGTGATTCGCAAGCTCATCATGAACATGACCAGGGTCGTGGAAATGACCCAGCCACGGTGCCCGGCTGCTCCGGCCATGGTTGCAGCAAGCAACCAGGGCAATGGCAGGCACAGTTCCATTGCCACTTCGCGACGGGTCAGTACGACCAGGTCACGCCATTGGACGCTGGAATCACGCATTCATGCCACTCGATGCCGCTTGGCGACGGCGCAGGCCGGGGCGACGCGCTGTCAGCCACAGGTAGACGCTTTCAGCCACGAAGCGGCCCGGTCGACAACGCCGCAAGGTCCACGCCAACAGTCGGAAGCCGCGCAGGCGTTCCCACATGAGCAGATGTGCGTCGAACCCAATGTGCAGGCGGCCGCCAGAATCTCGCACATGCAGGAGTCGAAACGCGGCATCAACATCAAGCGATGCATCGCCGTCGTCAGCCAGATCCTGCCAGCGGATACCACCGCACCGGTCCAGTTGCCGATACAAAGCCACCTCACGGCTGCAGACCGGACAGAGTCCGTCGTAGTACACAAGGATTGGACCATTGCCTGACATTGGCGCTGTCTCCATCGGGATAGTGGAGACAGATTGCCGCCTTGCGCGGCCGCGTTCTTCCGCAATGACAATTCAGGCAAGGAAATGGTCTCTTCCTGAATCAGCCCTTTTAGATCAACAACGTACGCGCCTCCAGAATGATCATGTCGGAATTCGGTCAGCCCCCGGAGGCTTGTCTGGTGCGGTACCGGCCCGGTACTTCGCCGGTGATCTCGCGAAACGCGGCGTAGAAGTTGGACTGCGATGTAAATCCGACCGCCAGACCGATCGAGAGCACCGAGGCCTCCGGTTCGGCAAGCAGCATTCGCTGGGCAGCAGCAATGCGATGCTCCCGGATGTAGCGTGAGTAGCCGACGCCGAATCGGGTATTGATCAATTCGGACAGTTGATGCGGAGTCAGATCCATCATGGTTGCGAGCCCGGACAGCTTGAGCGTCTCGTCCGCGAATACCTGATCGTCCATCAGCGCGTGCAGACGCGAGGCAGCCGCTTCACGATCGACCCGATCGAGCGTCGACACCGCATAGGTCGTGTTCACTGCCTCTTCGGCCTTGGTGGCAATGTCGGGGAAGTGAAGCAGCACGTGGATGGCCAGCATCGAGGCGATTCCGATCATGCTCGAATAGGCCAGGACGAAGGCTCGCAGGCCAAGGAACGGCAGTGCAAGCCCGAGCGCCAGAACTGCCACGGCAATGCCCGCGAAAACGCCGAGCGCGAACATCTCGATCTGAAAGCGCTTGCGTTGCTCGCGCAGGCGGAACACCAGCACGCCCAGATGGATCGCATAGGCCGCACCGCAAAGAAACGACAACGGAATTGCAATTGCCGGCTGCAACCACCCGGCAACCAGCAATGGAGCGTAGAACACCAGGTGCCAAGGCCTTTCGGCAGCCTCCAACTGCAAGGCGCCGCGAAAGAAGAGATAGAAGGCAGGAGCAACGACGAATAGCAGGATGATGTAGACAGGCGAACCCACCCGATCCACTCCGCCAGCAAGCGCGTCCCAGTGCATCCACTGCAGCACGGCGAGTCCGGCGATGAGCAACCGACCGGAAGCTCGGGAGATGCGGCCGCCCGCACTGTTCGCATAGATCGACAGGCTGCCAGCGAGAATGATGGCCGCTGCGCAGATGGAGAAGCCAATCAGCAGGAGTGCAACTTGTTCGACCATGATCGCCACCGGACTCGAGAGAACCTATCTTGCCACGGCAATCCGGCAGGCTGGCGCGAGTGAGTTCAATGCCGGACAGGGTCAGTCCGCAATCGAAGATGCACGTCCGCACATCGCAGGTTCAGAGCTGGGCAACCTGCAGCGAAACGCGCTTGGTATCGCCGGCAACCCATTGCGTACCCACTTGCACGAATCCGAAGCGGTCATGGAAGGCGCGCGAGGCATGATTCGGCGGTTCGATGTTGTATTCGCAGGCGATTCGCCCTGCCTCATCGCTGCGTGCCTGCTCGAACAATCGCTGATAGAGACGAGCGCCAATGCCCTTTCCCGAATATTCCGCCGAGACCACGATCCGATCGACATAGACGAATCGCGAATAGTGGGCGGAAAACCAGTTGTAGTTCTCACTGTCGTAGTCTGCACCTTCGCGCATCGCAAGCAGGAACGCTGCGATCTGGCCGTCAACGATAGCCACCTTGTGAAAACTGGAAAGCCGATCAAGCTCGATCAGGCGTTGCCTGTCCATCGGGCTTGTCTGCTGCACCTCGCCCTCGTTGAGCTCGACAATGCGGTCGAAATCCGCCTCGCATGCGTCACGGAGCTCCATGCCGGGTGGAATCTCGGCTATCAGGCTCAGGACTTTGTCGACTGACCGATGATCTCAAGCCTGCGCATGATGGTCTGGACCATTTCGCGCTGGAGTTCCTTGCTCAGGACATCCTGTTCGGCGGCAATGCCGATGGCCTGGGTGGCATCGAAGGTGAATATGCGACTGAGCTCGACCGATTGCCTCGGCAAGAGTGCCGTGCCGCTGGCACTGACCACATCGAATTCGACCTGATATCTCAAGGTGTATTCGTTCGCACGCGCGTTATCTCCGACGGTAAGCACGTCGGTGCGGAAACTGTTCGTGCCAATGCGCAGGACGCTCGGCTCGCCAGCACCATCCTCCACCATCTGCGCACCGGCGCGTACCAGGGCCTTGCGCAAATCCCGCCCAAGCGGACTCAGCGCATCGGCGCCCTCGATTGCGATTCGCTGCATGCCGCTGGGCAGTACGGCTTCTTCGCGCAGGTGGAATCCGCAGGCGGTGAGCAGCAGGGCGAAAATCGCGGGGAGGAAGTGTCGATGGAGTTTCATGGGAGCCTGATGCTGGGGGCAGGTGCTAAGCATAGCGGATGTTGAGGATTGGACCTTGCGAAGGCGAGGCCGCGGCTGTTGCGCCTCATTCGTCCCTGCTCCCCTCGGGAGAAGGTGCCGAAGTCGGAAGACGACGGCACGGATGTCGGAGGTTGAGCAACGCAGGAGCAGTTGTCGAGGGTACGATCGGAGCGGGAGGCAGAGGCTAGCCCGTACCCCCATCCGCCCTGCGGACACCTTCCCCCGGCAGGAGAAGGATACGAGCAGTTCTCCCGAGGGGAGAAGCAAGAATCAGACGACGATATTGACGATCTTGCCCGGTACGACGACGACCTTCTTGATGGCCTGGCCCTGGACATGGGGCAACACCGACGGCTCGGCCAGCGCAAGACGCTCGCACTCCTCCTTCGACGCCGAAACCGGCACCTCAATGGTGCCACGCAGCTTGCCGTTGACCTGCACCGCCAGCTTGAGCGCATCACGGACCAGGGCAGCCGGATCCGCCTTCGGCCAGGGCTGGTCCTCGATCAGGGTTTCCGAGTGCCCGAGTGCCTGCCAGAGCGCATGGCAGGCGTGTGGCGTGATCGGATTGAGCAGCAAGACGATGGCTTCGAACGCCTCATGGCGCACAGCCCTGCCCTGATCGCTCATGTCGTCGAACTTCGATACGGCATTGAGCAATTCCATCAACGCAGCGATCGCCGTGTTGAATGCGTGGCGACGCCCGTAGTCATCGGAAACCTTGGCAATGGTCTCGTGGATTTGCCTGCGCAGGTTCTTCTGTCCGGCATCAAGCGACGCAGCGTCAACTTCAGGATGATCCGGCTGGGTAGCATGCGTGTGCAACTCGCGCCAGAGACGCTTGAGGAAGCGCGACATACCCTCGACACCGGCTTCATTCCATTCCAGCGACTGATCCGGCGGCGCGGCGAACATGGAAAACAGGCGCACGGTATCGGCACCATACTTGCGCACCATCGATTCGGGATCGACGCCGTTGTTCTTGGACTTCGCCATTTTCTCGGTGCCGCCGATCGACACCGGCTGACCATCCGCCTTGAGTAGCGCGCCGGTAGTGCGGCCCTTGTCGTCGCGCTGTATCTCGACGTCGGCCGGATTGATCCATTCTTTCCGGCCCTGTGCATCTTCGCGATAGAACGTGTCGGCGATGACCATGCCCTGGCAAAGCAGGTTGATCGCGGGTTCGTCGCTGTCGACAAATCCGCAGTCACGCAACAGCTTGTGATAGAAGCGGAAATACAGCAGATGCAGGATCGCGTGCTCGATACCGCCGATGTACTGGTCAACCGGAGCCCAGTAGTTGGCTCGTTCATCGACCATGTCACTGGCACCCGGCGAGGTGTAGCGCGCGTAGTACCAGCTCGATTCCATGAAGGTATCGAAGGTGTCGGTTTCACGCTCGGCCGGGCTGCCATCGACCGGGCTGACCGTCTTGCGCCATTCGGGGTCGGCCTTGATGGGTGACTTGACCCCGGTGAATGCCACGTCTTCAGGCAACACGACCGGCAATTGATCTTCAGGAACCGGATGGGCAACGCCATCCTTGTCGTAGATCACCGGAATCGGGCAACCCCAGTAGCGCTGACGCGAAACACCCCAGTCGCGCAGGCGGAAATTGACCCGTCGTGCACCCTTGCCTTCCTTTTCGAGACGCGCCGCGATCGCGTCGAACGCAGCCTTGAAGCCGAGGCCGTCGAACTCGCCCGAGTTGACCAGGGTTCCATATTCGGTGAATGCACCTTCGGTGATGACCTTGTCCTCGAATGCATCGAGAACATCCAATTCGCCTGCCGGTTCGACCACGTCGATCGCGCGACTCTCGCCGAGTGCGGCGGACATCGCGTCCTTGTTGCCGGCAGCGTCGCGACCGAGCTCGCGGATCGCATCGCGTACGCCGTCGCTGACGATGACCATTCGGATCAGCAAATCGTATTTGGTCGCGAATTCCCAGTCGCGCTGGTCGTGTCCTGGCACGGCCATCACCGCACCCGTGCCATAGCTCATCAATACGAAATTGGCGACCCAGACAGGCACAGTCTCGCCGGTGATCGGATGGATTGCCTTGAAGTGCGTCTCGACACCCTTCTTTTCCTGGGTTTCGATGTCTGCCTCGGCGGTACCGCCGTGACGGCACTCCTCGATGAACGCCGCGACTTCGGGCTGTGATTGCGCGGCTTTCTGCGCCAGCGGATGCTCGGCGGCGACGGAAAGGAAACTGACACCCATCAAGGTGTCCGGGCGCGTCGTGAATACGGTCACCGGCTCGGCTTCACCGTCGACTGCAAACTGGATTTCGAGACCTTCGGAACGGCCAATCCAGTTGCGCTGCATGGTCTTGACCGATTCCGGCCAACCCGGCAGCTTGTCCAGGCCATCCAGCAGTTCCTGCGCGTAATCGGTGATCTTGAGGAACCACTGCGGGATTTCGCGCTTCTCGACTATGGCACCGGAACGCCAGCCACGACCATCAATGACTTGCTCGTTCGCAAGTACGGTCTGGTCAACGGGATCCCAGTTGACGATCGAATTCTTGCGATAGACCAGCCCCTTCTGCATGAGACGCGTGAACATGCGCTGCTCGTGCACATAATAATCGGGCTTGCAGGTGGCGAACTCGCGCGACCAGTCGATCGCATACCCCATCGCCTTGAACTGCGTGCGCATGTGTTCGATGTTGGCGTAGGTCCACTTCGCCGGCGCCGTCTTGCGTGCAATGGCCGCGTTCTCGGCAGGCAGGCCGAAGGCATCCCAGCCCATCGGCTGCAGCACATTCTTGCCAAGCATGCGCTGGTGCCGGCTGATCACGTCGCCAATCGTATAGTTGCGTACGTGTCCCATGTGCAGGGCGCCAGACGGATACGGCAGCATCGACAGGCAGAAGAATTTGGGCTTGCCCGGTACTTCGACCACCTCGAAAGCGCGTGTGGTGGTCCAGAAGTTCTGCGCAGCGGCTTCCACCACTTGCGGATCGTAGGTTTTTTCAGTCATGTTCAAGGGAGCGCCGGGGTCCGGCTGGGCATTGAAAAACGTTCGCCAGACTAGCGCAGACGGCCATTTTGCGCCACGTATCCGATGTCGCGCTGCCCATTGCCGGCACGGGGCTCACCGCCACCAGGTGCCGTCCAGAAGGGTTGGCAGCACGGTGCATGAATCACGCCTGCCGGCCCCGATCGTCGCCGGACAATGTTCACCCGCGTCCAGCGGCCCGTTCGGCTTCAAGATGCGGCGAAAACGGCAAAGGCCCGAAGCCGGCAACCGGCCAACTGCGTGTGTCATCGCCAGCGACCTGTGCCATGCTCTGGACGTGTTCCCCACGACTACCGAGGGAGTTCATCATGGCTATCGACACCAAGACACCGTTGGCCCTGTACAAGGCCAATCTCGAGCTGGTACTGCGACTGGGCACCTTGTTGCAGGAAAACCGAAAGCGCTGGAACCAGCTTGGCGCTTCGAGTACCTCGGCCGCCATCGAGCGGACCCTGGCCGAAACCGAACGCATGCTTACATCGAATGACTGGACCTCGCTTTCGGCGATACCAAGCGATGACTTCTGGAGATCCATACGCGAAGGATCAGGTCCCGTCCAAGGCACCGCGCAAGCGGCCGTGTCCAATCAGGCCGCCTTCGCCGAAGGCCTGCGCGAGGCATTCGAGGCGTGGCAACAGCAGTCCGTTGATGCGCTGGGCGGTTCAGGATTCCTGCCAGGCAAATTCGACATCGCGGGAATGATGGCCATGTTCCGGGGTCCACATGCCTCGGTGGCCAGCAAGGAGAAACCCGCAAGCGCAACAAAATCCAAGGCGAAGAAGAAGCCGGCAGCCAAGCCCAAGGCGGCAAGGAAGTCTCCGTCCAGGGCAACCAGGGCAACTGCAAGGAAGAAGAGTGCTTCGGCAAAGCCCGTTGCCGCGAAAAAACCTGTTTCCGCCAGGAAGAAACCCGCGCCCGCGAAAAAGTCCGGATCGACCAGCAAACGCCGTTGAGGCAACCCTGAACAAGACCCTGCTCGTCATCCCGGCTCAGGCTGGAATGGCGGCTTGGCGGGCATTGCCTCAACCAGAACGTGGGTCATCGGACCACAGACACGCAACCCGCCCCATCCGCACCTGCAGTATGATCCGGCAGGGGCTCTTTGCGGGGAGATGCATGCGCCGATTGGTACTTGTGATTCTGGCGCTGCCGGTGTTCGCGTTCGCGGCCGAACTCGAGGGGCAGATCAAGCTGGTAGTCGATGGCAAGCCACTGCGCGCCGAGGAAGCGACCGATGCGGTCGTCTATTTCCGGCCTGCAGAAGTCCCCACGACCGGGTTCCCGGTTGTCGAGTACACGATGAGCACGAAGGACAAGCAGTTCGAGCCGCACATCCTGCCTATCCTGGTAGGCAACACCGTGCGTTTCCCGAACGAGGACACGATCCTGCACAACGCATTTTCGTCGTCCCGGGGCAACACCTTCGATGTCGGCCTGTACACCGAGGGCGAGGGCAAGACCGTCACTTTCTCCAAGCCCGGCTACGTCCGTGTCTATTGCAACGTCCATCACGCCATGATCGGCCACCTGCTGGTACTTGATACGCCGTATTTCACGCGACCCGACAAGAACGGCCATTTCAAGCTTGAAGGTCTTCCCGAGCAGGCGGGCGACCTGGTCGTCTGGCACGACCGCTCCAAGCCCTGGCACGTGAAGACAACGCCCGGCGAGGCCGCCGCCTACGAGATCACGCTCGATCTCAACTTGCGCAGGATTTCCCCGCACAAGAACAAGTTCGGCAAGCCATACGGGAACAAGAATGCAGGGTATTGATCGTCATCGTCAGTCGGGTCGTATCACGATGCCACTGGTCCTGAGGCTTTTTCTCGGCATGGTCCTGCTGATTGCATTCGCCGTGGGGTCCGCCGTTTTCGTCACCTATGTCCAGGGCCGGCAGATAGCCCAGCATGCCGTCGACAAGGCGCTGGATACGAGCACCGCCGTGCAACGCGAGTTCGAGCAACGCCGTCTCGACCAGTTGCAGTTGGCGGTCCGCCTGCTGGCTGCCGATGCCAATTTCATCAAGTACATCGCCGATGCATCAGGCTACGGTGGATTGCCCGGACTGGGTGGCGCGGACGACGCACCCGATACCGGATCCATGCGTGACCTCCTGATCGAACGCCAGCAGGATTTTGGTATCGACCTGGCCATCCTGCTCGATGCCGATGCCAATCTGCTGGCACGCACCGACGAGCTCGAATCATTCGCTGCCTCGATGGCGACCGATCCGCTGGTGGAGCCAGCATTGAGAGATGGAACGCCGATCAGCGGCTACTGGCGTCAGGGTGACCAGCTCTTCCAGGCCGCGATCATGCCGTTGGCTCGTGACCAGGACCTGGTGGGCTTCCTCGTCGTTGCGCTGACTGTCAGTGACCAGTTGTCACAGTCCGTGGCCAAGGTCAGCAGCGCTGAAATCGCTTTCTGGTTGCCTGCCGAAGATGACGCCCTGCTCATTGCCAGCTCGCTTGATCCGGCTGCTGCGCAAGAGCTGTCGCGCCTCGTCGAACAACGGCACAGCGAGTTCCTGCCTGCCATCCAGAATGGAACGATGATCGACCACATTCCGATGCGCTTCTCCGGCCAGGAATGGAGCGCCCGGCTCGTGCCTGCTGCGGCTCCGGGCGTGGGCCGCCTGGGCAGCGTCGCCATCATGAGCTCGACCGAGCAGATTACGGCGAGCTACCGGGCCATCCTCAACCGCGTCGTGCTGGCCGGACTGATATCGCTAGGCATTGCCATCCTGCTTTCTGTTTTCCTGGCCAGGCGCATCCTGCGCCCGATCGGCACCATGGCCGCAGCCGCCGAAGCGGCAGCGGCAGGCGACTACCAGACTCGCATCGGCAGCGAGGGCAGTGATGCGCTGGGTCGTCTGGCTACTGCTTTCGATTCTCTGCTTTCGGATCTGCGCGAGAAAAAGGACATCGAAGGCTATGTCGGCCAGATGGCGCGATTCCTGCCCGAGCCCGGCGCAGAACCTGCCGTTGCGCCGGTTGCCTCGACGCCACGCATGCCGCCACAGCGTGAGAACCTTGCCTTGCTCGAGGTCGAATTCCGGCATCTGCTCGCTTCGGTCGACGCGCAGGCTGATCCGGTCCAGCGTGCCCAAGCACATGCCGGCGTGCATGACCTGCTTGATGCAATAGCCTCCGGACTCGATATCGAGGTACGCGCAATGGACGGCGCGCGCTGGCGCCTTGCCTGCGCTGGCGCGAACCGGCTGCAAACCGCGGTCAAGGCCTGGGCGACGATCCTGCGTGACTGCTCGCAATCGGGGCTGGCCGCACCTGCTGGCGCCCTGACCGATGGTGCGATCGTGCGCGCCATCGGCATGACCGGCCGTCCCGATCAATCCATCACGCTCGGCACGCCGGTTGCGCATGGTGATCGCCTGCTGTGTGACGCGGCGCCAGGGCAACTGCTTTTCACGCGCGCTTCGGGCGAAATTCTCAAGCCCACGCTTGCCGATGGCGCACTCAGCGTCGTGACCGGGGGTTTCAGCGGCAAGAAATTCTATGCGCTTTCGGCTGCTTCATTGCCGGCCCCGGGCACGCCGATCAAATCGACCGTCGTTCAACAGACAGCCACGACGACCTCCGCAACGTCGGCACGGAAGGTTCCTGCATCGGGATCCATTGCGGCCGGTTCGGTACTCGGCGGACGCTACCGGATCATCACGCAGCTGGGCGAAGGCGGCATGGGCATCGTCTACAAGGCCCACGACCTGGAGCTCGACGATATTGTCGCGCTGAAGATGTTGCGCCCAGGCCTGCTGCTTGACACCGAACAGGTGGACAGGCTCAAGAGCGAAATCAAGCTGGCTCGCCGCATCACCCATCCGAACGTGTTGCGCACCTTTGATTTCGGCGACGTCGACGGCCGGCCATGCATTTCGATGGAATATGTGCGCGGCCTGACATTGCGCTATCTGCTCAGCGAGACCAAGCGCGTGCCCTACTCCGCGGCCCTGCGCATCGCCCGGCAGCTCGCTGCGGGGCTCGCCGCGGCACACGAGGTCGGTGTCCTGCACCGTGACATCAAACCGGAGAACCTGATCCTTGAAGCCAACGGCAACGCAAAGCTGATGGATTTCGGCATTGCCCGTCCGCTGCGCCGCAGTACCCCAGGGCACACCCAGGCCGGTACGTTCGTCGGCACGCCGGACTACTGTTCGCCCGAACAACTCTCAGGTGGCGACATTGACGAGCGCGCCGACATCTATGCCTGCGGGGTGCTGATGAGCGAGATGTTCTGTGGCGGCATGCCCTACGCCGGCGCAAACACCATGGACATCTACCAGGCCCAGATCAGTGATACACCACGGCGGCCTTCCGAACTCTGGGCCGACATTCCAGCGGATCTCGAAGCGATCATCCTGCGCTGCGTGCGCAGTGCCCGAGAAGAACGATTCGCCAGTGCTGTCGATCTGGGCCAGGCCCTTTCGGGGTTGCGCAGTTGAGCCCGCCGTTCCTGCCACGACGAGCGCATGGATTTTCCGGGATCAACACAGACTCCCGACGCTTTGCGACAAGATTGCTGCTGGCCACCGCACTGGTGCTGGCCCACGCGAGCGCTCCAGCCACTGCACAGGATGAATCCGAAGCAGACCCGCTGCTGGCCAGCCTTCCCGAAGACGACAACTCCAGCGTGACCTTTGCCGGCGATCTCTGGCTCGACCAGGACCATGTCTCCGGATTGCCGGCGGATCGGGCCGACCTCAACCGCACGCGCGGTCGTTTTCGTTTCGGCCTGAACTGGATGTTTGCGCCCGATTGGGAACTGGTCGCCATGGGGCGGATCGGCCAGGGCACCGACTCCAACGATGACAACCGCCGCAACAACGACAATCAGCGCAGCGACGACTATGGTGTCGACGAATTGCTGATTCGCTGGCGCGACGGCGATAACGCCATGCTGCAGTTTGGCAAATCCGCCTTGCCAATCGACTTGTCGGCAATGCTTTGGGATCCCGATATTCGTCCGGCGGGCATCGCCTATGAGCGCGCATTCACACTTGGCGAACTCGATCGCCTGACTCTGGTTGCCGGCTATTTCGAAGGCCAGCACCTGTACGGCGACGAATCACTGATCGGTGCGGCACAAGTCGCCTGGGATTGGCGCGCCGGCGCGCCGCAGCGGGCCAGCGTGGTGCTTTCGTGGCTGGATTTCTCCCAGCTCGACGAGCTGGCCGAGCAGGGCATGGGCCGCACCAACCGAGTCGTCGCCGGCCAATATGTGAGTAGCTTCAACCTGCTCGACTTGCAGGTCACGGGGCATGCCGAGCTGGGCAACTGGCCGATCGATCTCAGCCTGGAATTCGTGCGCAACCTCGGAGCCGATGACTCCCAGGATGGCTGGCGGATTGCCCTGAGTACCGGGGACCGACACGTTCCCGGTGGACTCGAATTCGGCCTGGTCTGGCAGCGCATCCAGCGCGATGCCGTGCTGGCTGCCTACAACTCCGATGACTGGTGGTTCCACAGCTATATGCATGGCCAGCTCGCCTGGGTCGGCTACGGCATCGATCGCACCTGGAACCTGCGCCTGTTCGGAACACGCGAGCAAAGAGACGGGCTTCCCGATTTCACCCACCGGGTCCAGCTCGAGTTGAACGCGAGCTGGTGAGGCAGCGCTGATCAGCCTTCGTTGATCGGAAACATCTTCGCGCCAGCACGCCATACCCTGTAGCGCAGGTCGACACCTTTTGGCGCATAGACCACGATCGGCAAGCGGCTGTTGTAGCGGATCAGGTAGGGTTCTCCGCCCAGGGTGACGAAGCGGTCGATTTTCGGCGCGGCCGGATCAATCGCCATGCGCGTACCCGCCATCGGGCCCAGTTCGGAAATCAGATAGCGCGGGTAGCCCCAACCACCGATGGTTTCCTCCTCGAACTCGCCGCCGAAAAAGTAGCGATTCTCCTTGTCGAGCTTCACCGTCTGTCCGGCAATCAGTTCAACCTGAAAAAGGGACTCATCATTTTTCTCGGGCAATTGCAGCACGTGTCGGACCATGCCCTCCTCGGCCGGCGGGAAAGCCTTCATGTCGTCGGCTGCCGAAACAGGAAGTGCGCAGGCAAGCAGTGTCGCCATTGAAAGTGCAATAGCGCGTTTCATGGTGGTTCCTCGAGGCAGGCGTATGTCGGGTAACAGGTCAGGTCGATAGCTGCACGCGACTTCGACAATATCAAGTTATCTGACATGTGGCGATGTCATCGAATCCAGCGTAGGGGCGGGTCTCGGAGGGTGTTTACAAATCCTGCCAGCCTGCAGGTCCAGCTCCCTTTTGTCTTTGGCAAGCGACTGCCTTGTATGACCAGCATGCTCATGGCGTTCTGGTCACGGGCAGGCAATCAGTGTGATTATGCCCGGCGTGGCGCGTGCATTGAGTTTGTAGACTGGAGCTTTCACACGCCCGCGGCACGCGAGTGACTTCTCGTTGCGTGCTCTCCGCGCCAGTATTGCGGCACTAACCCAAAGCTTTCACCAACACAACGCGCACGGAGGTCGGCAGAAAATGCAAACGCCCTCTCAGACCCGCCCTGCAAGAGCAAGCAAATCAGGGTCCTTGCCTCATTTTCCCTCCACGCGCTACTGCCCCGTTGCCGGCTTGTGCGGCAAGGCTTTTGGGAAGTGTCATCCCCCCAACTCTTCCCAGTAAAACACCTCGCCAATCGGTCGATCAAACGCATTGGCGATGCGAAACGCGAGTTCCAGCGAAGGGGCATACTTGCCCGCCTCGAGTGCGATCACGGTTTGTCGGGTGATGCCGACAAGATCGGCCAACGCGCTTTGAGTCATTTCGCCCGAATCGAAGCGAAGGCGGCGAATATGATTGCCTACCGGCGTACCACTCACAGCCTGTCTCGCCGATATAGCCGGATCGAGACCACGCACGCGACCAGGCTTGAAAGCACCAGCATCAGGATCAGCAAATGCGCGATCACCATCGGCCGGGCCCAGTCCAGCCGACCAGCAGGGGTCAGGCCCAGGGTCACAGCCAGCCCGATGACCAGAATGCAGGTTGTCGAATGCGCCCAACTTTGCGAACGACGCTCTACGTCCCGATCACGTTCATCTTCCTGCACGGCGCCACGCAAGCGCTGGCGCAGGATTGAGGAAAAGATCAGCCAGCCGATGACCAGCATGGCCAGGGTGCGACCGACACCGCGCAGATCGGCCACTCGCTCCGCACCCAGGATCACACCGGCGTTGGCAACCATGAATGCCGCGATCACGCTCGTGAAGACCAGGGCGACCCATGCCCGGACTTCGCCAGGCGAAATGGCCGACTCGGGATCCACGGGAAGGCGTGTCGACCACCACAATCCCACCCAGGTGGTCACGAGAAGAAGGCCGGTACCGAGTGCGCCTGTTTCCACGCCAAGCCAGTGGGCAGGCGTGACCAGGACGAGCCAGAGCGCCAGAAAAAGCGGTGCAATCAGCCAGAACAGCTGTGGACGCAGACCATGCATGATGTAACTCCGGCAATACAATATGTATGCTATACATTACATTCATCGCACATTTGCCGTCAATACCGACGGAATTCCACCGCCTTGATATTCTTGCAGGCCGATCCACCTTCTAACTCATGGAAGTCAACGTGCCCGAATCCGAAAACGCCATCGCCAGCCAGGGTGTCGACATCACCACCGTCAATTTTGAGGTCGAGATCCTCCAGGCATCGATGACGAAGCCTGTCCTCGTCAATTTCTGGACGCCGCGCAGCGACGTCAGCATTTCCCTCGACGAACTGCTCGCACGCCTGACCGACGAATACCAGGGCGAGCTCAAGCTGGCCAGGATAGACGTCGATGCCGAGCCCCAGGTTGCAGCCATGTTCGGTATCCGCAGCGTCCCGACCGTCATCCTGGTTCGCGAGGGCCAGCCGGTAGACGGCTTTGCCGGTGCCCTGCCCGAAACCGAGATCCGCGAGTTTCTTGGCAAGCATTTGCCAGCACCGGAACCCCTTGCGGATGACGCCGCTGCAGCCGCCGCCAAACCGGCGGAAACACCAGAACAGACCATCGCCCGACTGCAGCAGGAAATCGTCGCGGCACCGGAAAAGTCCGAGCTCAAGCTCGATCTGGCCGTAGCCTGGATGCAAATTGGAGACGCGGATTCGGCCCTGGCCGAACTTGAGACCTTGCCGATCGAACTGGAAGGCGATGACCGGGCCAAGCGCGTGCGCGGCCAACTTGAGTTCGCCAGCGTGCTCAAGGATGCCCCGCCCGTTGCCGAACTACAGGCGCGTATAGCCGCCAACCCGGATGACCACGCCGCCCGCGATATGCTCGGCGTGCGCCTGTTGGTTGACGGCCAGTCCGAAGCGGGCCTCGAACAGTTTCTTGCCGTACTCAAGGCGGATCGCAACTGGAACGAAGGCCAGGCTCGCAAACGCCTGATCGCGGCCTTCCTTGTCATCGACGATGCCGATCTGGTGGGCGACTACCGGCGACGCATGTCTTCGCTGCTGTTCTGATCCTCTGTCCGTCAGCGGCACAAACAAGCATCACCCAGTCCGGATACCCGAATCGTGACCTCTGCACGCAATTTGCGCCGTTTCATGAACCTGTGGCCACCCATGTTGTTCAGCGGCATTCGCGTGCTCGAGTGGTCGGACGACTGGCGTCGGGCGCGTGTGCGCCTGCGCAAGCACTGGTACAACGGCAACTACGTCGGCACGCACTTTGGCGGCAGCCTGTTCGCAATGACCGATCCGTTCTGGATGATCATGGTGATGAACTGCCTTGGTCGCGACTACATCGTCTGGGACAAGGCCGGCGAAATCGAATTCGTGGCAGCTGGTCGCGATGATGTCTTCGCCGAGTTCGTGGTCAAGGAGAGCGTGCTCGATGAACTGCGCGCTGCGGCTGCCGGCGGAGAGAAAGTCCTGCGCTGGTTCGAAACCGACGTAAGGACAGCCAGTGGTGACCTCATAGCTCGCGTGCGCAAGCAGCTATACGTGCGACTCAAGCGGCGCGACTGACGCGAGTCCGCGAACGCGCGAGGGACACCGGTCATGCCGGACGCTACCTATACGTGCTGGTCTACAAGGATAGGATTGCCGTCCGGATCGAGCGCGGTAAAACTGGCCGGACCGTTCGTGCCTTCGTCAGCCTCGGATACCAGAGGCACGCCACTGGCTTTCAGCTGGCGCTGGAGTTCGCGAATATCAGTAAACTCTCCGACTGCCGCCCCATGGCTGTCCCAGCCAGGATTGAAGGTCAGGATGTTCTTGTCGAACATGCCCTGGAAGAGTCCGATCGTGTGATCGCCGTTGCGCAGAATCAACCAGTTTTGTTCGGCCACTCCACCAACGACCTTGAATCCGAATTTTTCATAGAAGGCCCTGGATGCTTCAAGATCCTTCACTGCCAGGCTGATTGAAAATGCACCCAGTTTCATGATCATTTTCTCCATTCGTTCAGTGCGCTCACCATAGCAGCGCAGTGATCAGAATCGGCCATGCCGCGCCAGAGTGAAGCACTCAGAAGCTCGATCCCGGGCCTTTCAGGAATTCGATTTCCTCGTCAGTCGAGACTCGTCCTAGAATCGCGTTCCGGTGCGGGTAGCGCCCGAAGCGGTCGACGATCGCCTTGTGCTTGAGTTCGAACTCGAGATTGTTGCCGGGAGCATGCGGCCCATAGAGCTGTTCCGCCCTCGCATGGATGACTGGCGACTCGCTGTGCATGAACGGCATCAGCAGGAAATTGCATTCGATGGGCGACAACTCATTCAGCGACCCCGCCGCTATGGCTTCCTGCGCCAGCACCAATGCGATCACGTCACTGGAAAATGCGCCGGCGGTACCACGATGGATATTTCGCGAGAACTGATCGAGCACGATGATTTCTGCAAGTCGACCACGAGACCCGGATCGCCAGGAGTACAACTCTCCGCGGGAGGCCTGGGTCAGCAAGTCTCCGAAGCGGTCTCGAATCAGCGAATCGAAATCCGGATCCTTGACCCACCACTTCTTGTGATCGGTTTCGTCGAACCAGAATGACAGGATCACTTCAGGATTCATGAGACGGACTCCTCTCGCCGCTGTGTGTCGATATTCTCGTGACAGGTCGCGATCGCTCACGACTGGGGCTGGCCGGGCTTGTTCGGCAGCTCATTGGTGAACACGTTTTTGCCAGCCACCCAGGTTCCCAGCACACGCGTCTTCCAGATCAGCTTCGGATCGATGGCAAAGATATCCTGGTCGACGAGGATGAAATCGGCCCAGCGACCAGACTCCAGCGTACCGACGGTTTTTTCCTGATGGCCGGCGTAGGCCGCGTCAAGCGTGAATGCTCTGAAAGCCTCGGTGAGTGACAGCGCCTGCTCCGGGTACCAGCCACCGTCGGGCCTGTTTTCGTGATCCTGTCGCGTGACCGCGGCATGCAAGCCGAAGAATGGATTGGCCGATTCGACCGGAAAGTCCGATCCGGCGGCAACGCGCGTGCCCTGCTCGAGAAAGCGCTGCCAGGCATACGCGCCCTTGATGCGTTCGGCGCCCACGCGGTCCTCGGCCATGTTCATGTCGGAGGTTGCGTGGGTGGGTTGCATGGAAGCGACCAGGTTCAGCGTGACGAAGCGTGGAATGTCTTCCAGTGATACGACCTGAGCGTGCTCGACACGATTGCGAAGTGCCTTGCCGCCATGAGTTGCATACGCTGAGGCAAGGCTGTCGAGCACTTCCCGATTGGCCTTGTCGCCGATGGCGTGCACAGCAACCTGATAGTTCTTGCCAAGCACCTTGCCAAACATTGCGGTCAAATCCTGTTGACTATGGAATAGCAGCCCGTGGTTCTTCGGATCATCCGAGTAGCCTGCAATCATGGCCGCACCGCGACTGCCCAGAGCACCATCGGCATACAGCTTCACGCTGCGTACGGTAAGGAAGTCCTTGCCGTAGCCGATCAGCGGACCGTCCTTGCTGATCACGTCAAAATCTTCACCGGTGCCACCGATCATCGCGTATATGCGCGTAGTAAGCTTTCCCTTGTCGGCAAAGCGCTTGTACAGCTCGAAGGTCGGCACATCGATGCGGGCATCGGCCACGCTGGTCAAGCCAAGACTGGCCATCTGCTGGAGCGCCGAATCGAGTGACGCACTGCGCTGCGCTGCCGTCAATGGCGGAATCTTGCTTGCAACCAGACCGATCGCGGCATCGACGAATACACCACTCGGATTGCCATCAGCATCCCGTTCGATGCGACCTCCGGTTGGGTCCTTCGTGTTCTTGTCCACACCGGCCAGCTTGATCGCCGCCGTATTCGCCCAGGCGGCGTGGCCATCGATACGCCCGAGCAGTACCGGCCTGTCGGCAACCGCGCCATCGAGTTCCTTTGCGGTCGGAAACCGATCCAGCTTCCAGACCACCTGATTCCATCCGCGTCCCGTGACCCAGGCACTATCCGGATGCGCTTCGGCGAAGCGTTTGACCTCAGCCAGTGCTGCATCAAGCGATTGCGTGCCGACCAGGTCGGCCTGCATGGACATCGCACCCAGACCCATGACATGACCATGCGCGTCGTAGAGACCTGGCAACAGCGTGCGCCCCTTGCCATCGACGACGCTCGCGCCGTCTGCGCGCTCTTTCATCGCCGCACGTGAGCCGGTGGCGGTGACCTTGCCCTTGTCGACCAGCAGCGCTTCGAAATGCTGCAGCTTTCCGTTGCT
This sequence comes from Dokdonella sp., assembly GCF_049593775.1. Classification (GTDB taxonomy): domain Bacteria; phylum Pseudomonadota; class Gammaproteobacteria; order Xanthomonadales; family Rhodanobacteraceae; genus Dokdonella. The sequence continues at coordinate 7,038 of NZ_JBAWHJ010000462.1, read as the reverse complement.
ATCCAGTGTGTAGCCGTTGACGTTGTCGACCAGCAAATCGGCGGAGAACACCGAACCTGCGGTCGAAACCGCGACAAGAATGAGGGCAAAGCGGAGAATCACGGACATGGCGGGAATTCCTGCGATGGAATCGACAACGATACGACATCTTCGTGCACTGACCTATCCATACGTGGAAATTGTGCGCACGATCATGCCAACAGCCGCACTTTCCACGTAAGGTTCACCCGCTATCGGGAATTGCGCGCTGCGCGACCCATGCCCGCTACGCCGAACAGGGAAAGCAAGATGTCCAGGCTCAGCATGACCGTGATGTTCCTGCTGTCGCTGGCAATCGCAGGGTTTGCCGATGCGGCCGTGCCCGACGATTTCCTGTTCCGCAATACGGGGGCAAACAATTCGGGCATGCCCTACCGGATCTTCGTGCCACCCGGATACGTCGCCACCCAGGATTACCCGCTGATCGTGTTCCTGCATGGCGCCGGGGAAGCAGGCACAAACAATACGGCCCAGCTCAACAACAACGCCAATGGTGCGATGAAGCTGGTCGGTGACGCCAACCTGGCGATCCAGCCAACCTTCATGGCGGCACCCCAATGCCCGACCAACAGCAGCTGCTGGGGCCAAACGTTGTCACTGGAACGCCTCAATGCGATGCTCGATCAGATCGCTGCAGAGTTCTCGATTGATGCTGATCGAGTGCACGTCACCGGCCTGTCCATGGGCGGCCACGGTACCTGGTCACTGGTCCAGAATCGTCCTGATCGATTCGCCAGCGCGGTGCCGATGTCGGGCTACGGTGGCGGATCGGCCGCTGCCATGAGCGGCATTCCATTCTGGTATTTCCATGCCGCAAATGACAGCACCGTGGGCGTGGCCGGGTCTCGCAACCAGGTCAATGCTCTGCGTGCCGTCAACGCGCGAGTCATCTACACGGAGTATGCAACGGGAGATCACGGCATCTGGTCGAATTCATATGGAAACGCACTCCTGTTTCCGTGGATGATGGCTCAGTGGCGCGGAAGCACCAGCCTGAGCGCGCCACCGGTCGTGCGCATCACGCAGCCCAGCGCTGAATCTGTCTGGATCACCGATCTGGAGCAGACCACCGTGTCCGGTGAGTTCGACAACGCCGGCGAACCAGTCACTACGGTGGCGTGGGCGCGCCGCAATGGACCGGAGGGCACTGCCACTGGCTCGACGATCTGGAATACACCCTCGATCGACCTGGACATGGGAATCAACGACCTGGTCATCACGGCAACCGGCTCCAGCTACTTCGCCAACTATGGCGGTGCGACGACGCTCAACGCAATCCTGCGCGTCAATCGTGTCCTTTCGATCCCCGATCCTGGCGACACCGTGATTGCCATCAATTCGGCGGGACCCAGCCATACCGCAATCGATGGAACCCTGTTTGTCGCAGACAGCGCGTTCGAAGGCGGCAGCACCCAGGTATCGAGCCACGTCATCGCGAACACCGCCGACGACACGCTCTACAACAGTTGGCGCTGGGGCAATTTTTCCTACCGCATACCGGTCGCGAATGGACGTTATGAAATCGATCTCCATTTCGCGGAGACCTACAACGCGGCCGTTGGCCAGCGTCGTTTCGCTGTCGCGCTACAAGGTGTTCCCATCCTTCAGGAATTCGATATCGCGGCCGAGTCAGGCCTGGATACTGCGCTGATCAAACACTACGACATCGATGTCATCGATGGCGAGATCCTTGTCCAGTTCAGCAATGGTAGTGTCGGCAGCGCGCGCATCGACGCGGTCCATGTGATCCTCTCGGGTGATCTGCTGTTCGCCTCGGGATTCGATCCGGACTGACCCTGCGCAAACCTTCACTTGTTGCTCCTGTTTCACTTGCCAGTTCATTCAAGGACTGGTGAAGGATTCATTTGGCCTTCATCCAAGGCACTCGCTGCGTCGCGCAGCCAAACTGAATGCTTCCGCTACGAGAAGCGCGCCAAACCTCCGCTGTTCAGTGTGGGTACGTTTGTACTTGGTGAGACTTGCCGCCAAGCCAACCAGCCGAGCTCGCAGTTGTCGAGCTGGTTGCACATCGATCCGCAGTGCGGATGAAAAACCACCAAGGAGATACCCCATGAAAAGTTCATCTATCGCGTTCAATCGAATTGTCCTCGGCATTGCCCTCGTCTTCGGCGCACCCGCCATTGCCATGGCAGACGACATGAAGAAGGGCTCCACCGAGATGGACTCCGAGCAGCCGGTGACGGACACCTGGATCACGACCAAGGTCAAGGCCGACCTGGCCACTACCGATGGCATCGACAGCACGGATATCTCCGTTGACACCGTCAACGGCGTCGTCACCCTGACTGGCATGCAGCCGAACTCGATGGCTGTGAAGAAGGCGGTCGCAGTTGCCGAAGGAATCAAGGGCGTGACCAAGGTCAATGCCTCTTCGCTCACCGTCGCACGTAGCGGAAACGGAGAGTCTGCCGAGACGGATTCCGACCAGCCAGTGACGGATACCTGGATCACTACCAAGGTCAAGGCCGACCTGGCCACCACGGAAGGCATCGAGAGCACCGAGATTTCGGTTGATACGGTCAATGGAGTCGTCACCCTGACTGGCGTTCAGCCCAGCAAGATGGCTGTGGAAAAGGCCGTTGCGGTAGCGAAGGGCATCAAGGGCGTCGTCAAGGTTGACGCCTCGGCTCTAAACGCCAAGTAACACCGCGGCAACTCTCCAACCTGGAGCCCCGCAACGCGGGGCTCCTCTTTTTCATGGATCCGAATCGCGCTTCGGATCGGAATTCGCACTTGCGCGGGCGCCAAGATACTTCGCCAGCCAGTCCGAGACCTCCTGGTAAAAGTACTTGCTGTTTTCTCCGTTCAGAATCCAGTGATTCTCATCCGGGAATATCACGAGCCTGCTCTCGACGCGCTGGCGCTGCAGCGCAGTCCAGTATTCGAGCCCGTTGTTGAGAGGCACGCGAAAGTCCTTCTCGCCAAAGGTGACCAGGACCGGAGTCTTGAAATTGGCCGCCAGCCTGATCGGATTCTGTTCGCGCCAGGCTTCACCCTGGTCCCAGACAGGCCCGCCCATCGCAACCTCACGGCTGTATGAAATATCGCTGGTGCCCCATTGCGACTCGAGATTGACCAGGCCGGCATGGCTGACAAGGCAGCGATAGCGCGTTGTAGTCCCCTGCAGCCAGTTGGCCATGTGGCCGCCATAGCTCGCTCCCACAGCACACTGGCGATTCGCGTCGATGAAGGAAAAGCGCCGGATCGCCTCGTCGGCGGCCTGATTGACATCGTCGGTCGGTCCCTTGAGCGGGTCAGCCTGGATCGCCTGCGAAAACGCCTCGCCTGAGCTGGTCGAGCCTACGTAATTGGTCAGCAGCACGACGTAGCCTTGCGCGGACAGCAGATGGTAGTTCCAGCGCAATACCCACTCGTCGTGCCATTGCGAATAGGGCCCGCCGTGCATCAGCACCAGCAGCGGATATTTCCTGCGCGGATCAAAGCCCGGCGGACGCACCAGCATGTTGTGGATGCGCTGGCCGCGACTGTTGGTGAACCAGAAGCTCTCGACCGGCGGAAGATCGAGATTTGCGACACGGGAGCGTGCAAACGAGCTGAGCACGCGCATGCCATGTCCCGACGCGTCCAGACTCACGATCTCGGGTGGTTCGGACGCACTCTGGTACGCAGCGATCAGGACAGGCGATCGCGCACCACCGATACTCATGTCCGAATAGACACCCTTCGCCGGCGCGCTCAACAACTCCGCGATGCCGCCCTGCGTGGATGCCCGATAGAGCTTGACCTGCCCGGCATCGCCACCAAGGATGAACACGCTGCGGCCATCCGGCGCGACCGAGTAGTCGGCTATCTCACGCGCATCAGGCAAGCTGATCCGACCACGCTCACGCACGGACGGCCAATCAAACACGACCAGCCTGCGCGCGTTGTAAACCTGGTCTGTTCGGGGCTCGACCAGGGCGAACATCAACTCACCGTCACGGCTGAATCGCGGTGCGCTCCAGGAGTCCGCCGCATCAAGCGCATCTGTGCCCGTCAATCGTCGGGGTTCGCCACCCTGTGCAGAGACTTGCCAGAGATCAGCGTGCGTGAATGACCACGCGGAGCGGTCACGATTACGGCTGGCCGCGAACACGACCGATGTGCCATCGGGCGCCCATTGTGCAGACTTGTCGACAAGATCAAATCCTGGCAACGCAGCAAGCCTGGTACCGGCCAGAAGATCTCGTCCATCCTGTTCGCCGATGCGCTGCACGAACAGATGCAGTTGCTTGTCGTCGAGCCAGGTATCCCATTTGCGGATCGGATAGGAGGCATAAGCCCGTGCCTTGTACTTGCGACCTTCCTCTACCTTGGCCAGACGCTGGCTGTCGGTGTCATCGCGACTCTTCGCCGGAACTTTGCTCGTATAGAGTAAACGCGTTCCATTGGGCGAAAACAAGGGCGACGCCGCACCAGTTGAGATACGCGTGGCGCGCTGCGCCTCGCCGCCACGAGCAAGGTCCATCACGTAGATTTCCGGCTCCTTGTCGTCGCCGCGCCTGGCTGAAAAAGCAAGCAGGCGACTGTCGGAACTCCAGGCAGGATCCAGCTCACTGCCCTTGCCCGAGGTGATCCTGCGTGGCGCTTCGCGACCATCAGTCGGCACCAGCCACAGGTCACTGATCTGCTCTTCCTTCACATAGGATGGTTCGATCAGCGGAAAAACGGCGAACTGCCCATTCGGGCTCGTTGCAGGTGCACCGACCCGGGGCATCAGCCAGAGATCCTGGTGCGTAATCGCCCGCTTTTCCGCAGCGGCTGATAGCAGGGGAATCAGCAGGAATGGAATAGTGAATATGAATCGCATCATGGACAAGTCCCGTACAGAAGCGCTACAGATACGCGAGGGCTGACGCTGGTTCAAGTCTGTCGATGACGATGCAACACCCCGCCCCGCCGGAAAACACACGCTCACGCGCTGATCAATCGGCATGGGCGGGCAGACTCAAAGTTGCCACACAGCCGGATGCATCGATGCGATTTTCCAGGGTCAGGGTACCGCCATGGGCCTCGATGATCTGGCGCGCGAGGACAAGCCCGATACCCGATCCGCCGGGCTTTGTCGTGAAAAATGGCACGAACAGGTTTTCGCTGGGAGGCAGACCGCGGCCAGAATCGATGATCTCGACGATCAGCCGATCGACGACCACGCGCCAGCGCACGCCAACGCTACCGGAGGTCGGCAGAGTTGCGTCCACCGCGTTCTTGAGCAGATTGATCAGGGCCTGCTCGATCTGATCCGGATCGGCACGAATCTCCAGATCCTGGCCCGCGTCGATACTCACCGGCAGACGCTGCTCAAGCTGGACCACGCGACGCGTCAGCTCGGCAAAAGCGAACTTGCGGCGTCTGGGTGGCGGCAATCGCGCGAGAGAGGTGTAGCGCGCCATGAACCGGGCCAATGCTTCGGCCCGATCCCCAATGACGCCAAGGGCGCTGCCTGCATCCTCTCGCCAGTCGTCGGCCAACGGCTCGCTGGCCAGAAGCTTGCCGAGCGTCGCTGCCATGGATCGGATCGGCGCCAGCGAATTGTTGAGTTCGTGGCCAAGCACGCGCAGCAATCGTTGCCAGGCCAGGCGTTCTTCCTCACGCAGGGTGCGGCTGAGATCGGTCACGACGAGCAGATCGTGGGGTCGGCCATCTTCGCGGAAGACTGCACGACGCACCTCCCAGCGACCGCCGCCGCCCGGGAAGCTGCGCTCCCTGATACTCGGTTCGGTCAGCTGCAGCCAATCACCGACTCCCAGCGAGTCAGCGGATCGGCCGTTCAGTTGCTTGAAAGGATGACCCAGGAGTCGTTCGGCCGCGGGATTTGCCAGCTTCAGGAAGCCTTCGGCATCGAATGCAAGGACTGCGATATCGAGTGCAGCAATGACCTTGGCCAGCAACGCGCTCTTTTCCTCGACAGCCAGGCGCTGCTCGCGCAGTGTCTGCGACAGCGTGTTGATCTCCACGATCACTTCGCCGATGGCATCGTCGCGACGCGAGTTGGATCCGCGCAGGCTGTAGTCACCTTCACGAAGCGCCTCGAGCAGGTTGGACATCGTCCGTAGCGGATAGATCGAACGCCGCCGATGCTCCAGAGCAAGCAACAAGGTCAGGACGAAAACAAGCACCGTTGTCGCAGCAGCGATCTTGTAGCCGACCTGTCCGTTCCAGAGCACGACAACCAGGGCAATCAGCCCGGGAGCCGCCACCACGAGAGCGCTGACAAAAATTCGTGTCTCGTAGTTGAGACGCCTCGGGCCAGCCCGATTTGCATGCGGGTCAAGCGACATGTTCCTCACCTTCTCCTTCCCTGTTCTGACGAAGGAATGCAATCGCCGATTTGAGGCCACGCTGATCCAATGACGTAGCCGTCAGGACATTCAGAAAGGCAGTGTCATCGGATCCGCGTGGCCTTTGCCTGCATGCTACTCGATACCGTACTTCTCCATGCGCCGATACAGCGCGGGCCGACTCAAACCGAGCAAGCCTGCCGCACGCTGGATATTGCCTCCGGTTTTCTCGAGCGCCTGGCGCACGAGACGTTTTTCGGTTTCCTCTACGGTCAGCGAGGCTGTACCCGTCGCCGAGGACATGGCGCCGCTGCCGGTGGCAATCGACTCCGCATTGAGGTTCAGCGACGACGCGTCGAGCGTGCCACTCGACGTCATCAAAACGGCACGCTCGATGGCATGGGAGAGCTCCCGCACGTTTCCCGGCCAGGCATAGGCACTCAACGCATTGATGGCCGATGGGGCGAACTTCAATCCGTCTCGCTGATAACGTTTCCCGAACCGCTCCAGAAACGACTGCGCCAGCAACGGCACATCCTCGCCACGTTCGCGCAGTGGCGGCAGGTGCAACTCGACGGTGTTCAGACGAAACAGAAGATCCTTGCGGAATGTGCCAGCGGCTACCTCGCTGGCGAGTTCGGCATTCGTCGCTGAAATCAGGCGTACGTCGACCTTGAGCGTTCGTGAGGACCCTACC
>NZ_JBAWHJ010000461.1:0-2907 GCF_049593775.1 Dokdonella sp. | reverse complement strand
GTTGCGAAGCATTTCGCTACGGCGGTGAGGAGTTCTGCCTGCTGTTCACCGGTAGTCGGACGAATCAGGCAAGAGAGGCTTGCGAAGACTTGCGCAAGCGAGTCGCTGGCATGCATGTACCAATTCGCGCCGATGTTGGTCGTGCGCGAACGCCGGCGCCGAAGCGTCGTGGTGCCGGGACAGTCAAGGTTACGATCAGCATCGGTCTGGCCGCGCGATCCGATCGCTTGCGCGCACCCGCCGATGTCCTCAAGGCCGCCGACAAGGCCTTGTATGCAGCGAAGAACCAGGGTCGGAATCGGGTTGTCTCCAAGTGACCGGCCGAGGTCTCCGGGATGCGCGGAGCGTGCGCAGGCACGTGGCTTCCGCCGGGCACTGCCAGCCAGGCATATGTCGTTACATGATGTTTCCATCTGTGGGTTGAAGAAGCCATCGCACGAAAGGCGGAATCGCCACAGGCGACCCCGCCGTTTGGCTCAGGTGCGTTGCAGTGGCAGGAATCGGCTATTGCGCAGCAAGCCCGCCGACACCAGCGTTACGAGTACGCCGATCGGGAAGATCTCGGTGAAGGTCAGCGGCATGCGAAACAGCGGGTTGGCATAGTCGGTGGCGAGTTGTTGCATCTCGGCGGCAAGGGCGGCGATCGCTTCTGCGCTGGCACCCTTGGCTTTTTGTTCTTCGATCAAGGTTTCGCTGTATGCGCCGATGAAATCGATGCCGCTGGCGGCAAGCGCAGCTTCCCAGCAAAGCACATAGATGACGCTGGCAATCACGCTGATGCCGAGACCCAAGCCGACGGCAGGCCAGAACCGGATGATTCCGCCATGCTCGATATCCCGTTTGCGCTTGATGGCGAGAAAGATCGTGGTGAACGCGATCAGCATGGTCAGGTAGCCAACCGCCATGCCCCAGCTGGTGGGCGGATGGTCCTTCATCGCCAGGGTCAGGCCGAGCATCGGAATTCCGGCGATCAGGCCTGCGATCAGGCCGTACTTCAGGATTTGCTTGAGCATGGTTGCAGTCTCCGGGTGAATGTGCGACCTGCAATAGAGTACGGCGAGCGTGGCAGGACAATCGCCCGAAAGGGTGATTTCGCCAAAATCATCCTAAATGACCTGGGAATCAGGAAACGATGCCAAGTTCCCGCGCACGGTTGATCGCATCGGTCCGTCTCTTCGCGCCGAGTTTCTCGAACAGCCGGGCAACATGGGTCTTTACCGTGTTCGGCGAAACGTTCAAGTTCGCCGCAATCTCCTTGTTGGATCGGCCGGCGGCGATTTCCTGCAGGACAGTCAGTTCGCGAGGACTGATGCCGAGGGCATCCCGAGCTTTTGGATTGCCGTCGAATGTTGCGGGTCTCCTGGTGCGTGCCAGGCGGGTGCCCACGGTGATTCCGAGCCCCAGGAAAGCGAGTGCGATCAGGAATACGAAGATATCGCCGGAGTGCGCGCGTGCCAGCCGCTGGTAGTCAAGCCACTGCAGGGCCAGCGTTCCGGCAGCGAGCAGCGCGCCGTAGAGAAAGACCTGCCTTTTCATGGCTTACCCTGGTACCTGATTGCTTCCCTGCGACTATTGAGCAACGATTTTCTGCACAGTACAAGTTGGGCCTGGATTTCAGCGCACGGATATCGGAATAAGGCGTTCATGCGCACGCACTTCGCGGCAGTCGGGGCTACCCATTTCGAAGTCCCGGCATACCTGGGGCCGCAGCAAGTAGATTGAGCAGCGCATCGTGTCGCGATCGAGCGCGGTGCACCAGCCATCATCGCGCCGGCGCATTACATCCATGCCATTTTCGTCCTGGTCTACCAGATACTCCGGCGTCAGGTCATCGGACATGACGTAGACGGTAAGGCGGCAACAGGTTGCCTCGCACTGGCTGCACTGGATCGAGGGATCGGTAGCCACCTGGTCCAGACCCAATGCCATGTCGAATTGAGCCGACGGTAGGGTCATGGGGATGCCTTGGGCTGGCTGGTGCGCCACGCCGCCAGAACCTCCGCTTCGCGCTCCGGCTTGACGCCCGCGTCCAGTTTGGCCTGCCTTTCAGGGGGCAATTGCCTGAACCAGTGCAGAGTGTCGATTGCGGTTGTCGACAAGGGACGGAAGGTGAGCCCGGCTGCTTGAGCACGGGTGATGTCGCGAGAGCCGAAACCCGCGGTCTTGCCTTGGCCGGGGAGCCATGCGGGCATGTCCGACCACGGCGCAACTTTCTGCGACGCTAGAAATCCGCTGGGGACCCAGTTCAGATTGGCGCCAGCGGAGTTCGTGGCGCGAATGCCGTGCAGCATGGCGGCCATGCTCATGCGGTAGTTCGGGCCGGTTGCATTGAAGGTGCCGAATGTTCGTGACTCGCCCAGACGAATCATCCATTCGGCGAGGTCGCGCGCGTCAATAATCTGGACCGGATCACGGCCATCGCCCGGGGCAAGCACTTCGCCGCCGCGCGCCAGTCGAACCGGCCAATAGGTAAAACGATCGGTCGGGTCATTCGGCCCGACGATCAGGCCGGGGCGAACAATCGTGGTGATCCCGGGAAACCATTTCGCTGTTTCCCGCTCGCAGACCGCCTTGAGTGGTCCATACAGGCTCGCGTCGGCTTCCAGGGTCTTGCGGGTTTCCTTCATTGCATCCTTGCCGGAATAGGCCACCAGCGCGGAATCCTCGCTGGCGTTCGGCTGGCTGTTGTCGGCATACACGGAGATGGTCGAGACAAAAATGTATTGCCTGACCTTGCCCTTGAGGATCTCGCCGACATCTCGAACCCAGTAAGGCACACGGGTTGGATTGTCGATGCAGACATCCCATTCGCGGCCTTTGAGTGCCTCCAGCGAGCCATCGTCGCGGTCTCCCTGGAGATATTCGACTGCTTCGGGCAGGTCAGCTTCTGCCTGCCCTCGATTGAAA
>NZ_JBAWHJ010000460.1:0-2637 GCF_049593775.1 Dokdonella sp. | reverse complement strand
GGCCTATGAACTTTCCGACGTGATCTTCGATGATGATTTCGACTAGCCGCCGGATCACGGGTTTCATGGGGCGTTCTGCACTCTGTCTGGCGATCAGCACGCTTCCGGCTGGCGGTGCCCTGGCCTTCGACGTCTGTCTGGTCGGCGGCAACAGTACGGCGCTTTCATTCTGGCTCGAGTCATTCCAGGGCAATGGCGAAGACGACGAGATCAGACTACGGGCCGGCACGCTCGAAGTCCCTGACGGCGGCTTTCAGTTTTTTTCGCTTGAATCCCACGACCTCACCGTCACTGGCGGATGGAATACCGATTGCAGTTCGCGCCGCGATACCGGCGATACGGTTCTCGATGGTGGCGAGAGTGAAAGGGTGATGGCGTTGAGGAATCGCAACGGCAAGATCACCGTCAGCCATCTCACCTTTGCAGACGGGAACCTCCTCTCTCTGGGAATCAATGGCTATGCCGGGGGTCTTCAGGTAAACGGCGAAAATGGGCATGGAACCGGTGCGACAATCGAACTCAACAAGTTCTTCTTCAACACCATCTTGCCGGCTATCGGCGAGCCGGGAATCGGCAGTGCAGGACTGTATGCCAGTTCAGCCTCGGGAACCCTGAAGGTTCGCAACAACCTGTTCGTCGGCAATGAGGGAGGCGGAGGTGCCGCGGCCTGGATTCGCGTCAATTCGTCGTCCGTGGCACACGTCACCAGCAACACGGTCGTTCTCAACGGCACCGATGGCCTCTTCACCGGCGGGATCCTGATCACCTCGGATTCCGGCAATGCGATTTCCGTCAGCAACAACATCCTGTGGGGCAATTCAGGGAACGGTCTTGAGATCCCGAATGGTGCCGTGATCACCAACAACGATATCCAGGGCATCAAGGGAAACCCGGGTGCGGGAAGCACCGCCAACATCAACGTCAATCCAATGTTTGACGGGGTACTGGGCTTCAAGCTGAAACCCGGATCACCACTGGTAAACGCTGGACGAGATGATTCGCCAGGTGGACTCACGGCGACTGACATGCTCGGAAGCGTTCGCGTTCAAGGCGCAGCCGTTGACATGGGCGCATACGAAACCGACGTACTCTTTGGCGATGATTTTGACTAGAACAATAGCCTTGCTGACACAGGGCAGCGCCTCAGGGATTGCCATTGCCGTGCAGGTGCCATTGCGAAGTTGGGACCCGCGTCAAGTCCGCGCCGCTCGGCCTGACGAACTTTCACTGGAGGCCTCCAAGGTCCAGCTCGTTGTGGATGAGTACAACGCACTGCGAAGCAAATAGCATCCTCGGACCAAGACTGATTTTCTGTGCCCCGAGGCGCTCCAGACTGTTGAAGCTCTTCTTTGGCATGGGGATGTGGTCAGTCAGCAGGAAGCAGGAATTGGCGGCAAATTTCCTGTCGCGTATGGACGTGCCCTTCTTGTCCATGACAAACAATTGATAGTCCTCGGCCAGTTCCTGTACCAGCTTCTCGAAGCTTGTGGTTCGCACTTCAATGCCCGGCTCGACGCGTCGGCACTCTTCCTTGCCCATGCCTCTCGATACATCCAGAGCCTTGGCAACCTTGCCAAGCAAGGCCTGCTCGTGAAAACCATCGAGGTCGCCAATATCGTTCGAGCAGAAGCTGATCGTCCGCGAGTAGTCCCGGGTGCTTTCCAGCACGAGATATACCATTACGTCGACCCGATGCGATTGCGCAACGAACAGGGCGTTCATCAGCGAATGCGCGAGGATTTCGGTGTGTGCCTCCTTGCCGACCGCGGCCAGAAGCCCTGGACTGTCCGTAGGAGCAGACCTTGCTCGAAGTACAAATGCGCGCATGCTGGCAAGCCCTCGGGCCATGGAATTTGTGCGCGCAGAATACCAGCACCCGTACGAACCGGCTCCCCGGAACTTGACCCAGGTCCTCGGCATCAGTCGCGCAAGCTGCGAGGAATCCGGTTGATCACACAGGCATGATTCGACCCTGGATTTCTACTCTGACGCTGTCGCCAAAGCCACCGCCCGCCAGTGCCGCACCACTCCCTAAAAACGACACTCCATTGGCAAGACCTCAGGCGCAAGATCAGTACGATTCGTGCCGCTGTAGCGCAGCCCTTCGACAGGGTAGGCGGTACCGCAAATCCACGATATTGGAACCTGATTCGCGTTGGCCACAACGCCGGGTCTCAACGTAATCCATTTATCGATGACGGCCTGGTGCGATCGATTTCCGAACTGCACGTTGATTGCGCCATTGTCGACTTCGAGTCGAGCAATGTAGTTTCCGAGAATCAGGTCGGGTGCGGGAAGCCCTGCTTCGGCATTGTTGGCTGGCATCCGATGATTGCGTGTATGGAACGCCTGCACCGCATCACGCGCGAACCCGACAAAGGCCACGCTTTCCTGAATGTGCGTACGAATGATTCTATCCTGATAGTTCGGCAGGGAAAGAGTCGCAAGAATGCCTATGATCGCCAGGACGATCATGAGCTCAATCAATGTAAACCCGGTAGATCCCCGATTCATGCGAATTTCCTCTATCTGTTCACCGTTGCGCTAGTTGTTCCCGATCACCGCACCCAACTTGAAGATCGGCAAATACAGCGCAATCACTACTGCTCCAACGAGTATTCCGATTACGATCTGCGA
>NZ_JBAWHJ010000459.1:0-5237 GCF_049593775.1 Dokdonella sp. | reverse complement strand
GCGGTTTGATCTGGACGCATGCGAGAGGGTTTGGCGGCGTGTTTCTCATTGAGACTTACCGATATGAGTCCAAAGCCCCTGAGTCTGGAGCTGAATCGAAGTGCCCGGATCTCGATTTGTGACCAGGAGCCAAAACCCGCCTTTCTGGTTCAGGCTCCCATCAAGGGGGCTTCTTTGTCCTACGTTCGGGTCAGCGACGAGAATCTGCCTCGCGCGCATGCATTTCTCTGCTCGGTCCTGATTGATGGCCGCAAGGACCCGGAGATAGGCGAGCAGGATGCAGTCGAACTGCGACGCATCGGTCTGTTCGCTCCTGCAGATGCAATGCCACAAACAGTGGCCTATCAATTCCCCGTGCGTGATCCTGCCAACGCGGATACGTCCTGTACACGCTCTGCTCTGGAAGGCCCGAAAGGGCAGGCGACACATCCAGGCTCGCTGCGTCTCCCCGCCGAATGGCCGGAGCAGGCGCTCCGGTTCGAGCCGCATCACCACGGCAGCGTGTGGGCACCGGTTCGGCTGGCTGGCAGCACCGAACAGGTTGGGGACCCGGCCGGAGTGTGCTCCGATGCCTGGCAGCCGGGAACGGTTCTCGATGTGGAGGCGACCCATGCACACTTCGCGATCGAAGGTTTTGCCATCCTGGAAGACCTGCTTCCAGCCGAGCACGTCGAGGAACTGGCTCGGTACTTCCAGGCGGTGGCGGCGCAGGGCTTTTTGCCATGCGACGAAGTCCGCGGAGCCCGCCGCCACTATGCCTACAATCATCCGGTCGCGAATTTCTGGCACCATCAGTTGAACGAGCGCGTGTCGCAACTGGCGGGGCGACCCACGAAACCTTCCTACTCATTCGTGTCACTGTACTTGGCGGGTGGAGACCTGCTCTGGCACACCGACCGACCTCCTTGTGAATATACGGTGGCGGTGTTGCTCGACTACGCACCGCTGGACTCCGATGGCCGATCGCCCTGGGGATTCAAGCTGAAGGGTCGCGACGGCGAGGATCATTCGCTGCACCAGCGCCTGGGCGAGGCCTTGATTTTCAGGGGGCGGGAGCTGATGCACGGCCGCGATGTGCTGCCGGATGGGCATCGCTCGGCATCCTTGCTGTTTCATTTCGTCAACGAAGACTATGAAGGAGATCTGGAGTGACAATCGCGCTTCAGAAATCCGGCGTCGCCCATGCCGGCACGCTGCGGATGGTGCAAGGATGATCGTGGATCAGGCGGCAGTACCAACCACGGACACGTCGAGCACATCCACGCATCGCGTCCAGTCCTTCTTCCAGAGGCTCGGCGACACGATCGCAGCTGAGCTCGGCGATGGCCGCGAAGCGGTACATGCCAATCTCGAACGCGTGGCGTCAAGACAACTGACGGCTTTCAATCCATCTGCGCATTTCGATCACGACGATCTCGTCGACTACGTGCTAAGCGCGGACATCTTGTGCAAGCAGGCGGACCTGGAAGGCAAGTTCGCGGAACCCCCTGTCTCGCTCTACCACGGCGTCGACTTCGACATCTCGGCCCTCACCTGGCTGGACGGCACCACCAGCATCCATCAGCACAATTTTTGCGGTGCCTTTCATGTGCTGGCAGGTTCCAGCATTCACAGCCGTTACCGCTTCGACGCCTGGCAGTCTCCGGAACCGTTGCAGCGCGCGATAGCCGGACGTCTGCGGTTGCTGGACCTGGAAGTACTTCGTGCCGGCGATACTCGCATCATCGCCCGCGGCAACAACTTGATCCATTCCCTGTTCCATATGGATCGCCCGTCGGTGACGATCGTGATTCGCACGATCTCTGACGATTCCGCTACCGAAGTCCAGTACGACTACCGATGGCCAGGCCTCGCGCACGACCCATTCCAGCTGCATGCGCCAACCACGCGCAAGTTGCAGTATCTGCGCATGTTGCGCGTGCTCGATGAAGATGCCGTGCACGTGCATCTGCACCGCGTCCTGGAGAATGCCGACCTGCTTCTGGCCTACCTGCTGATCTCGGAGCAGACCCGAATTTCCGGCAACCCGGAACAGGCTCGAATTCTTTCCTCGATGTGCACGGCGTTGCCTGCCGAGCAGCGTGAACTGCTATTCAAGGCGACGCACAATGATCTGCTGAGCCGTGCCCTCGTCAATTTCCGGCGCAAGCTGCATGATCCGGGGCACCGCTACTTGCTTGCCCTGCTGCTCAATGTGTTCGACAGACAAGAGCTTCTGCGCCTGGTTAAGCGTGCATATCCCGATGTCGACCCGGTCGATCAGGTCATGGGTTGGGTTGCTGAAATGACGGGCAATACAGATCGGTTTCCCAATGTGATTGGCCTCAGTTTCAGCACCACCGAACTGCGCATGCTTTCCGGCATGTTCCGTGGTGCGGGCCTGGATGCCGTGCTCGCCCAGTTCAACGAGCGCTACGGCGCGGCAGAAGTCGCCAGGCAACGAGAGGATTTGTCCGCCCTGTTCTTCGCCCTGAAAACCTGCGCACTGTTCCATCACATCCTTGCGGACCTGCCAGATTAGCGAAGGCATGAAACAGCCGCGGCATCCGAGGGTCGTTGTCACCTGCCAGTGCGCCGATCTGCGGACCACTGCAAGAGGACATCACTGCGCGAGGTGGGAAATCACCCATGCAGCGGGTGTCGTGATCCCGCTTCCCTTTCTGACGAATCACTCTCTCGGCCAGCCCGGGTTGCGCCCGGAAAAACCGTGACCAGGGAATCTGATCAAGGTTCGTTCGACGAGTTGTGCATGACCGGTTGGTAACCTCGATCCCTCACGTCCTGAACCATTGCGTCGATCTCGTCGGTCGTCACATTGAGTATCTTCAACGCAATTGCACCGAGGCGCAGGCTGGACTCAATCGTGTCCGGGTAGGCATGAGTGGCACCTGCGGCCAGAAGGCGTGTGCTGGTTTCGAGATCCTGCGCGCGCACGATGACTGGAACCTGAGGTGCGGTTCTCTTCAAGTACGACATCGCATCCAGTGCCGCGTCCGCTCTGTCGATGGCAATCACGACCAGGGCAGCTCTGTGTACATGAATGCCGGACAGCAACCCCGGGTCGGCGATGTCGCCAAGCCAGACCTCGTGCCCATCTGCCCTCCCTTGGCTGACGCGCTTCGGATCGGTATCAAAAGCCACGAACGGAACGCCGCTTGCGTGCAACAGCACGGCAATGGTGTGTCCCACGCGGCCATAGCCTCCAATCACTACCTGTTGCTCCGTCACGTCCGGAGCTTCGGCGGCATCGTGATCTTTCGGATCAGGCGTCTTGACCAGCAGGGATGCAATCGCGCCGTTGAAACGAATCAGCAGGGCGCCGATGATCATCGACAGAAGTACAGAGCTGATCGCGATCTGTCCCAGCTGCATGTCGAGTACGTTCGAGTCGAGCGCGATTGCAATGAGCGCGAGCCCGAATTCCCCGCCTACACTCAGCATCAGCCCGGTACGCCATCTCATCCGGGCATCGACTCCAACCTTGCCCACCATGCCGGCAACGATGAGGGTCTTGCTGGCAACAATCAGCAAGGCACCCAACACGGCCCAGTGCCAGATGGGCGGAATTGCCGCCGGGTTGAAACGCATGCCGATGCCGATGAAGAACAGTCCCAGGAGCACGTCCCGGAACGGGCTGACACTGGACTCCACCTGGTGGCGAAACTCGGTTTCGCCCAGCATCATTCCGGCAAGAAAGCCTCCGAACGCCAGCGATAGTCCCAGACTGTTTGTAACCCAGGCAGCAAGCAAGGCGACCAGCAACACCGCCAACGTGAACATCTCCAGCGATCTGCGCTTGGTAACCAGATGGAACAACGGACGCAGCAGCCAGCGACCTGCGAAGAAGACCAGCGCAAAGGCAAGTACCGCCTTGGCAAGTGCAAGACCCAGGCTCCCCGCCAGCACACCAGCGGAGACCGACATGCCAAGTACCGGTATGACGACAAGGAACGGTACGGCCGTGACATCCTGAAAGACCGACATCGCGAGCCCAAGGCGACCGTGCTGGGTATTTTCCTCACCCTGTTCGTTGAGCAGACTGGAAATGATCGTGGTGGACGATTGCGCGAATACGGCGCCGAACACGAATGCGGCGGCCACAGGCAGGCCGGCGAACCACATTACGGCTCCGACCACCATGGTGGTAAACGCTACCTGTCCGGTGCCCAGGCCGAGAACCTGATGCCGCAACGCATGCAATTTCGGCAGGGAGAAGTTCAGGCCGATGGTGAACAGCAGGAACACGACTCCGAACTCCGCCAGCGTTTCCAGCTCCGGCATCGAAACTACGGGGCCGATCGTGTGCGGCCCGAGTATTACGCCAACGAGCAAGTATCCGAGGCTGGTGGGGATATGCAGGCGCTGAAAGATAACCACCACGGTGATCGCGGCAGCCAGAAGCAAAATGATCTGGACAAGGTATTCCATGCGGGTTCTATTTCTTCGTGAATGCCGCGGGCCGAATCGAGCCTGTCGATCTGCAGCGGCTTGCGGAGTATCGAACAGGCTATCAAAAAAGACATGGGCGAAGAATCAGCAATTGAAACGCAACAGCGTCAGCAAGTGCAGGCAACCCCTGGCAGCGCGGCGCAGCCTGCGTGGTAGGCTCATGTTTCCTGCAAGTGCATACGAGTCTTTCGGACACGTTGTCCATGACCAGACGACTATCGATCTGCCTGCTGAGTGGTGTCCTGGCCTTTGTCTGGCCAGATGCCGGCTGGGCGGGTCAGGAATTCGATCAGTTGCAGGCACTGGCATATTCGGACCCGGCCGCGGCGCTGGTGCAGGCCGATGCGGCGTCGGAGGCAAGGACGCTTGCGCCCGGTGAGGCGGACCTGATCGTGGCGCGGGCGCTGTACTACCAGAACGGGTTCCGGGCATCGCTATCGAGACTGGCACGCGCCGAGCCCTACTTTTCAGAGGATAGGCTGCCGGAGCGCTACGCGGTTCTACGCACGCTGGTTGCACAAAATTACTACCGCATCGGTTCGCTCGAACAGGCCATGATCGCTGCACGCGAGGCCGAGCGCATTGCCGAGGCTATGGATGAACGGCCTGTTCTCGCCCAGGTCTACAACATCATCGCCGCGGTCTACGTCGCTTCGGCGGAGCCCGAACCCGCACGCGAATATTTCCAGCGGGCGCTTCGGGTGTTTGAAGCGCTCGACTCCAGACCCGACATCGCCAAGCTTCGCAACAACCTCGGCGTGCTGTACATTGAGATCGGTGAGTTCGAC
>NZ_JBAWHJ010000458.1:0-3970 GCF_049593775.1 Dokdonella sp. | reverse complement strand
TGCGGACGCACATTGCCATAACTGCGGATAGCGATTTTGCCCTTGCGGGTCTTGCGGTCACCACGGCCCATCGGTATTCCTCTAGATAATTCGGCAAACAAAGGGCGGGAAGGATAGCAGTGCCGTGGCAAAGCGCAAGTCGAATCAGGATTCCCGACACTCTGGACCGGTCGCACACTTCGATTGGCGGCACTCTGAAGCCTCAATCTGGACCGTCGCGTGACTGACCCCGAACCGACCTCGGAGCGCTGCCTGGATCGACTCGATGGCCCTGTCCGAGTCACTGCCCTCGTGCAGGCGGGCGTGCAGCGTCGCCATGCGCTGGCCACCACCAAGCTGCCAGAGGTGCACATGATGGACCTCGCGCACGTCGTCGATTTCCGACTCAAGCTGGCTGGAAACAGCGCTCGTCTCAATGCCCTCGGGCACGCCCTCTAGCAGGATATGCGCGCTTCGACGCAACAGCCGCCAGGCATTTCCGAGGATCAGCAGCGAGACAAAGACGGAAATCGCCGGATCTGCCCAGAGCCAGTCGAGATAGCGGACCACAAGGGCCGCCGCGACTGCTCCGACCGACCCCAGCAGATCGCCGATCACATGCAGGCGGGCTGCGGCAGTGTTCAGATCGTCGTGATCGTGTCCGCCCAGCACCCGCAGCACAAACAGGTTGATCAGCAATCCGCCCAGAGCAACCACCAGCATGGTCCCCGAAAGTATCGGCGCGGGATTCAGGAACCGGGTGAACGCCTCATAGGCAATCCAGGCGACGAGCAGGATCTGGGTCAGGGAATTGGTGTATCCGACCAGCACCTCAAGCCTCGCATATCCGAAACTTCGCAATGAATCGGGGGGGCGTCGCGCGAAATGGGCCCCCAGCCAGGCAAACATCAGGGCCCCCGCATCAACCAGCATGTGCCCGGCGTCGGCAAGCAGGGCCAGCGAGCCAGAAACCCAGCCGCCGACGGCTTCAGCGAGCATCGTGATCGTGGTCAGGCCAAACGCGAACAGCAGACGACGTTCACGCTGCGGCGAATCGCCATGGGCATGCCCATGGTCGTGATCATGGTCGTGATGATGGGAATGCATGGGTGTCGATGAAGAGGTTGAGCCGGCCATGCTAGTGAGGAGGCCCGGGGTTACACAATCACGCAGGGATCAGGCGTGATCGCAATTCGGCCCATGCACGTGATTGAGACGAAGATTGGCCAGATGAGATATCGCAACGAGGGTGCCACCAATGCTGACAACCACGGCATGACCGCTGTTCGCGTGGTCGGAACCAATCAGCATTCCGTAGACCAGCAGGACGATTCCCGGCACTAGAAACCAGAATGCAAGATAGCTGCCGTGCTTGCGCAAGCCGAACCAGAGACTGATCGATGCGAGCAGGATGGCGAAACCTACGAAAATCTGTTCGTAGACGTGGTTGGCAAGAAAGCCCAGACCCAGCGCAGGCAGCACCCCGAAAACTACCGGCAGCAAGGCGCAATGGATTGCGCAAAGCATTGAAGCGAAGGCACCGAAGCGATCGATGCGCTTGTTTATGCCGGTTTTTTGTCTTGCATTGGACATGAGCTTTGGCGGATCGGTGGCTGGAGGCAGATTCATTGATTTAAAGAATAACGCAAGCATCCGTAGGGCTCGCTCTTTCGAGTCAGGAAGCGGGAGCCGAGCTTGACCCGATCTCCCGACGGGATGTTATATTATAACGTCACGTACCCGGACTCAACTGCAAGGCTGAATATGAACGTCAGATCCACTCTTTCAAGACTCCCTCTCACTTCGGCAATCGCCCTGGCAATCGCGGTAGTGCTTCCCTTGCCCGCGCACGCACAAACAGCCGAAGCATCTGACACGACAGAAGAGTCCGGGCAGGAGTCCACTCCTGAAGCGGATGACACCATTCAATCGAACAATCAGGTAGGAAAGGACGACACCCTCCCCAGCGTGGTGGTCAATGCGTTCCCAATGCAATTGGGTATCGACGAAATCATCACACCGGTCGTGCTGCTCAGAGGCTCGGAGCTCGACGACGTCAAATCTGCAACCATCGGCGAGACCTTGGCCAATGAGCTCGGAATCCAGACAACCTCATTTGGTGCCGGCGTCGGCAGGCCGGTGATTCGTGGTCAGGAAGGTTCGCGAGTGGCCGTTCTTTCCAACGGACTGAGTTCCGGTGATGTCTCCAACGTAAGCCAGGATCACGCCGTTGCCATCGAGCCCTTCCTGGCCGATCAGATCGAAGTACTCAAGGGGCCGTCTACCCTGCTTTACGGTTCCGGTGCCATAGGTGGCGTGGTCAATGTTGTGGATGGCCGAATTCCGCAAGGCCTTCCGGAAAACGGACTGAGCGGCCGAGCCGAACTTCGCGGGGCAACTGCGGACAATAGCGGTACGGGCATGTTCAGACTTGACATGGGCTCTGGACAATTCGCGCTCCATGTAGACGGAGCCATGCGCAGTGCGGACGACTACAGCACCCCGGTCGGAACCCTGGCCAACAGTTTCCTGGACACGGAATCCGGTGCGATCGGCGCCTCCTGGATTGGTAATCGCGGCTATGTAGGCTTTGCCGTTTCACGCTACCTCGACAATTACGGCAATCCTGCTGAACCCGGAGATGAAGAAGAAGGCCCGGTTACGCTCAAGCTGGCGCAGACGCGCTACGACCTCAAGGGCGAGCTGACCGACCCGATGCCCGGGTTCAACTCCCTGCGTTTCAGTTTCGGACACATCGACTACACCCATACCGAATTCGAAGGTGACGAGGTTGGCACCGTCTTCAACAACGACGGCAATGAGGGGCGTATCGAGCTCGTCCACAACGACGTATCGGGCTGGAAAGGTGCGGTCGGCGTGCAGTTCCTGGATCGCACTTTCGCAGCGATCGGCGACGAGGCCTTCGTGCCCAAGACAACCACCAAGGGCCTTGGACTGTTCGTCCTTGAACAGAGGGACTTCGGCAATTTCGGCCTGGAGCTCGGCGCCCGTATCGACAGCCAGTCGAGTGAGCCTGATGACGGACCAAAGAGGGATTTCAACCCCTTCAGTCTGTCCGCAGGGGCCAGCTACCGGTTCACTGAAGAGTGGCACATGACCGCCAATCTGGATCGCGCCGAGCGCGCGCCAGCAGAAGAAGAGCTGTTTGCCAATGGTCCACATCTGGCGACCGGCGCCTTCGAAATCGGCGAT
Organism: Dokdonella sp.; assembly: GCF_049593775.1. Lineage (GTDB taxonomy): Bacteria > Pseudomonadota > Gammaproteobacteria > Xanthomonadales > Rhodanobacteraceae > Dokdonella. The sequence continues at coordinate 778 of NZ_JBAWHJ010000458.1, read as the reverse complement.
GCAGATCTGAACGAGGAGACCGCGAATCAGCTCGAACTTGGCCTGCATTTTCACGGCGACACGGTTGAAGTCAATCTGGCGGCCTACACCAATCGATTCAACGACTTCATCTATCTGGACGACACAGGAGATATCGAAGACGATCTTCCCGTACGTCAATGGACTCAGGCGGACGCAAGGTTCAACGGGTTCGAAGGCGAAGCCAAGATTCAGCTTTCAAGCGGACCCAGCGGGGTTTATCTGCTGAGGGTTTGGGGCGATACGGTCAATGCGTATCTCACCAACGGTGGTGAGCTGCCGAGAATTGCGCCAGCCAGAGCGGGACTCGATCTCTACTGGAACTCAGATGCCTGGCGAGCCAACATCGGACTTGCTCACTATTTCAAGCAGGACGACGTACCCGACTACGAAACCGAAACCGCAGCGTTCACGATGATCAATGCGCACCTGAGTTACACGTTCAACGCGGATCGTAGATTGAGCTGGGAGGCTTTTCTTGATGCCACCAATCTCGGCAACGATACAGCGCGCCTGTCCACGTCCTTCATCAAGGATGTCGCACCCTTGCCTGGCCGCTCGGTGGCATTGGGAATCCGCGCATTTTTCTGATCTGACCAACCCGGCGTTTGCGCGCCGGATTGCAAGTTGACTGCAGGAGTCCGAATCCCTCACCCCTCGGGGAAAGGTTGCATGAGGAGTGGCTTGTCTACCTCTCCCCTCGGGAGAGGGCTGGGGTGACGACTGCATGGATGCAGGAGGTAGAGCAACGCAGTAGCAG
>NZ_JBAWHJ010000457.1:0-4113 GCF_049593775.1 Dokdonella sp. | reverse complement strand
GTGTACCACGAAGCCACGACGTTCTTGTTGGCGCCAGAGCCCACGACTTCGAAATTGAAGCCATGACCGGAATGCGCAGGGTCGTACCAGGTGCCAGCGAATTCACGTGTAATCGTGAGGGCGCCTGCTTCGCTTGCCAGCGTGCCCAGAAGGACAAAGGCCAGCAGCGTGCGGCGCAAGGGTGGGAAGGTCATCATGGGGGGACTCCAGGGAGCGGCAAAAACATCGCCAATCGCGACGCAACCACAGTACGGCGTGCCAGGCTCGAACAACATGAGGACTTTCACCCAGTGCAAGCCACTGCGAATCCCCAGCAGATTCCGGATGTCGGTCGAGACCCGCGCTTCCTCGCTCCCTGCCCGCAAACCGTTCGCCGCTGCCGGTCTGGGTGTTTCCCCGGATTGACGTGGAAGCCCGCACGGCCCAGATTCAGGCGGGAGACTTCCAATCGATGCAGCTGAAGCCGACTCGATATGGATAGCCATCGTCGATAAGATGCCCCAACGCCCATGAGGATTCCGTGCTGACACTCCGCGCAAATCTGCTGCTTCTGTTCTCGCTGGTCGCAATGCCGGCACTGGCGCCGTTCAGCCTCGCTGTTGCCGGTGGCCCATGCATCGTCGAAACCGAAATCGTGGATGGGCGCAAGTTCAAGGCTGACATCTGCCTGCCTGATCCGAACAGCGGCCCCGATTTCGAGATGGACTTTGAACTCGAGTTCCATCTGGATCCGGAAAATCCGGGCAGCCTGCTGAATCTCACCGTGCCCTGCGTGGGATTCAGCGTCGAGATCCTTGATGCTACGGCCATTGCCGATGTGGAAAGCCGCTTGCCCGATCCGCTGAACCAGAGCATCGATCCGGCCTTGCCGCTTCGCGTCACCATCGAACCACCGGTCGCCTGCGGGCTCGAATTCGAAGACGACTACGATGCCGAGTTCGACGCCGACAATCTGGTCTGGAATGCACAATCGCCGTATCGATTGATGAAGGCGCCCATTGGTGGCAGCTATCGGGACATCACGGCTGAAGTAACCCCCGGCAGCGTGCGCGCACGCGGTTGTGGCGGAACGTTTTCGGAGTTCGTACTGGTTGTTGACCAGGTCCAGGACTACGCGAGCGAGTCCGTGGCCGCGTTCGCCGATCTCGGCATCACGCTCGCCAATGGCGCAATCGGCCCCACGGCAATCACCACCCTCGGAAACGACAGCAGCGTCAGCCAGGCCGCATTCGCTGCCGGGAACTACGCGGAAGCCATTGCACGCCTGGATGACATGGATGAGCACTGCGGCACCCTGGGTGGGCCCGCATTGCCGAACCGCTGGCGCAGCGCGCGCGACCTTGAAAACCTCGAAGGCGAAGTCGTCTCGCGCTCGGGCCACCTGAAGTTCCTGCTGGGTCGCCTCAACGGCGATCCCTGAGTGCCGCGACGGTGACGGCCCGACTGAGCATCCACGTTCCCGACGAAGCGGTTCATGTTTGCGATCTGGGAACCGCATCCGAGATCGTACTTGGACGTGATCCGCAGGCTGATGTCGTCATCCAGCACGAATCAATCTCGCGCCGACACCTGAAGCTGCGACGCTACGACCTGGACCAGTGGACAGCCGAAGATCTTGGCTCCAAGAACGGCACGCGAATCGACGGCCAAGCCGCAAAACCACACAGTCCGCTGTTCAACGGCATGTGGTTTGCAGCCGGCGACGTCTACGTACGCTTTGAAATCGTCGACCCGGCTGCCGAGCAGGCGCGCATCGCCGATCAGGATCGTCGCCGCCATTCTTCGATGATCTGGAACTCGCGCCTGCGTCACGGAGCGCAAGCGCAGCGCCTGATTGCCGACTTGCTGCGCGGTATTGTCGATGTCGCCGAAGCGCGGCGCGGATTCCTGCTCAGTACTGACAATCATGGCGATTGGCGAGTGCGAGCCTGCTACGCGATCGAACCCGATGAGCTGGTCGGACATGCATTCTCCGGAAGCCGCAGTGCGGTCGATCGCGCGATCGGCGCGCGTCGTCCGGTTTATCTAAGCGACCAGCGCGATCAGGCCTGGCTGATGCAACAGGCCAGCGTGCTCGACGCCGGTATTCGCGCGTTGCTGGCGATTCCCCTGGTTCATGATGGGAGGGTCGTGGGCGTCGTCTACGCCGACACGAACGAGGCCGAACGCGTATACAGTGACCTCGATGCGCAATTGCTCGATGCCCTGGTCGGGCAGGCAGGCAACGTCATGTCGGCCCTGGAACTCGAGGCCGGCCTGGCCAAGGTCTCGGCGCTGCTGAATGTGGGCGCTGACGGCATGAGCGCGGAAATGGGACCGGCGCCGCACTGGACCGGCGCCGGATTGTTGCCGCAACGGGAAACGAATCCATGACTGCGGGCACACGCGATTTCCAGCCGGATCCCAAGGTCGCTGCAACGGTCACCGGCATGATGGCGCAACGTGAGCTCACGGCCGGCGAAGTCGTTGCTGGTCGTTTTCGCATCATTCGGATCCTCGGAATGGGCGGCATGGGTCTTGTCTACCAGGCCCACGACATCGAGCTCGACATCGATGTCGCATTGAAGCTGCTGCGCCCGGAACTGGCCAGTCGACCTGATGCATTCGAACGATTCCGCAAGGAATTGCTGCTTGCGCGACAAGTGTCATCGCCGCACGTTGTGCGCATCCATGACCTTGTCCGCCACGAGCAGGCCTGGCTGATCAGCATGGACTATGTTGCCGGTCCATCGCTCGAGCGAATGCTGAGTGACGAACACAAGTTCACGCCAGAACGCGCATTGGATATCACGCGCCAGCTGGCGCTCGGGCTGGAAGCCGCGCATCGTCGCCAGGTCATCCATCGTGACCTGAAGCCGGCCAATGTGCTGGTCGACGAAACCGGCGAAGTACGCATCACCGATTTTGGCGTCGCCCGAACGGCCGGCGAGACCGGCATCACCGGCAGTGGCGTCGTCATTGGAACGCCGGAATATCTTTCCCCGGAACAGGCCCGTGCCGAACCGCTGGATGCACGCAGTGATCTCTACGCACTGGGACTGATCCTGTTCGAGATGCTGACCGGGACGCTGCCGTTTCGTGGTGGCACGCCGGCCGAGATGCTGGTCCAGCGCATCGTGCGCGATCCGCCTCCTGCAGACACCATCGAGCCCGGACTCCCGCCCTTCGCGGTAAAACTCTGCTCATGGCTGCTGGAACTTCGCGTCTCGCGGCGCATTGGCTCGGCGGAAGCGGTGGTGAAGGCCATCGACAGCGGAAGCCTGCAAGGCCGGCCGCGCCAACAACGCAGCGGGCTGGGCTGGGCAGCACTCGCACTCGGCCTTGTCCTGCTTGCCGGCGCCGGCTGGTACTGGCGCAACCAGACCTTGCCCGTCGATGCTGATGCGGCCGCGGTTGCCAAGGTCGTGCAGCTTGATCTGTTGCCGCTGCCCTGGATCAGCGATGACGACGCCAGGGACCGCGAACTCGCCGCAGGCATCAGCCAGTGGCTGGGCGTGCGGCTCAGTGACGAATCCGCGTTGCGCAGTGCTGATCCCTTGCGTGTGCGCCGCGCACTAGTCGAACTGGGCTATGACGCATCCGCGGCTGATCGCCAGCACCAGCGCGTACTCGAAGTGGTGGGCGCCAGGCTTGCGCTGGAAGGAGAGATCGCGCACGACGAAAGCGGCTGGACGCTCAGGATGCGACTTGTCGACTCGGCCTCATCAACACCGCGATGGAGCGCGGAACAAACCGCCGCCAGCGAAGAAGATCTGCCCGCATCGCTGAATGCCCTGTTCGCCGGCCTCTGGCAACAACTCGGTCAGGCGACGATCGCGCTGGACTGGCCAGGCGCTGCGGAGTTGCGCGCGCTGGGCGAAACCAGCGGTGCCGACAGCGTTTCCGAGGATCTGGAGGCCATGCGCTCATCGGCGCAGCAGTTCAACAATCCGGAGCTGTGGTGGCAACTGCTGTATCGACTGGATCGCAACGGACGCAATGCAGAGGCGGCAGATCTTGCAGGCTCGGCCAGGGAAAGCCTCGCCGGCATCGATAGCGATCCGGCACGTCGCACGCTGGCCTATGCGCAAGTACTCCTGGGAGATTCGGAGGCCGCTCTGGCGACGCTGGCAG
>NZ_JBAWHJ010000456.1:0-7975 GCF_049593775.1 Dokdonella sp. | reverse complement strand
AAGGAGGTGCGTTCCATCTCGGATACGGTACGAATGTTGACCCGCGACGAAAATATCGTCCAGGTGGATTTCAACGTTCAGTACGAAGTCGCCGATTCGACGTTGTACCTGTTCGCCACGCGTGACCCGGATCAGACTCTCCAGCAGGCGGCAGAAAGCGCCGTTCGCGAGGTCATCGGCAACTCCAAGCTCGATGCGATCATGCCCGACCAGCGTGTCGAGCCCCTGGAAGGCGAAGCTCCGGTGGCCAATCCCAGTGCAGAGTTGGCCCAGCAAGCCAAAAAGGTGGTCCAGCAGACACTGGAGCGCTATCACGCAGGACTCCTGGTAAACGAGCTCAACTTCCAGAACGTGCGTCCACCGCAGGAAGTGAAGGATTCGTTCGACGACGCCATCAGTGCCCGGGAAGATCGCCAGCGGGCCAGCAATGTGGCCGATGCCTATGCCAAGCGCGTGGTACCTGAAGCACGAGGCGAGGCGGCCAGAATTCTCGCGGAGGCAATGGGCTACAAGGCCGAGCGTATAGCCAAGTCGCAAGGTGACGCGCAGCGATTCAACCTGATTGCCAGCGAGTACCGTGCTGCGCCAGAAGTCACGCGCTCGCGCCTGTACATCGAAACCATGCAGCAAGTCGTCAGCGGCACGCCCAAGGTCATCGATTTCACCAACGGCAAGAATCTTTTGCAGATTCCTGTTCCAGGCGTCACGGCAGCAGCGCCGACACCCGCCACGACAGCGGCGGCTGCAACCGTTTCAGAACCAGAAAAGGGAGGCAACTGATATGCGCTCACTACTCGCTATCGTGATTGCGGCCGTCATCCTGCTGGCGATCAACTGCGTGTTCGTTGTTCGCGAGGGGCAGACTGCCATCCTCCTGCAGTTCGGCCGGATCATCGAGTCTGACTACAAGCCAGGCCTGCATTTCAAGCTTCCTCTGGTCCAGCAGGCGTTGCGCTTTGATGCGCGACTGCAAACCCTGGATGCGGCGGCGGAGCGATATCTGACTTCCGAGAAAAAGGATGTCAACGTCGATTTCGTGGTCAAGTGGAAGATTTCTGACTCGACCAAGTTCTACACGGCGGTTGCGGGCGACCAGGACCGAGCACAGCAGAGACTCGCTCCGACTGTGAAGGATGGCATGCGTACCGCGATCAACTCGCGCACCTTGAAGGAGGTGGTTTCGAGCGCGCGTTCCGACCTTACCGACACGCTGGTAAAAAATGCCAACGAGAAGACCAGGAACCTCGGCATCGAGATCATTGATGTGCGCATCAAGCGCGTCGATCTTCCGGAGGCCAGTTCGGTGTTGCGCTCGGTCTATGAGCGCATGCGTTCCGAACGCAAGCAGGTCGCGGATTCCTTGCGTGCCGAAGGCAACGAAGCTGCCGAGCGCATCCGTGCCGATGCCGACCGCCAGGTCCAGATTCTAAAGGCTGAAGCCTACCGCGAAGCGCAGACAGGACGCGGTGAAGGTGATGCGCAGGCGGCGAAGATCTATGCGGATTCGTACGGAAAGGACGCCGAGTTTTATGCGTTCTATCGCAGCCTTGAGGCCTATCGCGAATCGCTCAACGCGCCAAATGGCGTGCTTGTACTGGATCCGAATTCCGAATTCCTGAAGTATTTGCAGAACAGCAAGTAGACAGTTCATGCCGGCCGAGCTTATTGCGGCGCTTTGCCTGGTGCTGGTCATAGAGGGCCTGATCCTTTTCGCCGCACCGGGCGCATGGAAGCGCATGGCGTTGCGCCTGCAGGAGATTGACGAGCGCACATTGCGTATCGTGGGCGCTGGCATGATCGTGTGCGGGTTGGTTGCGCTGAGGTTGGTGCACTAGGAGCGGGGAATGGGAAGCAGGGAGCGGGCAAGCGAATGAGCGGGAAGCGGGAGGCGCATGCCTGATCCCGAATCCTGAAGTGCGGATAGCACCCCGTTACGGGGTCCGACAACGAACAACGAGAACATCATGGGAAATTCGGTAGTAATTCTGGGTGCGCAATGGGGCGACGAAGGCAAGGGCAAGATCGTCGATCTGCTTACCGAGCGGGTCGGCATGGTCGTGCGCTTCCAGGGCGGTCACAACGCCGGGCATACGCTGGTCATCAACGGCAAGAAGACCGTCCTGCACCTGATTCCGTCGGGCATCCTGCGTGAAGGTGTGCAGTGCCTGATCGGCAACGGGGTGGTTCTTTCGCCGGCAGCTTTGCGCCAGGAAATTTCCGAGCTCGAGGAAGAGGGCGTGGAAGTTCGTTCGCGGTTGAAGATCAGCCCGGCTACGCCACTGATCATGCCGTACCACATCGCCGTGGACCAGGCTCGTGAAAAGGCCTCCGGTGCGAAGGCAATTGGCACGACCGGGCGCGGTATCGGCCCTGCCTACGAGGACAAGGTAGCCCGGCGCAGCATTCGGGTCGCCGATCTCATGTATCCGTCCGAGTTGCCGGAAAAAGTCCGTACTGCGGTCGACTACCACAACTTCATCCTGACCCAGTGGTTGAAGACGGACGGTGTCGACTATCAAAAGGTACTTGATGAGGCACTCGAGTACAGCGAATACCTGCGCCCGATGATCGACGACGTTTCCACCCTCCTGTACGACGCACGCCAGCGTGGCGACCACATACTCTACGAAGGCGCTCAGGGCGCACTGCTCGACATCGACCACGGTACCTACCCCTACGTGACCTCATCCAATACGACCGTGGGTGGTGCGTTGGCGGGTACGGGCGTGGGTGCCAGCGATATCGACTATGTGCTCGGAATCTGCAAGGCCTACGCAACGCGCGTCGGTGGCGGCCCGTTTCCGACCGAGCTCAACGACGAGATGGGTGAAGCCCTGCGCAAGCGCGGCAACGAATTCGGCGCCAGCACCGGGCGTCCTCGCCGTTGTGGCTGGATTGACCTGGTCGCACTCAAGCGCGCAACCCAGATCAATGCGATCAATGGCCTGGCCATCACCAAGCTCGATGTGCTCGACGGCTTGCCGACCATCAAGGTCTGTATTGCCTACGAATATCGTGGCAAGCGTCGTGATCTTGCGCCGCTCGATGCGGATGGCTGGGCTGAGTGCAAGCCCGTCTATCTGGAGTTCCCGGGTTGGGAAGAGCCGACCTCGGGCGTCCGCGAATGGAACCAGTTGCCAGCGGCCGCACGTGCGTACTTGCGTGCGGTGGAGGAACTCTCCGGCTGCCACCTTGCTCTGGTCGCGACCGGCGCTGATCGCGACGACACCATCGTTTTGCGCGATCCGTTTGGTTGACAGGGGCGGGGGCAGGAATCGGGAAGGGTGGCCGTGGCCGCGACGCGTGATCTGTACCCGGTGTCGAACCGAAATGTTTCGACACTCGTCATTCCCGTCCTTCGACAAGCTCTGGGCAGGCTCAGCTAGTCTGAGGCGGGAATTGCGTCAATCCAGCGGGATGCCTGGTCTTCCATCGACTCCATGGCTGCAGCCTGCCCGATATAGCCGGGTCCCCTGCTGTCCAGGCATGCCGAAACGCAATGACAGATACCCGAACGCGCAGGCTTTTTAGTTTCACATGCACGTCCGGCTTGAATTCAGGCGAAAAAAAACCGCCTTGCGGCGGTTTTTCTTCGATATGGTGCCCAGAAGAGGACTCGAACCTCCACGGGTCGCCCCGCTAGCACCTGAAGCTAGTGCGTCTACCAATTCCGCCACCTGGGCTTGTCCCGCGGTGCGCTAATGCCACCGGGGGCGCGAAAGATACGTTGGCCGTTACAGACTGTCAATGATTGGACGCGCACAATGAGGTGAATCACAACCGCGCCCTGCAATTTTGCCTGGGCGCAACGGTCCTGCCAGGCAGGCCGAAGTACCAACCGGGAGACATCATCGGTGAAAAAGAAAACCAAGGGACCAAGCAAACCAGGCGCGGCCAGGTCGCCGACAGGCAAGCCAGGTCCGCGCAAGGGCGGAGCGAAGAAAACCGCCGGAACCAAGCTGCCGCCCTGGATGCCTGAATCGGCATCCAGCCCGCAAAAGGGTGCCAGGCGCACCAGAACGGCGGAGCCGCCGCGAAGCAGGGGCAAGTCGGGTCGACCAGAGGATCCCTTCGCCCGCCGCGAAGCACAGCGCTACGACAACCCCATTCCAAGCCGTGAGGCGATCCTGGCGCTGCTGAGCGATCAGGCGTCGCTGATGAAGACCGAGGCGGTTGCAGCGGGACTCGGCCTGCGCAGCGAGCAGGACGTCGATGCACTGACCAAGCGACTCGCTGCGATGGTGCGCGATGGCCAGCTGCTGCAGAACCGCCGCGGTGGCTACGGCGTGGCGGAGAAACTCGACCTGATGCCCGGTGTGGTCCTGGCCAATGCCGAAGGTTATGGCTTCCTGCGACCGGATGAAGGCGGCGAGGATCTCTATCTCTCGCCAGCGCAGATGCGCACCGTGCTTCATGGCGACCGCGTGCTCGGCAGTGTGGTCGGCGTCGATCGTCGTGGCCGCCGCCAGGGCGCCATCGTCGAGGTGCTCGAGCGCCGCGCCTCGCGTCTTGTCGGGCGCGTTGTGGTCGAAGACGGATTGACCCTGGTTTCACCAGATGATCGGCGTGTGCATCAGGACATCTTGATCCGGCCGGGTGATGAACAAGGCGCGCGCGCCGGCCAGATCGTGATTGCGGAAATCAGCGATCCACCGACCCAGCATCGCGGACCGATGGGACGAGTCCTCGCGATCCTTGGCGAGCGCCTGACGCCATCGATCATCGTCGAGATGGCCATTGCGAGCCACAATCTCCCGCAGGACTGGCCTGACAAGGTCACTCACCAGGCCGCCGAGGTCGATCCGCAGGTCCCCGATTCAGAGATCAAGGGTCGAGTGGACTTGCGCTCGCTGCCGCTGGTCACGATCGATGGCGAAGATGCGCGCGACTTCGACGATGCCGTCTATGCGGAACCCAACGCGCAAGGGTTCAGGCTGGTTGTCGCGATCGCCGATGTTTCCCACTACGTTGGGGTCGGCAGCCCGCTGGATGAAGAAGCCTACCTGCGCTCGACATCCGTCTACTTCCCCGGATTCGTCGTCCCAATGCTGCCGGAAACCTTGTCCAACGGTATCTGCTCACTGATGCCGAAGGTTGATCGACTGTGCATGGTCTGTGACATGCAGGTTGATCGCAATGGCGAGGTGGTCAGCTCCAAATTCTACGATGCCGTCATGCGTTCGCATGCGCGGCTTACCTACACGAAGGTCTGGGAAGCGGTTGGCGAAAAGCTGGCCGACGTTCGCGACGAACTCTCCGACCTGATGCCGCGACTGGAATGCCTGCACCAACTCTACAAGTTGCTGGCCAAGGCGCGTCAGAAGCGAGGCTCCATCGATTTCGAGAGCACCGAAGTGAAATTTCGCCTTGCTGCGTCCGGCGAAGTAATCCAGCTGGGTGCAGAGCCGCGCAACGATGCCCACAAGCTGATCGAGGAATGCATGATTGCCGCGAACGTGCAGGCCGCGCGATTCCTGATCAAGAAACGCATCCCGGCGCCGTATCGCGTGCATGAGCCACCACCGGCTTCCAAGTTCGAGGATCTGCTCGAGTTCCTGCGCGAGTTCAAATTGAAGCTGCCACCGGCCGGGGAGGTGCAGCCCTCGGATTTTGCCGCGTTGTTGAAGAAGATTCGCAGCCGACCGGATGTCAGCCTGATCGAGTCGGTCATCCTGCGATCGCAGAGCATGGCGGTCTACCAGCCCGAGAATACGGGACACTTCGGACTGGCCCTGGATGCTTACGCCCACTTCACCTCGCCAATCCGGCGCTACCCCGATCTGCTCGTGCATCGCGCCATCCGCTATGCGATCAGTGGCGGAAAGCCTGCCGAGTACGAATATTCACCGACCCAGATGGGATCCATGTCGGTGCATTGTTCGCACAATGAACGTCGTGCCCAGGAAGCAGAAAGGGATGTCGATGAGCGCTACAAATGTGCGTGGATGGAAAAGCACGTCGGTAGCGAATTCGAAGGCGTCGTCTCGGGTGTCACCTCGTTCGGCCTGTTCGTGGAGCTTTCGGAATCGAAGATCAACGGACTTGTCCACATCACCCAGCTGCCCAACGACTACTACCACTTCGATCCGAAGCGGCACATGCTCAGCGGCGAACGCCGTGGTCTCAGTTTTCGCCTGGGCGATCCGGTTCGGGTGCAGGTTTTGCGAGCCAGCCTCGAGGACCGCAAGATCGATTTCCGCCTGGTCGCAGAAGAACCCAAGGGCAAGAAACCTCGATGAGCAAGCATGCGTTCGGCGTGTCCCTCGTTGAAGGACGACACAATGAGCTGGCCAGATGGGTCGGCGAATGGGAGGGCACGATCAGGGTCTGGTTCGAGCCTGGCAAGGCGGGAGACGAAGCGCCCATCCACGGGACGATTCGCAGTACGCTGGGCGGACGCTGCCTGGTCCACGAGTACGAGACCCTGTTCATGGGGGAGCGCGAGCAGGGCCTCGCCTTGTACACCTGGCACATCGATCGCCAGTGCCATGAATGCGCGTGGATCGACAGCGCACACACGGGCACCCAGATCATGTATTCCGAAGGTGTCCGCGACCAGCCCGGCTTTTCCGTGCTTGGCAGCTACGCTGGACACGATGGAGATCCGCCCTGGGGCTGGCGTACCGAGATCGAACTTGTGGATGCCAACCACTTGCGCATTGCTGCATTCAACATCTCTCCAGCCGGCGAGGAATCACGGGCTATCGAAATACTCTACACACGCAAGACGTGAGCCACTGATAAATCGGCGACAATGCCTTACACCCAGCTTGCGTGAATCAACCCATACGGCATCAGGCACTGCATGAGCACTGAACTACTGATTGGCATCCATTCCATCGAGGCGGCGCTGAACTACGACGCCGGCAACGTGGCCGAGTTGTACATTGAGACCGGGCAGCAGAATCCGCGAGTTCGAGAGCTGGCCGAGCGCGCGCGTGATCTGGGCATCAAGCCGCATGCACGCGATCGCGCCGATCTTGATCGAATGACAGGTGGCGGGAGGCATCAGGGTATTGCCGCCATGTACCGGACACCTCCGCCGCGCAGCGAGAGCGAGCTGCCCGCACTGATCGAGGCTGCCGGGCAGGACGCATTGATCCTTGTTCTTGATGGTGTCACCGATCCGCACAATCTTGGCGCCTGCCTGCGCAGCGCCGAGGCTGCCGGAGTCACGGCGGTGATCGTGCCAAAAGACAAGGCGGTCGGTATCACGCCTACCGTGCGCAGGGCATCAGCCGGGGCCGCAGATCGCGTTCCGTTCTTCGCTGCGACCAATCTCGCCCGCAGCCTCAAGTTGCTCAAGGACGCCGGCGTGTGGCTGACCGGACTGGCTGGCGATGGTCCGCAATCGCTGTATGCCAGTGATTTCAAGGGGCCGGTTGCCGTGGTCATCGGCAGTGAAGGTGAAGGCATGCGCCGCCTGACCCGCGAAGCCTGTGACTTTGTCGCCAATATTCCGATGCGTGGCAGCGTGGAAAGTCTCAACGTCTCGGTGGCGACTGGCGTCGTCCTGTTCGAGGTGTTGCGCCAGCGATCGGCTTGAGTTCAAGGTGATGGCTCGCATGCCCGGCCTGGACCTGTTGCGACTGGTCGCGGGGCTGGCCCTGATCGTCTGCCATGCCGGTTTCTGGCTTTCACCTTTTCAGATTCCGGATGCGTTCTGGTTGATGCTCGGCCACGTTGGCGTCGAACTGTTCCTGGTCAGCACCGGTTTCCTTCTGGCCAGACGCGGTTTCGTGGCAACGCATGCCGAGTCCATCTGGCGCAACTGGGGTCGCGCGCTGTTCCGACTCTGGCCCCTGTATGTCGCGCTGCTGGCGATCAACCTGATCTTCATTCCGGCAGGTGATGCATTGCCAGCCTGGTCGGGGTACTTGGGGCTTGTGCAAAACCTGGCCTGGCCACATCCCGAATTTTTCGGCGAAGCGTGGATTGTCGCCGCCGCCGCAATGGTCATGCTGGTCGTGCCGGT
>NZ_JBAWHJ010000455.1:0-5922 GCF_049593775.1 Dokdonella sp. | reverse complement strand
GTATTCCTGATTGCCAGAACAGGTACGGAAATTCAGCGTATCGAGTTGCCGATAGAACGTGCGTCCAGAGTCTCCAGCACGGAAATCCCGATGAGAGACCGGGCACCCCTGATTGCGAAATTGACAGTGGCGCCCGACGGCGTTCATCTCGAACTGTGCAGTGATGAGCCGATTGATCGTGCGTACGCAAAGCTGGAAAGGCTCGGGCATCGTGTGCTGATCTACGACAGGCACGGATGGAAGGCCAAAGGGTCTGTCGCCAGTTTCGCCTGATCGAATCGGCGGTTTGTGCTGGTCATGCCAGCAGCAACACTACTGCGCTATGGGCCGGACCGTGCAAACCAGCGATCGTCAGCGTGCGCGCGGGCGGGCAGGGCAGGGCGAGGACAAGGGAGGCAACAGTTGGCCTCGCAAGCCTGGGAAGCCGGCTGTGATGCATTGGAAGTGGGAGGCAGCGCATCTCGCGAATCCAGCGATGCCGGATGACGCTTCTGTTCGCCATGCAGGTCTCCGTTGGAGTAGCCTCGGCACTCCGGCGGCTACCCAGGTGATTCCGATGAAGCTAGATATCAACGGTCGGCAACATGAGGTTGATGTGCCCGATGACATGCCGCTGCTTTGGGTGCTGCGTGATGTCATCGGCCTGACCGGAACGAAGTTCGGTTGTGGCATGGCGCAATGCGGGGCTTGCACGGTGCACGTCGACGGTCAGGCCATTCGATCCTGCGTGACCCCCGCCTCGACGCTCACCGGCAAGAAAATCGCAACGATCGAAAGCCTGGGCATCGATGGTTCACATCCGATCCAGCGTGCCTGGATCGAGGAAGACGTGGTGCAGTGCGGATACTGCCAATCAGGGCAGATCATGTCGGCGTTGGCATTGCTGACTGTCAACGCGGAGCCGAATGATGCGGATATCGACGCCGCGATGGCCGGCAACATCTGTCGATGCGGTACTTATCAGCGCATCCGGTCTGCCGTTCATCGCGCCGCGAAATTGAGCAAGGAGAGCAGCAATGAAGCATGAATCCGATATCCTGGCTGCTCCCTCGCGTCGACGCTTCCTGGCCACCTCGACGGCATTGGCCGGAGGTCTGGTCATTGCCTGCTTCATTCCGATCGGCGGACGTCGACTGTTCGCCCAGGACGGCGAGGCGCCAACGCCGGCACCGACTGACCCGAATGCATTCGTGCGTATTGGTTCGGACAACTCGGTGACCGTCCTGCTAAAGCATTCCGAAATGGGTCAGGGTGTGTGGACATCCATTCCGATGGTGCTCGCTGAGGAGCTCGATTGTGATTGGGCCAAGGTGCGCGTCATGAACGCGCCGAATTCGACAATGTACGCAAACCTTGCGTTCGGCATCCAGGGCACCGGCGGATCGACGAGCACCCTGGAATGCTTCGAGCAAATGCGCCAGGCTGGTGCGACGGCACGGGCGATGCTTGTCAACGCAGCCGCGCAGGCATGGAAAGTCGATGTTTCGACTTGCCACACCGAGAACGGCTTCGTGATCTGCGGCGCGCAAAAGGCCTCCTATGGCGAGCTTGCCGATGCTGCGGCGAAAGGCATCGCTCCGGAAAACGTCGCCCTCAAGGATGCGTCACGCTGGAAGCTGATCGGAAAGCCGACGCGACGCCTCGACAGTCTTGCCAAGGTTACCGGTGTGGCGTCGTTTGGATTCGATGTGGCCAGGCCCGGTCTGCTCGTCGCGATGCTCGCGCGTGCTCCGGTATTCGGCGGCACCGTGGCGCGCTTTGATGCAAGCAAGGCGAAGGCAATCCCGGGCGTAGTCGACGTGGTGCAGGTACCTGGCGGTATCGCTGTTCTTGGCCAGCACACATGGGCCGCCCAGCAGGGGCGTGAGGCGCTCGAAATCGAATGGGACAATGGTGCTGGCGCATCGCTGTCAACCGAGGTCATGCGTGCGGACTACCGCAAGCGCGCTGAGAAGTCGGGATTGATCGCCAGCCAGGCTGGCAACGTGGATTCAGCGCTGAAGTCAGCCAGAAAGCGCGTGAACGCCGACTATGAAGTGCCATACCTGGCTCATGCGCCCATGGAGCCGCTGAACTGTACGGTTGAAATCAGTGCGCAGGGCTGCGAAATCTGGACCGGGACCCAGTTTCAGGGGGTTGATCAGGGTGTTGTCGCACAGATCCTCGGTATCAAGCCCGAGCAGGTCACCATCCACACGATGTTCCTCGGCGGCGGTTTCGGTCGTCGGGCCAATCCGGTTTCCGATTTCATTGCGGAAGCCGTGCAGGTGGCCAAGGTCGCGAACAAGCCGGTCAAACTGGTCTGGACGCGCGAAGATGATATCCGCGGTGGCTACTACCGGCCGATGTGGTTGTCGCGATTCGGCGCTGCCCTGGGCAAGGATGGAATGCCGACTGCCTGGTCCCACACTGTGGTCGGCCAGTCGATTGCGGCCGGTACGCCTTTCGCGCCGATGATGATCAAGGATGGCATTGACGCGTCGTCGCTTGAAGGAGCGGCAGATTCACCCTATCTTGCCGCCATTCCCGCGTATCGCGTCGATTTGCATTCGCCCGAGAGTCCGATACCCGTGCTGTGGTGGCGCTCGGTTGGCCATTCGCATACCGGTTTCGTGGTCGAGAGTTTCGTCGATGAACTGGCGCATGCAGCAAAAGTCGACCCGTTGGCCTACCGCAGGAAACTGCTCCCCGCCGACTCGCGCAACCTGCGTGCGCTTGAACTGGCTGCGAAGGAGTTTGGCTGGGGCAAGCCGCTGCCGAAAGGCCATGCTGCAGGATTGGCAGTGCATGAATCGTTTGGCAGCCATGTCGCGCAAGTTGCCGAGGTATCGGTGGAGGACGGCAAGATACGCGTGCATCGAGTTGTCTGTGCGGTCGATTGCGGGCCGGTGGTCAATCCGATGACGGTAGAGGCGCAAATGCAGTCGGCTATCGCCTTTGGCCTCGGCGCCGCCCTGCACAGCGAGATCACATTCAAGGATGGCAAAGTCGAGCAAGGCAATTTCCATGACTACAAGGTGCTCAAGCTTGATGAAATGCCCCGGGTCGAAGTACACATTGTTTCCAGTGCCGAGAAAATGGGCGGTGTCGGCGAGCCGGGCCTGCCACCGATCGCTCCAGCCGTGGCCAATGCAATTTTCGCCTTGACCGGCCAGCGTTTGAGGAAGCTGCCCCTGATACTGGCCTGAGGGGTAGCCAATCGGCAGGCTGGATCAATGGATCCGGCCTGCCAATAAATTTGCGCGCAGAATTTCGATGCCCCTCGAAACCCCTGAACTTGAAGTAGTTTTTCAATTCAACGGGCGGGTTTGTCCGCAACGCGGGGCATTCGAAGTCATGCGCAGTTACACTCGCACCTGAAATCTTCATGGGGAACTGCACTTGGACGCTCGATCTGGATTCGCCAGCACCTATCGCACAGCCGGAACCATCTCGATTCTGCTGATACTGGCTCTGCTTCTCATTGCTTGCAGCAAGGAAGCGCCAGCGCCCCAGATGCAGGCTCTGCCGGTCAAGGCTATGGATGTCATCCAGCGGCCGACCGCCATTTACAAGGAGCTGATTGGCGAGGTCCGTGGCTCCCAGGAAGTCGAGATCCGTGCCCGTGTGAGCGGCATTCTCACAGGCAAGCACTTCCAGGATGGTGCACTCGTGGAGCAAGGAGAGTTGCTCTTCACGATTGATCCCCGCGAATACCGTGCCGCAGTGGCTTCTGCAGAAGCGCAGCTGGCCTCTGCCGACGCGGCATCGTCGCGTGCCCAGCTTGATGTGGCCCGCTATGAGCCGCTTGTGGCGGAGAATGCGATCAGCAAACAGGTTTACGACAATGCCGTGGCTACCGCGCGCCAGGGGAAGGCTGAAGTGGCCGCACTGAAGGCCAATCTGTCCGCTGCGAAACTCGGGCTGGAGTATGCCAGCGTGACTGCTCCGATTTCCGGGCGCATTGGTGCTGCTGATGTCTTTGAAGGCGGCCTGGTCAGTGCCGGATCGACCCTGCTCGCAACCGTTTCCTCTGACGATCCGGTATGGGTCTATTTCAGCGTCAGTGAAAGCGATCTCCTCGACTTCCAGCGACGCACCGGCCAGATGGAATTGCCCGACGATTCTCCTACCCGCAAGGTCCAGCTCACCCTGGCTGACGGCAGCGTCTATCCTCAAGACGGGCTGATCGATTTCGCCGACCGTGCCCTGGATTCACGTACGGCAACATATCGGCTGCGCGCGGAATTCCCGAATCCCGAGCACAGCCTGAAGCCGGGCATGTTCGCGCGCATTCGGGTCACAGGCGAAATCATCGACGACGCACTGCTGGTGCCGGAGCGCGCAGTTACGCAGAAGCTCGGCACCTATTTCGTGACGATAGTCGGTGCAGATGGCAAGGCAGTATTGCGATCGGTCACGCCTGGTCCGAGACAGGGAAGCCTCTGGGTGATCAGCGCGGGGCTCAAGCCTGGCGACAAGGTGGTCGTCGAAGGGGCGCAGAAGGCGAGGCCGGGAACGCCGCTGAAAGTCATTGAAGTCACCGAAGCCGATCTGAAAACCGAGAAGCAGCCGGCAGCTCCCGCGCCGGCTGGCGGTTGAGGAGGACAGCTCATGGCACGCTTCTTCATTGATCGCCCGATCTTCGCGATCGTAATTTCGCTGTTCCTCGTACTGACCGGCGTATTGTCGATGCTGGGGCTGCCCATTGCGCAGTACCCGGACATTGCCCCGCCGACCGTTTCCATTCGCGCTTCCTATCCCGGTGCGAATGCCATCGTCGTCAATGAGTCCGTGTCGGCCGTGATCGATCAGCAGGTCAACGGCACGACCGACATGAAGTACATCAAGGCGGTGTCCGGAAACGACGGATCGTCGAGCATCAACGTTACCTTCGATCTCGAGCGCGACGCGGATATCGCATCGGTCGAAGTGCAGAACCGGGTCTCTCAGGTCACCGCGCGACTGCCACCCGAGGTGCGTGATATCGGCGTATCCGTAACCAAGAGTTCGCCGGATACCCTGCAGTACATCGCGATCTACTCGCCAAAGGAAACCTACGATTTTCTTTTCGTCAACAACTACACCTATCTCTACGTCGTTGACTCGCTGAAGCGACTGAACGGCGTTGGCGACGTCACCGTGTTCGGTTCCGAATTCGGCATGCGTGTCTGGCTCAAGCCGGATCGCATGGCAGCCCTGGGACTGACCGTGGCCGATATTTCCAGAGCCGTTCAGTCGCAAAACGTGCAGGCGCCTGCGGGTCAGATCGGCATGGCGCCAGCCAGCTCGGATACCGGCTTTCAGTACACGCTGAGCGTGCAGGGCAGGTTGGTCGAAGTTGAAGAATTCGAAAACATCATCCTGCGCAACGAATCCGATGGCAGTTCCATTCGTCTGCGTGACGTGGCTCGCGTCGAATTGGGTGCGAAGAACTACGATGTCAGTGGTCAGCTGGATGGCACTCCCGCTTCGATCCTCGGCATTTTCCTCGCCCCGGGAGCCGACGCGCTGGAAACGGCTGAACTCATCAAGCACGAACTGGCTCGGCTCAGGACAAGTTTCCCCGAGGATCTCGACTACAAGGTCGTCTACGACACCTCGTTGTTCGTGGAAGCATCCATCGAAGAGGTCATGCACACCTTTGTCGAGGCATTGATCCTGGTGCTTATCGTGGTTTACCTGTTCCTGCAAAGCTGGCGGGCGACCCTCATCCCGGCGATCGCGGTGCCGGTAGTGCTGCTTGGCACCTTCGCGATTTTCTCGATCGCGGGGTTTTCGATCAACACGCTGACGCTGTTCGGGCTCGCGCTGGCGATCGGCCTGCTGGTCGATGACGCCATCGTGGTGGTGGAAAACGTCGAACGCGTCATGGAGGAAGAGGGCCTGGACGCGAAGGCCGCCACCGAAAAGAGCATGGGCGAGATTTCGTCCGCGCTGGTC
>NZ_JBAWHJ010000454.1:0-16027 GCF_049593775.1 Dokdonella sp. | reverse complement strand
CTGCCGTGCAGGCGTCGGCGCTGCACTGAGCCGGGTCAGCACGCCGCTGTCCATGTTCAGCTCCCAGAACTCATCGCTGGAACCCCACAGCGCCAGTCGAAGTCTTGCCTCGCGATCTCGCAGCTCGCGTGCATGCCGGCGTTGCTCTTCGCGTTTGCGGCGAATGGCCAGCGCCAGGCCAAGCAAGGCCAGTATCGCGAGAAAGGCATAGCCCAGCAGCATGTTCGGGCTGTTCCACCACTGCGGCCTGACTATCAGGTTTATTTCAGCACCAGCTTGATTCCAGTAACCATCATGGTTGCTGGCCTGGACCTTGAATCGATATTGCCCGGGATCGAGGTTGGTATACGTGGCTTCGTGACGTGTACCCGCCTCGACCCAATTCTCATCGAAGCCCTCAAGCTTGTAGCGAAAGCGATTGCGTTCCGGCGCCGTGTAGTCGAGTGCCGCAAAAGCAAAATGCACGACGCGGTTGGCCTGATCCATCTCGATGGCCTTGCCCGGCACCACAACGACGGGTTTTTCTTCCCCGATCCGGATATCACTGAAGATCACCGGTGCCAGGAAGCGGCTCCCGACCACGGCGCCAGGCTTGACCAGATTGAGCCCGTTGATGCCGCCGAATGCCAGCTCGCCGCTGCCTAGTGTTGCGTACGCTGCGCCATTGAATTCCTGCCCCTGCAGTCCATCCTTGACCGAGAACTGATGAATCGCGCGCGAAAGCGGGTTGAACGAGACGATGCCGCGATTCGTGCTCAACCAGAGGCGGCCCATCACATCCTCGAGAATGCCGTAGATCGTTGCATCGGGCAGACCATCACGTTTCAGCACGCGTTCGAAGCGTGCCGGGCCGTCATCCACGCTGGCCAGATGGTTCAGGCCGCCGTGCGTGCCAATCCACATTCCGCCGTCTGCACTTTCATGGATCGCACGGACAACCCCACTGGACAGCGAAGTCGGATTGCCTCCCTCGTGACGGAAGGTGCGCACATCATCGCTATCCGGATCAATCAGGTTCAGGCCATCCGCCGACCCTGCCCACACCCGGCCCGAGGTGTCCTCGTACAAGCTGAGGATATGATCGTGCGTAAGACTGTTGGGTTCGTCCTCGTGATGCTTCCAGTTCCGCCATTCGCCAGTTGCCGGATCGTAGCGAACGACGCCGACGCTGCGGCCTGCATACCAGATGCGCCCGTCGCGGGTGATGATCAATACCCGGCGCTGAAGCTCTCGCCCATCGGCGATTTCCATCGGACTCGGTTCAAGCGCGCGCACCTCTCCACTGGCAGGATCAATCGAACCGATACCAAGATTGGAGGCGAACCAGATCAGGCCGTCTGCATCCTCGGCCAGCGACTCTATCTGCAAGACCGAGGGATACGTCACTTCGAATGCTTCGGCAATGACAGCGTCGAAATGCGTGAACTCGGATGTAGCCCGGTCAAAGCGCTTGAGTCCGTCGCCATCGGTGCCGAGCCAGATGGCTCCTGCGCGATCCTCGAGAATGGAGCGGATGTTGTTCGTGACGCTGAGTTCGCGATCGCGATCGCGATCAGCGATGTAGGTGAATGCTGCACCGGCCGGATCCAGCTTGCTCAGGCCAGCGGCATCGGTGCCCACCCAGAGAAGACCGGAGCGATCCACCATCAGCAAGGTGATGGCAGCTTGCGGAAGGTTGCCGCGCACGTCGCTGTCGGGGCGAACCCAGCGCGTGGTGTCCTGATGCCTGTCGAAGATCAACAGGCCCTGGCCGCCGACTGCCAGCCAGAGCTGGCCGGTGGAATCTTCGACAATGGCATTAACCGGGCCCTGTCCTCCACTCGACCAGACCAGGGTGGACTTGCCGATGGCCGGGTCTATGCGGTGCAGTCCCGTGGCGTTGCCAACGTAAAGCGTGTGGTCCTCTCCTTCGAACACGCTGGATGCCTGCTCCAGCGAATCCGCGGCTACACGCTCGGCAAAATTCGAACCACGCACCACTCGCCACAAACCGCTGCTGGTCGCTGCCCACATGGTTCTGTCGGCGTTCAGCAGCAAACTCTTCACGACGCCGATGGAATCTTCGGAATCCCTTGCGGTGAAGGGTTTGCGCTCGCGCGTTTTCGGATCAAGCAGGCCCAGTCCACCACGACTGCCAACCCAGAGCCCGCGTCCGCCATCAAAGCGCAGATCCGTGATCGCGTCCCGGGCATTGCGTGCCGTGGCATCCAGCGGCAATGTAAATGGTTCGAACTTGCCGGACACCGGGTCCAGTCGGGCTACGCCATTGGCTGATGTGCCGACCCAGATCTGGTTGCCCTCGCCATCTGCCAGCGCGGTGACGGCGCTATCGGGCAGACTCGCCGGATCATCGGCATCGTGCTCGTAGATCTTGAATCGATAGCCATCGAACTTGTGCAGGCCACCCTGGGTCCCGATCCAGATCCTGCCGTCATCGGTTTGCAACAAGGAACGAATCGAGTTCTGCAGCAGGCCGCTCTCGTTGTCGATGCGGTCGAAGTAGAACTCGCGCTCCAGCGCGCTGGTGCTGAAACTGCCAAGCAACAGCACAGTCGTGAGTAACCATCGCGCAGGATTGCGCCAGAGGCTGTGACGACCAGGCGCGGGCAGGGTTTGACTCATGACGCGATCACATGCTCCCGAGTTCAAGCGGCGCATGTGCGCCCGGCATCCAGTGTAGGCAATCAGGCTCGATCGTGCCACGAGTGCCGCGCCATGACAGGCGGATGGTCGCCACGCTTGGCTCGACAACGCACGCATTCGGCATGCGAGCCTCGAATTTTTCGCGCGAACGCCTTTGGCCGGCGCATGCGGCAAGCCCGTGATTCCAGACGCAATGGCGCGGGGTGCCTGCCACCGTCATGTGTTTACGAGCTAGAATTGGCTGCCTCCACCGCTTGCGTTGAAGATGACTGCCTCAAGAATCAGCCACCGTGATCTGGCCGACACCCTGGTCAGGCTCCGCGCCGGGGTCAGCGCCAGCGACCTTCATGGATCCCTTACCGGCTATCTCTGTGCCGGCGGAAAAACCACCGCCGAAGCATGGCCCAGTGCTCTCGAACTGGATGCCGGCTACTCGGGCGAGTTGATCGACGATGCATTTCCCTTGCTCTTCCGGCACTGTCGCGAGCAGCTGGACGACAGCGAACTGGGCTTCGAACCCCTGCTGCCAGGAGATGACGTGGCATTGTCCGAACGAGCCGAGGCGCTGGTCGAATGGTGTCGAGGATTTCTGGGTGGCGTCGGCCTTGCCAGCGGCAAACAGTCGTCGAATGAGCTATCGGAAGACGCGCGTGAAATCGTGCAGGACTTCAGCACGATCGCTGCTTCGAGTTTCGACTATGGCGATGACGATGAAGACGAAACCGCCCTGATCGAGGTGCTGGAATTCGTGCGGGTCGGCGTACTTCTTCTACATGGCGAACTTGCCCCCGCGCCCGTCCGGGCTGGCAATGGCGCCGCCACCAGTCGACGCCTGCACTGATGATCGACGGCAGGGAATTTTCGCGACGCCGACGACAGCTGATGCGAATGGCCGGTCGCGACGCGATCGTCATCGTACCTTCGGCACCCGAGCAACTTCGCAACAACGACGCCCATTACCCGTACAGGCAGGACAGTGATTTCCACTACCTGACCGGCTTCGGCGAACCCGACTCCGTGCTGGCCCTCGTGCCCGGCCGCAAACAGGGTGAGACCATCCTGTTCTGTCGAGAACGCGATCCCACGCGCGAACAGTGGGATGGGTACCGTGCGGGGCAGGAGGGCGCAGTCGCCCAGTTCGGAATGGACGATGCGTTTCCGATCGAAGACATTGACGACATCCTGCCGGGACTCATCGAAGGCCGCTCTCGCGTCTACTACCATTTCGGGCGGGACAGCGATTTTGATCTTGTCCTCATGGGCTGGGTCAACCGCGTGCGTTCACTGATTCGCCAGGGTGCAAGGCCTCCGCACGAGTTCGTGGCCCTGTCACATCTGCTGCATGACTTGCGCCTGTACAAGTCACATGCGGAGCTTCGCCTGATGCGCAAGTCTGCGCAGATCGCGGCAGAGGCACATGTCCGCGCTATGCGCGCAACGCGCCCTGGCATGAACGAGCACGAAGTCGAGGCCGAGCTGCTGCATACGTTTCGCAAGCACGGTGCCGTACCAAGCTACGAGCCCATCGTCGGCGGTGGCGCCAATGGCTGCGTGCTGCACTACCGCGCCAACAACTCGATACTGCGTGATGGCGACCTGCTGCTGATTGATGCCGGTGCCGAATTTTCCTGCTATGCCTCCGATATCACGCGCACATTTCCGGTCAACGGACGCTATACGCCAGAGCAACGAGCGCTTTACGACCTGGTGCTGGCGGCGCAAATCGCAGCCATCGACGAGGTGCGTCCGGGCCGGCCATTCGATGCCTATCACGAAGCTGCCGTGCGAACCCTGACCAAGGGACTCATCGAACTCGGCCTGCTCAAGGGCAGCCTGAAGTCGAATCTTGAGGAACACACGTATCGGAAATTCTACATGCACAAGACCGGCCACTGGCTCGGGCTGGACGTGCACGATGTCGGTGACTACCGCGTGGATGGAGAATTTCGCGTACTCGAAACAGGCATGGTGGTGACGGTCGAGCCCGGCATCTATATCGGGCCCGACATGAAGGGCGTGCCGGCGCGCTGGCGCGGCATCGGTATCCGCATCGAGGACGATGTCATCGTCAGCAATGACGAACCGGAAGTGATTTCTTCAGGCGTGCCCAAGGATGCCGACGAGATCGAAGCGCTGATGGCTGCGCGCTGACTCGCGTCAGCGGCCATCCACACTTGAGCGTCAGCGTTTCAGGACTGGTTCGGAGTCGCCATCATTTCGTGACCCGCGAGTACCTGCGGACGTCTGCCACCGGCGTAGCGACGTGACCAGTAGGGCTCGGACAGACTGCTTACGCTGACCCGCTTGCCACTCGAAGGCGCGTGGATGAAGCGACCGTCTTCGAGGTAGATGCCGACGTGTGAAATGCGCTTGCCGCGCGTACGGAAAAACACGAGATCGCCGCTACGCAGATCATTCCGCGCAACTTCCGTTCCAGACTTGTATTGCATGGCGGAAGTATTCGGCAACTCCACTCCGACACCGAGCTTGAACACATAGCGGACAAATCCGCTGCAATCGAACCCGGTTGAAGGCTTGCGACCGCCACGCTGGTAGCGGATATCCATGAACTGGTTGGCCAGGGCGGTCAGTAGCTGTCCCGGCGAAAAGCCCCGCGGGCTAGCCTTGCCCTGCTCTGCCTGCAACGGGCTCGGGACGAGGTTGCTCGTGTCAGCCGCCGGATCGAGCCTATCTATTCCCGTAGCCGTGATCCAGACCGGCGTGGCACCTTGTTCGACGGCCATCGCGGGCATCACTGCGAGCATGGCCATGACGGCCAGCAGTGCAGCAACCTTGTTCAGGTGATGGATTCGCATCGGTGTGCTCTCGGCTTGATCGCAAAGGGCCCCACATGATTCGGAGCGTCCCCAAGGGCGCGAAAGTACCAGAGCGCCGGCCGCCGAATGTTCAGTACTCGTTAGTATTGTGCTGCAGGGGAAGTTGAGGGCGTGAACGGCCCAAATGGAGGGCAGCCACGTACGGCGATGCCTCGTCGTCGGTCTTTTTTCGAACTCGCGGTCGCGCTCGATTCGAACGGCATCGCCTTGAGGATGGTGAAGCCTCGGGCGTGGCGAATGCCAGGTATCGGGCTGAAGCATCCCATGCAGCCTCCTTTGGTCAATCGACTGACTGCGTGTCGGGGACATGTGGCAGGTTGACTACCTGAACGCCGAGGCCAGGGCAGCAACGCTCGCCAACGCATTCCTCACTTGGCTCCAGGTGGCGTTTCATTTCCGATCCGGGAATCGATCAACCGTCGGCAAGGGATCTGGCTGCATGCTGGCGCGTCAATCGGCACGTGCATCGACCATCTTTGATGCCAACAGCCAGTTCAGCCGGGCGGCTTGTTGGGCACGACTTGGGGGAGCATAATTTCTGCTCAATCGAGCAGTTATATACATAGAGTCAATGTTTGTCGGCTTGCATCCAACAGGACGTTGAGGTCTCACATGAATGTATCCACATTGAAGGCAGCGCTCGTTCTTGTGGCGGCGCTCTCGTTTCCAACCGCAGCCGAATCTTGTGTCAAAGCCCCGTTCGTCGAGACGTGGGCGACTTACGGTAGCGCAACTTGGGTCGATGGCACTGGTGATTGCTACCTCGAATCAAGTGTGAGTGAAGCCCGCCCCAGCGCGGCGACGGTGCACTACCGCCGCGCATCGCCGCAGCTTCCATTGCGAATGAGCTTTATCGTGGATCCTCATCTGAGTTC
The DNA here is from genome assembly GCF_049593775.1 of Dokdonella sp. Classification (GTDB taxonomy): domain Bacteria; phylum Pseudomonadota; class Gammaproteobacteria; order Xanthomonadales; family Rhodanobacteraceae; genus Dokdonella. The sequence continues at coordinate 9,672 of NZ_JBAWHJ010000454.1, read as the reverse complement.
ATTGACTGCAGGTCAAGTGGCAACGCTGGCTACCGGGGTTGCCAGCGATGTGCCGGCGGAAGGTCCCTACAAGGCGAGTCTGTTCGAGATTTTTCTGACCTACGGGGCAGGCGGGATTCCGAGGATCGCCATATACGGAGCCTGCCACCAGGCCGCTGTTCCGCAAGGTGAGTGTGGCGCCGTCGTACCAGTGTCATTCTCGGATTTTCCATTGCGTATCACGCTCGAAGTGCACTTGGGGGCCGGGTCTGCCGGTCAGATCCAGGCCTGGCTTGGCGACGATGTTTCGGGGGCACCGACTCTGTCACTGGACGACCTGGACAACGATCGCTGGAGAGGTATTGATCGTGTCAGTCTGGGCTTGAGCGGAGTATCCGAATCGCTGTTCGCGACAATCGGAACGCAGCCGTTCACGTTCTCGGAGATTTCGGTCAGTGATCCCCAGCTGTTCTGGAATGGATTCGAGAGTGATCTGATTGGAAGTGTTGCCCCCAATGCAGGCGACCTTTCTACGATCCCCCTTGTCATTACCGGAAGTACGTGCGGAGGGAGCTTCGAGTTGCCCGTGATTGCGTCGGGGAGCACGCGCCTGGGCGGGCCAACCGCCATACATTCAATCACTGTGCCCAGTGCCAACTGGCGGTGGGCCCAACTGTCCTCTGCATCGCCATACATGAGCATTTTCGCCTGCCCCATGGGTAGTGGTCCGTCGGGGCCGTGCATCGACGCTGGATCCGGTTCGGGAATCGTCCGAATGCCGGGCCCGGGAACCTACCAGGTGGTCGTTGGCAGCCTGCTGCAAGATTGCGGCGCGTACGAGCTCGTCGTGGGAGGCACCCTCGGAGGCATCGAGGAGGCTGGACAATAGGACGCAGCAGCGGATTCGGAGTGGCCTGAATGACCAAGTGGCGCGATCGTCGCTGGTCCGCCGTTGAGCCGGGCAATTCTCGCTAGCGGGTGCCGGCTACGCAAGAGCAACCAATCCAGGCGGGGGCGTCGGATTCGATCTTTTCCCAGGAGGCACTTGAGGGACGATGTTTTCTTGCATCATGCAAAGGAAGTATCGCCCGAGAAGGGCCTGCTGCACGTCATGAGAAGGCGCATCTGGCTGCTAGTGCGGCGGCAGCTCGTCGTCAGCCTTCTTCTTTGCAGTTTCGTCGGCGTTCAACTCAAACCACATCGCGTTGAGGATGGCAAAGCTGCAGGCCAGGCCAACGCCGAGTATCCAGCTGAAATACCACATGCGTAAGCTCCTTCAATCAGTACAGTGAATGGGTGTCACGGACATGCTGCAAGTTGATGCGCCCGCGCAGCACGCGGTAGACCCATGTCGTGTAGGCGATTACCAGTGGCATGAAGATGACCACGGCGACTAGCATCAACCCCAGCGTGTACTTGCTGGACGAAGCATCCCAGATCGTCAGGCTGCTACGCGGATCAAGGCTCGACGGCATCAGGAACGGGAAAAGGGCGAAACCCGCAGAGAACAGGGTACTGATCACCATGATCGAGCTTGCCAGAAACGCCGTGCGATGACGCTTGCGCCGGGCCAGAACAGGGGCCGCCAGCGCCATCAGAATCGCGACACAGGCGATGCCGCAGGCCCAGCCGCCAAGGGCGCCGTCTGCAAGCCAGTTGGAGCCGACGGCCACCAACTTCAGCAACGGGTTGGATGGCGTGTCGCCCATGACCCTGCTGGTTATCGAATAGGCGTCGATAGCCACGGCCAGGCAGATTCCCGCTGTCACATACAGCCCGACAAACAGCCACGACAGCCAGCCCATCATCCGTTCGGCGCGGCTGGCGATTGGATCTTCCGACTTCACCGCGGTCCAGGCGCAGCCGTGCATCAGGAGCATGCTCAGGGATACTAGCCCCACCAGCAGCGGGAACGGGCGCAGCAAGCCGACCAGGCCACCGTTGTAGGTCATGCGCATGCTGTCGTCGAAGCTAAACGGCACGCCCAGGAACAGGTTGCCAATGGCGATGCCGAAGATCAGCGTAGGCACGAGGCCGGAGACGGTCAGCAGCCAATCCCAGATGTTACGCCAGCGGGGATCGGCCACCTTGTTGCGAAAGCTGAATCCGACCGGGCGAAGGATCAATGCGAAAAGCACGAGCATCATCGCGAAATAGAAGCCCGAGAACGCGGCGGCGTAGAGCAATGGCCACGCCGCGAATACGGCACCAGCACCGAGAATCAGCCAGACCTGGTTGCCCTCCCAGGTGGGTTCGATCGTCTCGAGCAGGGCGCGGCGCTCGCCATCGTCGCGGGCCAATACGCGAATCAGTGCGGCGATGCCCAGATCGAATCCATCCATGACGGCAAACCCGGCCAGCAGGATGCCGATCAGCAGCCACCAGACGATGCGCAGGGTTTCGTAGTCGATCACGGCTTTTGCTCCGGCCACATGCCTAGTCCATCGGGACCCTTGCGGACATATCGGACCATGAGGAACGCATCTACTACTGCCAGGGCGGTGTAGAAGATCACGAAACCGATCAGGCTGGCCCAGACGTGTGTGGCTGATACGGACGAAACTCCCAGCGCGGTCGGAAGGATGCCTTCGATGGCCCAGGGCTGGCGTCCGTGTTCGGCGACTATCCAGCCGAGTTCGGCAGCGACCCAGGGCAGAGGCAGGCTCCACAACGCCATGCGCAGGTACCATCGGTTCTTGTCGAGCTGGCGTTTGGAAGCAAGCCAGAATGAGTAGGCGAACAGGGCGATGAAATAGAAGCCGCAGGCAACCATGATCCGGAATGACCAGAACAGTACCGGCACATTCGGAATCGTGCTGTTCGCCGCATTCTGCACATCAGTCGCTGTCGCGGTAGCCGGATCAACATCAAGGCGCACCAGCAACAGGGCGTGACCAAGATCGTCCTTGTGTTTTTCGAACAGGGCCCGCGCTTCGGCATCATCGCGGTTGGCCCGGAGTTTCTGCATGGCTGCATAGGCGATGCGCCCGTTCTCGATCTTTCCGCGCGCCTCATCGACGAGTTGGTTGATACCTGGCAACACGCCATCCAGCGAACGCGTGCCAATCAAGCCCATGACCCATGGGATATGAATTGCATAGTGCGTCTTGCGCTCTTCCAGATCGGGAATGCCGAACAGGGTGAATGAAGCCGGTGCCGGCTCGGTGTTCCACATCGCCTCGATCGAGGCCAGCTTCATCTTCTGGTTTTCCGAGACCGTGTAGCCGGATTCGTCGCCGAGCACGACCACGCTCAGGGCTGCGGCCAGGCCGAAGCTGGCAGCGACCGTCATCGAACGTTTCGCGAATTCGATATTGCGCCCCTTGAGCAGGTACCAGGCACTGATCGAGAGCACGAACATCGCGCCCAGCACATAGCCCGCGCTGACCGTGTGCACGAATTTGGATTGGGCGACCGGACTCAGGATCAGCGCACTGAACGAGGTCACCTCCATGCGCATCGTGTCGATATTGAATTCGGCACCGACCGGATGCTGCATCCATGCGTTGGCAGCAAGAATCCACAGCGCCGACATGCTGGTCCCGAATGCGAGTAGCCAGGTCACCATCAGGTGCTTGATGCGGCTGAGCCTGTCCCAACCGAAGAAGAACAGGCCGACGAAGGTCGCCTCGAGGAAGAACGCCATCATGCCTTCGATGGCCAGTGGCGTGCCGAACACATCGCCCACGTAGTGCGAGTAGTAGGCCCAGTTGGTACCGAACTGGAATTCGAGGGTCACCCCGGTGGCCACGCCCATCGCGAAGTTGATGCCGAAAAGAATGCCCCAGAACTGGGTCATGCGTTTCCAGATCTCGCGTCCGGTCATCACGTAGACCGACTCCATGATCGCGAGCATGAACACCAGGCCCAGGGTCAATGGCACGAACAGGAAGTGGTACATCGCGGTAAGCGCGAATTGCAGACGCGAGAGGTCCACTACGGTGTGGTCGATCATCGCGAAGACTCCGTCGAAGAGGGGGCTGAAAAGTGCCGCTCGATCGCGGTAGGTGAAGTATCCGCCCGTGGCAACGGCCGGATCACGAATGCCCAGAGCAGGGTCAGGAGAGCCAACTTGATCACGATGATCAGGGCGAACTCCAGGCCAAAGCGTCTCCCGCCGCGTCCGCGGAACCAGGAGAGTGAACTGTCTTCACGAACATCCGGCATCAGGGGGTGCACCTCGGACGACAGTCTAGCGTCTATCGCCGTACTGCCGCCGATTTCCGCGACGCGGTGCCACAGCTTCTTGTCAGAGCAGGCACAAAAAACCCCGCACTGGGCGGGGTCAATTGCTGTTGTGCCTGGTCCGTGGCATCCGGGGTGGACTGCGTCGAGTCCTGCACCGGTTAACGGTCGGTTCCCTTGACCTGAAATGGCAGCCCCGGATGGATTCGAACCACCGAATGTCTGCGTCAGAGGCAGATGCCTTACCGCTTGGCGACGGGGCTATTGGCTGATTAGCGCTTCGAGTACTGGGTCGCGCGACGTGCCTTGTGCAGACCGATCTTCTTGCGCTCGACCTCGCGTGCGTCACGCGTCATGAAACCGGCCCGGCGCAGTGGCGACTTCAAGTTCTCGTCGTACTCGACCAGGGCGCGGGCAATACCGAGGCGAATTGCGCCGGCCTGTCCCGTGGTGCCACCGCCGGTGACGCTGACGAGAATGTCGAACTTCTCGGTTGCCTCGACGAGCTGCAGCGGCTGACGCACAATCATGCGTGCAGTCTCGCGGCCGAAGAATTCATCAAGGGCCTTGCCGTTGACGGTGATGGCGCCGCTGCCCTTGCGCAGGTAAACGCGTGCTGCGGAGGACTTGCGTCGGCCAGTGCCGTAGTTCTGCTGAATCGCTGCCATGACTATTGATGCCTGATGGAATTAGATATCCAGCACTTGGGGCTGCTGGGCGGTATGCGGGTGGTTCGGGCCGGCGTAGACCTTGAGCTTGCGATACATCGCGCGGCCCAGCGGGTTCTTCGGCAGCATGCCCTTGACCGCGATCTCGATGACGCGCTCCGGATGGGAAGCGAGCATGTCCTTCAACGAGGTCGTCTTCAGGTTGCCGATGTGGCCAGTGAAGCGGTGGTAGTTCTTGTCATTCAGCTTGTTGCCGGTGACAGCAATCTTCTCCGCATTGACGACGACGAGGAAATCGCCGGTGTCGACGTGGGTCGTGAAGATAGGCTTGTGCTTGCCCTTGAGGCGGCGAGCAAGCTCGGTCGACAAGCGGCCAAGCGTCTTGTTGGTTGCGTCGACTAGGTACCAGTCGCGCTTTACGCTTTCTGGCTTGGCGCTGATCGTCTTCATATCAAAACCTTGTTGCCCGGAAAAGGGCTGGATGCGGCGAAAGGCGCGGGAGAATATAGGATCCTCACGTGCCACGCAAGTCCGTGCGCATAAAGTGGTGCTGGCGCAGCGAGCCGTGAATGATAGCATCAAGCCATGGCCGATACGACCCATGGGACAACTGGCAGTTCAATTGAGGCCTTGGCCGACCAGTGCGTCATGTGCGGCCTGTGCCTTCCGCACTGCCCCACCTACCACCTGGACCAGCACGAAGCCGAGTCCCCGCGCGGCCGCATCGCTCTTGCCCGACAGCTCGCGAGTGGTCAATTACCTGCTTCCGAGGCCTCCATGGCCCATCTTGATCGCTGCCTGGGCTGCCTCTCCTGCCAGTCGGTCTGCCCGTCGCAGGTTCGCTACGATGACATCCTGATTCAGACCCGCGCGTTGCTCGCCCCGTTGCGGCGGGGCCCCGGCAGCGGACCACGCTGGCTCGGCCGTCCCGGAATCCTGGGTCGGCTTGGAGTGGTCAGTGCCGCCTTGTCGGCCCACCGCTGGTTGCCCGGACTATCCAGACTGCTTCCGGCGGGATCGACTCTGCGGCGCCTCGCGGCCGAAACACCCATGGCACCCTCGCCACTGCAGCGAGCGGCCGCGCCCAGGAAGCATGATGCAGAACGTGCACCGGTTGCCCTGTTTCCGGGCTGCGTGGCCAGGACTTTCGATCGCGACACGCTGGCCGCCGCCCGCGTGCTGCTCGAAGCGCTTGGCCACGAGGTGGTCATGCCGAAAGACGCTGTCTGCTGCGGGGCGCTTGCCTTGCACGCGGGTGATACCGAGGCAGCCCTTGCCACGGCGCAATCCACGACCAGGGCCATGCAAGCCTGTGGTGCCCCGACCGTACTGGTGAGCGCCTCCGGCTGCCTTGGAAGCTTGCGTGATCACGGCTTGCGGGATTCCGGAATGGAAATCGCCGACATGCTCGGCTTTCTGGCCAGCCACGCCGCCATTGATACGCTGTCTTTCCGCGCACTGCCGGGCCGCGCAGCCGTGCACCTGCCGTGCACGCAGCTCAGCGTCGGATCCGGCGCCGGACCCATTCGCGCCCTGCTCAGCCGAGTGCCGGGCCTGGAAGTTCTCGAGCTTCCGAGGCAGCCGGGCTGCTGCGGTGCCGCCGGTCGCTATTTCATCGACCAGCCCGATCACGCCGATCGCCTGCGCTCGGAAAAGATCGGGCAGATTGCCGCACAGGCCCCGGATTGGGTCCTGACATCCAACATCGGTTGCCGGATCTTTCTCGGCAATGGCTTGCGCCAGGACGGATCGAAGGTTCCAATCCTGCATCCGTTGACCCTGCTCGCTCAGCAATTGGAGATCGACCGTCCATGATGCCCCGCCCGCTGTCCCGATTTGATCGTATCCTCGTTGAAATTGAACGCGCGCTGGGCACGGCGCTGGATCCCCGGCCCGCCGCAAGCCGGCCATCGCCGGCCCGGGCCGTCGACGAACAAGCCCTTGAAGAGCCGGAGCGCCGCCATGCTGCAGGGCTGATGCGCGTCAATCACGTCGGCGAAGTGTGCGCACAGGCACTGTATTCAGGACAGGCCGCGGTAGCGCGAGATCCGAAGATTCGCCATCAATTGCTTGAGGCGGCAGCCGAGGAAACCGACCACCTGGCCTGGTGTGGCGAGCGCCTCCAGCAACTGGGCGACCGGCCCAGCCTGCTTAATCCACTCTGGTACGGCGGCGCCTATGCCATTGGCGCGGCAGCCGGCCTGGTCAGTGACCGCCTCAGCCTGGGCTTTGTGGTGGAAACGGAACGCCAGGTCGAGGCACACCTGGAAGGTCACCTGAGCAAGCTTCCGCAAGCCGATCAGCGCAGCCGCGCAATCGTCAGCCAGATGAAACAGGACGAAGCGCGTCACGCCGACCAGGCACTGGCGGCCGGCGGCGTTGTCCTCCCCGACCCGGTCAAGGGCGCCATGCGCCTTGCCGCCAACCTGATGCGCGCGGTGGCTTACAGGATGTAGGGGAGCGGGGTACCGGGAAAGGAGAATCGGAAAAGCTGTTTTGCGTCGCAGGTGCCGGCTTTGGCCGCAATGCCCTGGCACGGCGCGGCTTTCAACAGCCGAACGGCTGGTCAAAGGCATCACGGGTGAAGCCATTCCCAGGAAAGAAGTCGAGAACCCTCGACCCCTTTACATGCCCTACTCCCGACTCCAGGCCTTCGGGCTCCCGGCCCTCAGGTCAGGTTGCGACCGTGGAACAGTTCTTCGATCTCGCGGCGCAGCAGGGCACCGATGCGCTGGCGCTCCTTGTACGACAGATCGTCGGAATGCGCTTCGAACAGGTAGGTATCGAGGTTGAAGTCGCGGATATGCATCTTCGTGTGGAACATGTTTTCCTGATAGACGTTCACGTCGAACATGTCGTACTTCTGACGAATGTGCTTGGCTAGGTATTCCTGCACCGAGTTGATGCGGTGATCCATATAGTGCTTGCGGCCTTTCACGTCACGCGTGAAGCCACGCACGCGGTAGTCCGCGATGACAATGTCCGACTCGAAGCTGTCGATCAGGAAGTTCAGCGCCTTGAGAGGCGAAATCACGCCGCAGGTGGCCACGTCGATGTCGGCACGGAACGTCGCAATGCCGTTGTGCGGATGAGTCTCGGGATAGGTATGGACAGTGATGTGGCTCTTGTCCATATGCGCGACAACGGCACCTGAAATCGTGTCGCGGCCCAGCTTCTCGACCACCGGCTCCTCGGAAATCAGGATGGTGACGCTGGCGCCCTGCGGATCGTAGTCCTGGCGTGCGACGTTGAGGATGTTGGCGCCGATGATGTCGGCCACGTCGGTCAGGATGGTAGTCAGGCGCTCGGCGTTATAGGCCTCATCGATGTACTCGATGTAGCGCTGGCGCTGATCTTCCGACACCGCGTAGCAGATATCGTAGATGTTGAAGCTCAACGCCTTGGTCAGGTTGTTGAAGCCCTGCAGGCGCAAACGGGGAATGGGTTTGACCACGGTGTAATTCTCCAGCCCGGACCCCGGGGAAACGGCGCGCATTATGGGCCAATAAGGCAAGTGAATAAACCTTCGCCAGCCAAACCCCGGCTGCCGCTGCCATCCCGGCACCCGTCGCAAGCCGGAAATCACTTTTTCATGTCTGCCTGCTTGCGGCCTGTTCAGACTGGCCGGAACGACGTTTCGTGTACTCGGGAGTCACCTTGTCGCACAGCCCCCAGGCCGAGGCCACCGTCGCCAGGAGTGAAGTTTCACCTCCCCTGCGCGAACGCAGAAAGGGAGCTGCCGACATCTGGAGGCCAATTTGCAATAAGATTGGTGTCAGGCTGCGAATCAGGGGCGCAGTCGATGGAATTTTCCAGTCGGTTATGCGCTTTGTAACCGGCGCCATGGGAGAAGCATGCGTGAAAATGGCAGATTTTCGTTACACCCTGCAGCGGAACGTTTCCAAGGTGCAGGCACCCGCGTCGCTGATCCCGGACCGGGAAGCGATGGAGAAGTTTCTCGGCATGTGTCATCGCCGGCGCTATCCGAACAAGACCGCGATCATTCGGCCTGGCGACTCCGCGAACATCCTTTACTACGTCATTGACGGGTCGCTTACGGTCTCTTCGGAAGACGAGGAAGGTCGCGAGCTGATCCTGACCTACCTCAATCGCGGTGAATTCATCGGCGAAATGGGGCTCTTTGTCGAAACGCCGCGTCGCGAAGTGATGGTGCGTACGCGCACGCCCTGCGAGCTGGCCGAGATCGGCTACGAGCGCATATTCAACCTGTTTGAAGGCCCGTTGCGCGACGAATGCCCGAAGATCCTGTTCGCGATTGGCTCGCAGCTGACCAACCGCCTGCTTCACACCAGTCGCAAGGTCAGTCGCCTGGCTTTCATGGATGTCACCGGTCGCGTTGGCAAGACCCTGATCGACCTGACCAACGAACCGGATGCGATGACCCACCCGCTGGGTACGCAGATCCGAATCTCGCGACAGGAAATCAGCCGGATCGTGGGTTGCTCGCGCGAAATGGTCGGGCGCGTGCTCAAGCAGCTCGAGGAGCAACGCATGATTGACGTGTCCGGCAAGACCATTGTGGTGCTGGGTCGCCGCGCCGAACCGCAGTAAGGCTGTCGCCGCGCCGGCGGCCACACACACACGCTCAGAACCAGTTGACCTGCCGCGCATCACGCCCCAGCGCGCGGCGAACGCGTAGCACCGTGCGCACGTCGGCGTTGACCAGCACCGCTTCGCGTGCGCGCTTGAGCATCGGAATGTCCCGCGCGGAATCGCTGTAAGCCAGATCCCAAGGCTCCTCGATGCCGTGCTCGGCGATCCGCACGGGCTTGGCCGCTCCGATGTTGTGCACCAGCTTGCGCATGCCAAATCTGCCGGC
>NZ_JBAWHJ010000453.1:0-4995 GCF_049593775.1 Dokdonella sp. | reverse complement strand
GCGCTGGGATGACGAGCGTGGGGTGTGTTGGGGTGACAGGTATGGAGCGTGCTGGAACGACAAGCGTAGCTCGCGCCGAAAGAACGGGTAGGAATTTGAGTTGCACGCGAGGTCGATCATGGGTGCGTGACCTCGTCGTCTACTACCGGTACGGCAATCAGCTTCTGGAAGCGCGGATCGTCCCGGATCGCATCCCACAGGGGATCCAGGCGCAGGAGTTCCAGCGTCACTCCACCCGGAATTTGCAGGAGGTTTTCGAGCAGTGGAACTGCGTGCCCGGCGTCGCCGTTGAGGGCATGAATCAGGGCCAGGTAGTACGTCCATGTTGCTCCTTCAAATTTGTCGGCTTCCTGCGGGATCAATTCGGTCGCACGCTGCACATTCCTGACTGACGACTCGCGCTGCCCCAGGCCGGCCTCGGCCCAGCCCAGGGCCGCATGCCAGGCTGCGGCGATATTCGGATTGGCCTGGCCCTCGGCAAGCGCCGATGCGGCACGGGCCTGGATCTGGCGATACAGATCCTTCGCCACGCCGACCGCGCCGTTGCGCTGTTCGCTGTAAGCAAGCATCAACTGCCAGCCGACATCACCCGGGAGATAGCCAGAGAAGTCGCTCAGATTGCGTCCGTCCTCTTTTCCGGCAAGCGCGCGGCCAAACAGCGCGGAAGCGCTGGCGAAGTCGCGTTCCAGCAACGCTTGTCTGGCGCGCAAGGCGAGTATCGATGCGTCATCAGATTGCACTGACGCCAACAGCTGTGCACCGCCCTCGATGCCTTGCAGATTCCATGCATTGAGCAACTTGATCCCTAAGAGACTGGCGTTACCGGGCTGCAGTACCAGGGCGGTATCGAGCACTTGCACGGCTTCCTCGAAGCGACGCAGCACGAACAAGGTGGCTCCATACTCGCCCAGCGTTCCGCTGTCGTTCGGGTTCAGCGAGCGTGACTGTGCGAAATTCGCCACGGCCGCATCAAAATTGCCAAGCCGGCGTTCGGCGATTGCCGCGAGAAACCAGATGTCGGCGTCGTTGGGGACTCGCTGCTTGAGTTCGTTGAATAGCGCCGCCGCCGCATTGAAGTTGCGCTCGCTGGCGTATAAATACTGGCCCTGCACCTTCTGCACCTCCGGCGCTTCCGGATCCAGTGCCGCCGCGCGATCCAGCGCCGTGCGCGCGGCAGCCAGACGCTCAGGCGAAGCATCAAATCCGTTCCAGTAGCTCCAGAGGTGGCTCGCTGCCAGTTCTGCCCATGCGGCGGTGAAATTCGGATCCAGCTGCACGACCCGCTGCAAGGTCTCCACGACGCGCTCGTAGTTGCCGCTGTCGTAGAGTGAGCCAAGCTGCAGAGCGCGTGCCTTTAGCCAGGCTTCGAAGGCGGCGGGATTTTCAGTAGGCGGCGTTGCCAGCGCGGTGCGTTCGTCACCGGTCAGCTTGGCTTGCAGGGAATCTGCAATTTTTTGCGCGACTTCGCTTTGCACCACGAAGATGTCGTCGATTGTGCGGTCGTAAGTTTCTGCCCACAGATGGCTGTCGGAATCTGCCTTGATCAACTGCACATTGACCCGCACCCGGTTGCCGGCCTTCTGCACGCTGCCTTCGAGGATGTGGGCGACGCCCAGTTCCTTCGCAATCTGAGACAGGTTGTCCGGACGGCTGGCGTACTGTTGCGTCGAGGTGCGCGAAATCACCTTGAGGGCGGCGATCTGGGCCAGTCCGGTCAGGATCTGGTCCTGGATGCCATCGGCGAAAAAACCGTTGGCCTTGTCCTCGCTGAGATTCTCGAACGGCAGTACGGCAATCGAGCGCAAATTGATCGCCGGAGAAGATTCGGCTTCGGATTCGATCGCCTTGAGACTCGCGGCCATGTCCACGGCATCACGCGTGGGTGAAATGACGAACTTGTCGAGTATGTACCAGGCCAGCCCGAGTGAAAGCAGGGCGGCGATCACGATGTTCATGCGCTGCCCGGTTCGCGGCGCTATGGACTGACTCCTGTCCACTTCCTTGTCGCGCTTGATGCCTTCTGGAGTCAGCTCGAACACCCAGGCAAAGACCAGTGCCGGGATGAAGCCCAGGGCAATGACAATCATCAGTGCGCGCAGTACCCAGTTCGGCACATCGAATACCGGCAGCACGGTTTCGGCGACTTGCGCGATCATCCAGGCACCGACCAGATACAACCCGGCCATGCGGATCACGTTGCGACGTTTGAGTTCGGAAAAGAGCCTCAAGGGTTGGTGCCGACAACCTGAGAGCGCTGGGTGCAGCGCCTGAATCGGCAGGCGACGTGATCGGAATGGAATTGACCGCACATTTGTCCTGTCCCCCTGCGCGCTGACCATCCGGAATCTTACACGAAGGGGAACAGCGTCACATTTTCTGCAGTCACTCGGCGTGCGCGTAGCGGCGGGTGCATGAACGACTGTGCGCCCTTGGATTTATCTATGGCAGGCAGCAGCGTTTGGCCTTTCTACTGGCCTGCGGTATGGGCCTGATGTTGTTTCCGTACGTCATCTCCAGTCTTGTCGCGTATCTGCTCGGCGGCATCGCGTAGAAGGCGACACCCTACTTGCTGCGGTTTTGATTGTCGGCCCCACGGATAATGGAGGTCAGCGCGGATATCCGATTTCCACGCAAAGTAGCAACCTCGATCCGAATGACTCCCACTTGAGAACGGGTCGATCAACATCCACTAGTGGGGAGCCCGTCGAACCATGATCAGAGGTTTCAGAATGGGCCAGGTAACGTGGGATCTGCCTTCGACCAGCTCATGAAGATTGGGAGGGTGATATCGAACCTCATCGCCCACAACACCATTCGCCGGCTCCGCACCAGGTCCTCCAACCTGAACTGCGTCAGTCGTTCACCGCCAGCTTTGCACGGATCTGGTCGATGCTGAGCGCTTCGCTCGAATCGGGTGGCGACAGGCCAATCTTTGTGCAGAACGCAGCCAGCCGCGGGTCGTCACGAAAGCGCAGGATGAAGGGGTTGGCAAGCAGGAACAGGGTCGAACGGCTCGTTGGCGAGACACGTTGCAGCCATTCCAACATCTGATCGGCATCGCCGCGCAGTGCGTACAGCAAAACGAGGTCTTCTGGATTCAGATTGCGGGCTCGTTCGGCGCCATTGACGAATTTCCCCAGCTCGGCGTCTGCCACCGCACGATCCGGCCCGATTTGCGCTGCCAGTGCCTGCAACAAGTTCGTGCCGGCCGATGACGCGCGGCCGGCAATCTCGCGCGCAGCTGTCCAATCGCCGCGCAGCAATGCGATGTTCAAGTGCTCGAGAGGATCCGCCTGCCCCAATCCTTCAGCGATATGGAGGTATTTTTCCGCCTCATCCAGCCGACCGGTCGCCGCCAGCAATTTCGAGTATTGAAAAAAATTGACGGTGTACAACGGTTCGGTTGAAAGGAGTTGCTCCCTCAGCCGGATCGCCTCCCCCAGTTTTCCAATGCCGGTCAACGTATATCCGCAACCGTTGAGGACTGTGCCATCCTCCGGCGCCAGCTGCACGGCGCGACGACACTCGGCCAAAGCGCCACGGGGATCGAAATTATAGAAGTGCAGGTACGCGCGGGCGGCGTGGGCGGCGCCCAGCCCGGGCGCCAGTTGCAGAGCCTTGTCTGCTGCGAAGAGCGACGCACGCATGTGTTCGCTGGCAACCGCGGGGGCCTCATTCCAAAACGCGGCGACGGTACTCCACGCCCCCGACAGATGTGCCCACGCCAGTGCGTAGCCCGGATCGAGCTGCGCGGCCTGACTCATGTACTCGGCTGCCTTGCGGAATTCCTGATCGTGCCAGTACTTCAAACCCCGCAGATAGGCGCTGTAGGCTTCGAGATTTCCGCTGGGTGGTCGGTCGTCATGCGCCAGCGTGCTACCTCCCTGCAACTTCTCGTCCAACGCAGTAGCGACGGCGTTGGTGATCTCATCCTGCAACTTGAAGAGATTTTTGTACGGCCGATCGTAATGCTGTGACCACCGCGTCTGGCCGCTGGCGGCATCAACCAACTGGACACTGATGCGCACCACCTCGCCGACGTGTTGCACGCTGCCTTCGACAAGGTGCGACACACCGAGCTTTCGACCGATGACGGTGCTGTCGTCTTTCGTATCGCGGAACTGGAATGAGGAATTGCGGCCGATCACCTTCAGATCTTCGAACTGCGACAGTGCGATGATCAACGCTTCGGACAGTCCATCGGAGAAGAACTGCTGCCCCTCACCGCCAGCGTTGGCCAATGGAATCACGGCTATGGATTTGTCCGGGATGGTTGCAGTTGACGTCGCTGCGGGGATTCCGGCAATGGTGGGGGCTGTCACGTCATTCGCGGGATCTTGGGCAAGGAAGCGGTCGGTCAGCAGCAACACCACCGCGACGGCGAGCACGCCGATGATCGCGAAATCGAGCTTGCGGCTGGAATGATGCGCGACCGAATCGGCCGGATCTATCTCACTCTCGCGTTTGAGCCCATCGGGTGTGAACTCGTAGAACCACGCAAACGCGAGCCAAAACGGAAAACCGATCGCTCCGGCAATCAGAAACCAGCGCGTGGTCCAATCCGGAAAATCCAACGCAGGACTGAACTGCGAAAGCCCCTGCCCGAACGCCCAAACGGCACCCGCATACAGCACGCCGGCACGCAGCACATTGCGGCGCTTGAGCTCACTGAAGAGTTTCAAGGCGGGGCGCTCAGCAACTCCGGTTTCAGGGTAGTCGCATTGGCCATCTGCACGACGACAAGACGATCATTGGAAAAGCGCATCTTTCCCCCTGAGCTTCTGCTGGGCGGCGCCGCCAAATACTACACCCACGACGTCTCGGTCACGGAATCTGGAGGCGTGTGGGGGGACGACGGTGACGGTCCCGGGATCTGTGTGCTCAAGAGAATCTTGACAGGCTGTTCCTGACACCAAGAGGTTGGGCTACGAGTGAGGGCGATCACTACTCACCATTCGCCGGATCCTCCTTGCTGGACGGACTATTCACCATTGC
>NZ_JBAWHJ010000452.1:0-3116 GCF_049593775.1 Dokdonella sp. | reverse complement strand
GCTCTTGAGCGTGCTGGCAGTGTCGTCAACCGCTACCGGAGGCTGATTCGATTCTTCGGCGGTATTGACCGTGATGCTGACCGTGGCGGTTGCCGTGCCGCCGCTGTCGTCGGTGACCGTGTAGCTGAAGCTGTCCGGCCCCGAATAGCCGGTCGTGGGGGTGTAGCTGACCTGGTCACCAACAATCTGCGCAGTGCCGTTCATCGGCGCTGTCACGCTGCTGATTGTCAGTGGGTCGCCGTCCGGGTCACTGTCATTGGCGAGCACGTTGATCAGATTGCCGATCGAATCGAAATCGACGGTGGCGGCATCGTTGGCGGCCACCGGCATGCCATTGAGATACACGCGCGGCCCGAGCGTGGTTGTACTGGACTCTTCCTCGAACTTGTACACGTCAACCGTACGCTTGTGTTCGGCGGGGTTGCGCAGGGCGCGTTCGATCCAGGCCGGATTGGCCTTGACCGGTTCGCGTACCCACTCAACCTTGTCAGCGGCCGGTTCGGGTGTCGGCGCGGGAACGATGGTCTCTTCGATGGTCAGGAAGTCGACATCGACGCGACGGTTCTTCTGGCGATTTTCCGCCGTATCGTTCGGGAATCCCGGATCCAGCTCACCGGCTCCACGGGTATCGATCTGATCCGCGGGAATGCCGCGGCTGACCAGGTACGCCTTGGCGCTGGCGGCACGACGCTCGGACAGGCGCTGGTTGTAGTCTTCAGGGCCGACCGAATCGGTGTGACCGACGACGCTGACGCGACTCACGCGCGATACCGATGCCAGCTTGGCGACAAGTTCATCGAGCGCAGCAATGGCATCCGGACGAAGATCCGATTGATCGAAGCCGAAGAAGGCATCGCCATCAAGACGCACTTCGTTGCGGATGACCTGAGGTTCGGACGCTGCGGCAGACGCGGCAGGCGCCGGTGTGCGCACTTCGACCATGCGGAAGGGATCGCGCACGCGATAATTCTGCCCAAAGTCGTAGCGGACCAGCAGCCAGCCACGGCTGTCGGACTTGTCGATCTCGAAATCGCCCGACTTGCGCAGGTATTCGCCCTGCACGGAGAGGCTGAATGGACTGTTGCGGAACAGCTTGTCCATGCCCAGCGAAAAGGTGGACTGGTCTGCGTTGAAATCGCCTTTTTCGTAGTCGAAACCGGCACGCACGCGCAGCAGCGGTTCGTCGAAATAGGCGCCGAGGCGGAAGCCCAGGCCGTCGTCATAGGGATGTTCGAAGAAATCGGTCAGGGTTTCGATCGTCTGCAACTGGGTGTATGCACCCATGGCATCGGTGCCGGTCAGGGTGCTGGTATCGGTGACCAGGGTCGAGTTGACCAGGCGCGATCCCGAGGTTGCATGACTGTAGTAGCCACTGAAGAACAGGTCGTTGCGCTCCCAGCCGACGCCGAGCGTGGCCTTGTTGTCCTGGTACATGTTCTGGTCGCCAGCGACAAAGAATTTCCAGACCGTGGCCTTTTCGCTGTCGGCCGCACCGAACAGGCGGTTGTAGCTGACCTGGATGCCGCCGGAACTGCTCTGGCCCAGCCAGAGCTCAGCCAGCCATGCCGATTCATCGGTCTTGCCGAGGATGGCGAGGATTTCACCGAGGACATCGCCGTCATCATTGACACCGAGCGAGACGCGCGCGTTGGAGCCGACATAGGTGACGGGAATAGTGACATCCCCAGCGGCTGGATCGGAGGGTGCCTGCGCATGCGCCGTCGTAGCGAGTGCGATGGCGACGCAGAGTGGCAGCTGGCGGATCATGTCGTTTCCCCTGACGGTGGTGTTCCCCTGAACGGCGAATTATCCAGTATTTTTCACAGTCGGCCAAACCGGGTCGGATGCGGGGCTGCGTTACCATGCAGTGCATGCCCGGTCGGCGCCGGGCCTCATGCCCTTGTGTGTGCGGGCCGGCGCACCCATATGCGGTGCCATGGTGTGCAGGGCGATAGGCTTCCAGCGCACAGAATTGAATCCATTTGTGAGGAATACCCCATGTCCGATACCCAACCTGTCCGTCAGAGCATCGAATCGATGCTGGCCAGCAACCGCGTTGTCCTGTTCATGAAAGGAACGCGTGATGCGCCGAACTGCGGATTCTCGGCAGCAACGGCTGGGGCCCTGAGTGGCTTGCTGGACGACTATGTGACCGTTGACGTGCTGGCCGACGAGGATATTCGTCAGGGCATCAAGGAGTACGGCAACTGGCCGACGATTCCCCAGCTCTACGTGGATGGAGAGTTGATCGGCGGCGCCGATATCGTCCAGGGCATGGCTGCCAGCGGCGAGTTGCACAAGTTGCTCGGCCTGCCCGAGCCGGATCGCACGCCCCCGGAAATCACGATCAGCGATGAAGCCGCTGCGCAGATTCGCCAGGCACTCAGCGACGCCGAAGGCATGGGACTGTTCCTCGCCATCGATGGCCGTTTCCAGCCGCAGTTCCAGCTTCGCGAAATTCAGGGCAGCGAGATTCGGGTCGTTGCCAACGGAATCGACGTGTTGTTCGATCCAGCCAGTGCCCAGCGCGCCAAGGGTGCACACATCGGCTGGACCGAAACCGCGCAGGGCGAAGGCCTGTCAATCGATCTGCCTGCGGCACCCCCCAAGGTGCATGCACTCGATGTGCAGAGCCTGAAGCAACTGATGGACGAGAAGAAAATCACCGTCATCGATGTGCGGCCGGCCGCCGAGCGCGACGTGGCCCCGTTTGCCGGCGCCGAAGTGCTGGATGCCAGCAGCCACGAACGATTGGTCAAGTTGCCCAAGGACACCCCGCTGGCCTTTCTTTGCCACCATGGCAATTCCAGCCAACGGGCGGCCGAGCATTTTCGCGAGCAGGGCTTTCGCGTCGTCCACAATATCGAGGGCGGCATCGAAGCCTGGTCTTCACAGGTGGATGCCAGCGTACCGAAGTATTGATCAGCGCTGACTCGAGCTGACGGCAGCAGGTTCCGCAGTGCCTCAAGTACGACTGGTTTCGTTGCAACGCAGCATGGGTTCTGGTCGCGCTTTGCCTATACTCACAGGTATCGGGATGCCGTGACGTGCATCACGATGCGATGCCTTGAGTACACAAAGTACGGAGCCTGCCAATGCGTTCAATGCTGCTTGCC
>NZ_JBAWHJ010000451.1:0-5705 GCF_049593775.1 Dokdonella sp. | reverse complement strand
ATGAAAACCAATGTCAGAGATTCCAGCTTGTCCGATCTGCTCGATGGAGAACACCTATCCGGATGGCGACAATTACGTTTGCGCGGATTGCGCACACGAATGGCCCATTGCGGGTGACGAGGAGTCTGATGGGGATTCCGACGGGGGCGAGTCGATTATTCGCGACTCGAACGGCAATCAGTTGAATGACGGCGACGATGTCGTGCTGGTTAAGGACCTGAAGGTCAGGGGCTCATCGCAGGTGATCAAGCAGGGCACCAAGGTTCGCGGTATTCGCGTGGTTGGCGGCGATCATGATGTCGAGGGCAAGGTCAACGGTAGCGCGATGATGCTGAAGTCCGAGTTTCTGAAAAAGGTTTGAACTGAGGCCGGATTCTGATTTCGCAGTTGCATGCACTGATGCTGCCAAACGGGTGCGGCGCACGGAAGAGCCATGACACCTGGCCGATTTCGGGGTCAATTCGTTCGTGCTAGAACTTGCGCCACCCGATTGTATGCATCTGGAGAACGCAGATCATGTTTTGCCCGAAATGTGGCCAGGAAAATCTCGACACATCCGACTACTGCGTTCGCTGCGGCGGGGCCATGCCGCATGCCGGAACCGAATACGGGCTAGGGGCGGTAGCGAGCCCTGGCGAGCGAGTTCATGTCGGCAATAATCTGATCTGGGCCATTCTTGCGACCATCTTCTGCTGTCTGCCAACGGGTATCGTGGCGATTGTCTATGCCGCACAGGTCGATGGAAAAGTCAGTTTAGGGGACACCGCAGGAGCGCGCGAGTCCGCGCGACTTGCGGGTATCTGGAGCTGGGTGTCACTCGGGTTGGGACTTCTGTTTGGATTGGGTTGGGCTGCGCTCGCCGTTCCGCATTTCATGTTCTGACACAGCTGCGGCTGGACCATGCCTCGGGAGCACTGATGACATGACCGGTCTGGTTACGCCCGTTCGGCCCTGGCTATCGGTGTTGTCGCTGACCGTGTCGGCATTCGGCGTCGCTGTCATGCTCATGCTGCTGGATCCGTTTGCTGCGGGCAGCATCCTGCCATCCTGTCCATTCCATGCGCTTACCGGATTGTTCTGTCCGGGATGCGGTACCACACGCGCACTGCATGCCGTATTGCACGGTAGCTTCCTGCTCGCGTTCAGCATGAATCCACTGGCAGTCATCGCGCTTGCGCTGATGCCGATTCTGATCTGGAACACGTTCAATCCCGGACGAATGTGCATGGCCCCGCTGTCGGATGCGCGTATCTGGCTTCCGCTGGTGCTGGCATTTTTCGTCCTGCGCAATCTGCCGTGGGAGCCGTTCGTCTACCTGGCTCCCGGATAGCGGGATCAGGTCGACGTACGCATGCCCATCAATCCCCGGGTCGGGTTCGTCGTGATGCCGTCCATGAAATCGCGGCCAGCAATGCAGCAAGCAAATACACGCAGAGATACGCCTGGATCGGCGAGTTCGCCTGCAGCAGCGAGAAAATCAGGCCACCGGCGGCGAGCGTGGCTCCCGTAAATAGAGCGTTTGCGAGTTGCAGGGCCGATGAGTAAGTGCCATGCAGCTCTCGCGGTGCGAGTTTCAGGGTCAGCACGCCGAACATCGGAAATGACACGCCCATGCCGAATCCGGTGATCGACCAGCCGATCAGGATGCTCCATTCGGGCATAAGTCCGAGAACGGCGCCGATGCACGTCGAGATTCCCAGCAACAGCAGCAGGCAACCTCGCTGCAGCCACTGCTGGCGTGTAGCTTCAAGCGTCATGCGCGATTGCAGATGACTGCCAAGGCTCCAGCACAACGCTCCGCCGGTCAGCGCCATGCCGGCTGCGGTGATCGACCAACCCCGTTGTTCGTGCAACCAGAGCGGGACGAATGCCTCGCTGAGGAAGAAAGCCGACGCGTTGATTCCGCGCAGGGCAATGATCGTCGGCAAGCCACGTGCCAGACGCAGGGTGCCCTCAGGCAATAGGCGATTCGCGGCCAATACAAGAGCAGCCAGGGATGTCAGGGCAGCGACCGGCATCCATTCTTTCGCGTAGCCGCTGACTGAAAGTGCAAGGCAGCCGATGGAGGCGAGCAGGGCCCAATGAAACAGTCTTCCGGTTGGTCCCTGGGAATTCGACGCTTCGCGTTCACCGCGTATGGGCGGCAGGATCAGTGCGGCAGTCGGCAACAGCAGCACCAGAATGCCGAGGAATAGCCATCGCCAACCCCAGTGCTCGACGATCCAGCCGGAAATCGCAGGTCCGACTATCGCGGGTACGACCCAGGCAGTCGAAAACAGGGCAAACAGGCGCGGGTGGAGCTCCTGAGGCAGCGTGCGTGCAGTGGCGACATAGAGCGCTACGCCCAGTGCGCCCACACCGAAGCCCTGAACGACACGGCCCAGAACAAGCGTGGCCATTGATTCCGCCAAGCCCGCCAGCAGCAAGCCGACCGCAAATAGAAACATGCCAACGGTCATCGAGCGGAAGGGCCCGTGCCGATCACAGTCTCGCCCCGACCACACCATGGCCACCACGGATCCGGCCAGGGTGCCGGCGAAGGCAAGTGCGTACAGCGGCAGACCATCAAGTGCGCCGGCAACCGCGGGCATGCCCGCGGCGACCCCGATGGCTTCGAATGCGATCATCGAGCAAAGTCCGACGGCGCCAATGCTGAGGTTTCGGTACTCGGCTGAAAACAGCGACACGTGCGCTCCCGACTTGATGGCAACTTGCAAGCTTGTCTCCCGATCCGTTCACCGGTAGCTTGCGACCTCAAGTCTACTTTAGGTCAACAGGCCATGAGTCATGCCAGTCTGGGTGTGGGTGAAGTCGCAAAGCGAAGCGGTGTAGCGGTATCGACTCTGCACTTCTATGAAACACAGGGGCTGATCTCATCGGAACGCAGCGCTGGCAACCAGCGCAGGTACCGTCGCGAGATCCTGCGTCGAATCGCTTTCATCCGTGCTGCACAGGCGCTGGGAATCAGTCTTGGCGAGATAGGGGAGGCGCTGCAACAATTGCCTGACCAGCGCACACCGACCAAGGCCGACTGGACCCGATTGTCCTCACACTGGCGTGCCGCGCTCGATCAGCGGATTGCGGATCTGCAGGCCCTGCGCGATCGCCTGAGTGGTTGTATCGGGTGCGGGTGCCTCTCTCTGCGTGCCTGCCAGTTATACAACGCCGATGACGCCATGGCTGGCCTGGGTCCAGGGCCACATCGGCTGGCTGGTCGACCAAGCGGCAAGCGCTAGTTCAGCTGTCGGCTACGGTAGAGCACGGGGAAGCGGCAACGACAGTCACTATATTGCTCGCCTAACACACTGATAGTAAAAGAGGTCATGGGATGGTCAGGACTGGTCCCGTGGGGGTCAAGACCGGTCATGGGTAAATCCTGACACTGGGCCGCAGCTGGTGATTGGTCGCCGGCATGACCCTCGGGAGAAACCCTCATGAAACGCACAGCCATCCTGCTCTACGGCGTACTGAGCTATTTCGTTTTCTTTGCAACGATCCTGTATGCGATCGGATTTGTCGGCAACATCTGGGTGCCGAAGTCGATTGATTCCGCGCCCACGTCAAGCTTCCTCGTGGCCTTGCTCACGAATCTTGGACTGCTTGCCCTTTTCGCAGTACAGCACAGCGTCATGGCTCGGCCGGCTTTCAAGCGGGCCTGGACCCGTATCATTCCGGAAGCCGCGGAACGCAGTACCTATGTCCTGCTCTCCAGCGTCGCACTCATCGTCCTGTTCGTATTCTGGCAGCCAATGGGTGGCGTCATCTGGCAGTTTGAATCCGCCTGGATCCAGGCCATTTTCTATACGCTGTTTGGCCTCGGCTGGGCGACAGTCTTCCTGTCTACTTTCCTGATCAATCATTTCGATCTGTTCGGCCTGCGTCAGGTCTGGCTTGAATTCCGTGGTCGCCCGTATACCAACCTGGGATTCGTCACACCAGGGCCGTATCGCTGGGTCCGCCATCCACTCTATTTCGGATTCATCCTCAGTGCCTGGTTCACGCCGACGATGACGGTGGCTCATCTGGTCTACGCGACCATGATCACCAGCTACATCCTGATCGGTATTCAGTTCGAGGAAAACGATCTAAGGGACGCGTTGCCCGACTACGAGCGCTATCAGGCAGAAGTGCCCATGCTGATTCCGCGTCCGCCGCAGCGTATGCCGAATCCAGTGGTTGGCCAGGCATGAATTGCGTCCATGACAACGCCTGCAAATTGCTTGTCGCAATGAACAACTGGCTGCTCCTGGGGACACGCTGGGTCTGAATCTGGAAGACCCGGCTGCTCTGCCGCGCCAGGCGCTTCTCTGGGCATCGGCCTCGTCGCGGCGGAGCAGGTACCACCCGTTCCGCAATCCTGAATCTCAAGCGCCTGGCCATGCCAGGTGATCCATTCTGCTTGCCAAAAATTTTGGAATACGACATGAAAACGATTGGTAAAACTCTCCTGGCGCTGACTCTCGCCGGCATCGCTCAAACCTCTTTCGCTGGTGGAACCGTGACTGTCGGTAGCGAGGCAACCTGTAGCTTCCACACGATCAACGACGCCATCAACTCCGTTCCATCGGGCGGCTCGGTCACCATACGGTTGTCGAACAACGTGGTTTCAGACCCGTTTCTCTCGATTGATCGCAATGTCACCCTGACTGGCGGATACAGCAACTGCTCGGATATTTCGAGTGACGCCAATGCCCCCTCGGTAATCCAGGGCATCGGCAACAATCAGCCGGTTGGCTTTATCTCCGGGTTTGCCAATCCGATCGCGGTGACTGTAAGCCTGAGCAGAGTGCGCATACAGGGCGGCGTGGCTCCGAAGGGCGCGGGTCTGCGAATCGGCGGAGCTGCCAGCGTACGATTGACCAGCGTCGAGTTGACCGACAATGTTGCCGGAGAGTTCGGTGGTGGTGTTTATATCGATGGCAGCAACGGTGCGCAGCTTACTATCCAGTCCGATACGCAGCTGACCGACAACGTCGCCATCCAGCGCGGTGGAGGCATCTATTGCCTCAACGCAAATACAGAGTCGGGTGGAAAGGTCGACTTCCGTGACGGTGACATCGTCGACAACGTCGCGGGTGCGCACGGTGGCGGCGTGTACCTGGAAAACTGTGAAATGACAGGAAGCCTTTCGGGAGAGCGTCGAATTGCAAGCAATGAAGTCGATAGAGTCGACTATCCGGAAGCCGTCGTTGATGAATATGGCAGCGCGTCGGGCGCAGGCATCTATGCAACGAGCGCCAGCCACCTCTCGCTCGGCAGCCGTAGTTCGACAACCCTGATTGAAGGAAACGTCGGTCGCAACAAGGTCTATGACGGGTTCGGTTCGCACTACGAGGTTGACCGCGGTGATGGCGGCGGCCTGACTCTACTGAACGATAGTGTCGCCGAACTGACCAACACCCATATCGCCAACAATCAGGCGGCCGACGGCGGCGGGGTCATGGTTCGTGGTCTCGCTCGCTTCGAACTCAAGCGCGATCCGGGCGGATGCATCGCCAATGCCAATTTCCCCGGGTGCGCATCGCTTGTCGGAAACAAGGGGCGTGGATACGACAACGGTTTCGACTTCTGCGTCAACAGCGACCGGAACTGGGCAGGGCGCGGCGGCGCGATCGCAATGCGTGGTGCATTCGGTGAACTGGATGGTGTCTGGGTCAAGGGCAACCAGGCAGTGCAGACCGACGGTTGCGCAATTTCTGACTACT
>NZ_JBAWHJ010000450.1:0-1619 GCF_049593775.1 Dokdonella sp. | reverse complement strand
CTGCCATGACGTTTCTGCTGATCGCACTGAGCGTGCTTGCGGCCCGACCGAAGGTCGGCTGGATGGCTCTGGTCACAGGGTCCGGGCCAGGTGGAGCGTTGGTCCGGCTGTTGCTTCCGGCACTGATTGCAATGCTGATTGCAATCGGATGGCTTCGCGTGCAGGGCGAGTACATGGGCTGGTTCGGCCCGGATCTCGGGATAACACTCTATACCGTGGCGGTCATCACCCTCTGTGTCGCATTGACCTTGTGGAGTGCACATTCTCTCGACAGTGCCGCGGCAAAACAGAGCAAAGTAGAGCGCCAGCGCGAAGAAGCCTTTTCGGAGCTGAAACAAAGCGAGGCGCGAATTCGGTCCATCGTGGACACGGCATACGACGCATTCATCTCCATTGACGCCGATGGAAGGGTGATCGACTGGAACGTGGCCGCGGAAAAAATGTTCGGATACCTGCGAAGCGAATGCATCGGGAAAGACCTGTCGCGGATCATCATTCCCGAACGCCTTCGCGAGGCTCACGATGCCGGGCTTGCTTGCGCCAGGAGCCCCGAAGGAGCGGCGGGAAGGCTGCTTGATCGGCGAGTAGAGATGACGGCTCTTCGTCGAAACGGTGACGAGTTTCCCATCCAGATGACAATATGGCAATTGATGATTGGCGCGAACCGTACCTACAACGCATTCATCGGCGACATCACTGACAGGACCATTGCCGAAAGAAACATCCAACTGCTGAACTCACAGTTGATTACCAAGGCAAGTCAACTGGAAATCAGCAACCGAGAACTGGAAGCGTTCAGCTACAGCATCTCCCACGACTTGCGTGCGCCGCTTCGCCACATCGACGGATATGCACAGATGCTTGCTGAAGATTCCCTGGATCAGCTGGATTCCGAAGGGCGTCGCTATCTCGATGAAATCGGGGCTGCGGCTCGCCGGATGGGAGCACTCATAGACAGCTTGCTTGCGTTTTCCCGTCTGGGGCGAAAACCAGTGCAGCGTACTGTTGTAGACATGCAGGCGCTGGTCGAACATGTGGTGCGCGAGGAATTCAGCGCCATATCCACCAAGATCAGCATAGATGAACTACCCTGCACGCACGCGGATGCGACACTTCTGAAGCAGGTATGGGTCAACCTGATCTCGAATGCGCTCAAATACAGCGCCCCCCGTGGCAGTGAGGCTCGAATCCATATCAGCGGTGAACGATATCCGGAATTCTGCCGATACCAGATCCGCGACAACGGAGTTGGCTTCGACATGCGATACGCCGACAAGCTGTTCGGTGTCTTCCAGCGACTGCACACCGACGATGAGTTCGATGGCGCAGGCGTTGGGCTTGCAATAGTGCAGCGCATCGTCAGCCGACACGACGGTACGATAGAAGCGCAAGGCGAGCCAGGCAATGGGGCGACTTTTGCCTTCGATCTGCCAGGCATGGCCGGTTCGGGGCACACTGTGCATGCAGAGGAGAGAGCTCAATGAACTATGAACAAGTGGAAATCCTCCTTGTCGAGGATTCCAAGTCGGATGCAGAAATGACCTTGCGCACGCTCAAGCGCCGCGGTATTGCAAACAATGTCGAATGGGTTCGCGATGGCGTTGAAGCATTGGACTACC
>NZ_JBAWHJ010000449.1:0-14673 GCF_049593775.1 Dokdonella sp. | reverse complement strand
GGACGCATCGGAACGTTCTGCGTATTTGCCGGCGGCATCGTCACGCTGGTCAGGTCGAGACTGACGGCGATGATGCGGTCTTCAGTCGAGGCAGCGACGGTCTCGACCCATGGTTCCATGTGATTGACCTGTCCCTGCGGGTTGGGCACGGTCGTGCTCGTGTTTCCTGCGGACGCAGCGACGAACGTCCCCGCCGCCACCAGGTTGCGGAACGCGGTCGAAGTGGCATCCGTCCATGGCGAGGTGCCACCACTGATCGAATAGTTGAGTGCATCAACGCCATCAATCAGTGCCTGGTTGGCCGACTGCGACGTAGCCACGCTTGAGCAACCGGTCGTGCAGGCCTTGTAGGAGATCACGTTGGCGTGGGGCGCAACTCCGGTGATCTGGAACGCGCCTCCGGCAAATGTTGCATCCCAGAGGTTGCCGGCCGCCGTACTGGCGGTATGCGAGCCGTGATCGTCGATATCTTCGCCCGTGGTGCCAGCGGTTGCGAAATTGTAGATGCCAATCAGCTTGTTGTTGCAGCGTCCCGCGTCAGGCTGGCCTGCCTGGCAGTTTCCGGCATAGGTTCCAGCACCGAACGGGTTCACGAATACGTGGCCATCGACCGGGCCAACGGCCGCGAAAGCGGGGCTTTGCCAATTGATGCCGGTATCGATAACGCCAACGATGATGCCTTCACCCTTGGTGTCGACGCCGTTGGCGGTATCGCCGGACCAGATTGACGTGGCACCGATAAACGCGGGGCCGCGATCGGTGGTCAATTCAAGTTCGTGTTCACGTTCGATGAAAAGGACATCGGTGCGTGCCATGACGGCGGACGCTTCGGCATCGCTCAAGCGGACCACCACGGCATTCAGCGCATGCTGCATGCGCGCCCTGACGTCGATTGGTCGATTGAGGGAGCTCGCCAGTTCATTGATGAAGCTCTGCTGCTTGCTCTCGAGGTACGCCACATACGCGACTGACGCCGGTGATTTCACATCCAGCTTGGCGGTTGGTACTCCCTGACGCATGAGGCGATCAGGTACTCGGAGCCCTGCCACTTCGCCGCCATAGGTTGCTAGCGCGGCTTGCTTGAAGACAATCGTGTAGTAGGCGGATTCGGCTGCCGGCGTGGTTGCCGAGGTATTGCCCAGGGCCGCACCGGGCAAGGCGCGTGCGAAATCGACTACGGCATTGCTGGAAGCGGAAGCCGTTGCAGCCATGCCGGTAAGCAGGGTAATGGCGAGTGCGCTGGCCAACGGTGTTGTTCGGTTTCGACCGCATCGCGATGATGAGGATGAGAATTTCATGTTTTCTCCTGCAACTGGGGATTGAAGTGTCACGCACGAGATCCGCTGCCTGGGTGCGTGTCTCCCCCCCATGAGATTCTCGGTGCCGTTTTTGCTCAATCGATCGAGCGGGCAATAACCGCCAGATAATCCCCCTATTGTGGGGAACACGCAATATGGATGCCGAACCAACGAGGTTTCCTCGCAAAGCAGCTCGGAGAAGTGTCGTGAATGCGGTATTGGGACTCTTGCGCAAGCGGCTCATTTCGATCATTGACCACGAAAAGGCCGGTTTCATGTCGCAACTGCGGGGCGACCTGTTCGTGGTTGGGACGTGCATCGCATGGCACAATCAGGTCAGCATCTATCGCGAGGGATCCATGCCATGTGGGGATACTTTCCTAAAAGCCTGATGATTGCCGCTGTGTTTCTGGTTTGCCTGTGCGGGGCTGCCATAGCCAAGCCGCAAAAAGCCGATACCACCGAAGCCAACAACGCCGATGAGCGCTTCACGCCAGTGACCGCTTCGATTCTGGGGCCGCCACCTGCCGCGTTCATGGGCGCCGATGGCATGGAGCATCTCGTTTACGAACTGATGCTGACCAATGCAAAGCCGGCGACGGCGACATTGCAGCAAGTCGATGTCGTGGACGCGGCATCTCCAGCGCGCATCCTCGCGACATTCAAGGAGGATGATCTGCTGGCGCGCTTGCGAACGCTGCAGCCGAGGCCCGCAGGTTCTGCAACCATTGAGTTGAACGGCAGCAGGTTGTTCTTCATCGAGCTGACCTTTGAGCCCGGCAAGGTTCCAGCGACGATTTCGCATCGACTGCGGCTTCTTGGCGCCGCAAATCCCGGCCCGACGACTCCCGCAACGGCGCTAGACTATCGCGTTGCAACGTTCAATCCGGAAACAGGCTCCTTGCCGATTCTGGCGCCTCCCCTGGAAGGTTCGAACTGGGTTGCACTAAATGGTTGTTGCAACAGCAGCATCGTCCATCGTGGATCGTTCCAGACCGTCAATGGCGGCCTGTTCGACGCCCAGCGATTTGCCATTGACTACATGCAACTCAACGCGCAGGGCGAGTTCGTGCATGGCGATGCTGCAGATGTGCGGAACTTCGTCGGCTATTCCGCGAATGTGCTCGCAGTTGCGGACGGAACCGTGGTCTCCGTCCTCGACGAGCTCGATGACCAGGTGCCGGGGACATTGCCGGATCCGACGACCATCACCCTGGGTACGGTGGATGGCAACCACGTGGTTCTTGATCTGGGCAATGGCCGCTACGCGTTCTACGCGCATCTGAAAAAGGGGTCGGTGCGTGTCAGGAAAGGAGAAAAAGTCACCTCCGGCATGGTCATCGGCCAGCTTGGGAATTCGGGCAACACGTCGGCTCCCCATCTGCACTTTCATGTCGTGAACAGTGCGTCCGTTCTTGGCTCCGAGGGAATGCCTTATGTCATCGACGGCTTCAAATTGACAGGAAAGGTCGATGTCGATGCCTTTGAAACGTCGGAGACTCTTGAGGGGAAGTGGGGCACGGCACTTGACAGCGATATTGAGGTGACCCGGGCGTTTCCCCTGAATCTCGACATTGTCGAATTCCGGCAATAGGCAGCGAACGCGATGCGAAGTGCCCGACCTCTTGTCAGTTGATTGCCAAGGCCGAAGGCACCGGGCTGGTGCGCCCACGGCTCAGTGCCAGGGATCGGTGCTTGCGGGGTTCAGAGGCTTCATCAGGGAGGGCGCTCGACTTTCACTGGCTCGCGAAATTCGGTGATTGCCGGAGCTTCACTGTTCGTGCTTGCCAATGTTCAACGCCAGCATGTCCGGATTCGCAACGGAGAATCCCGCCGGTTCTGTTCGCTCGCCGACAGTGCGGCCTGCGATATCCGCTTCAGGATGATTGAGCTGGTCCAGCGCCGGCGACCGCTGGAACCACGAGATTCCACTCCCGCCAGATGCTGAAGTCCCCGCAGTGCGCGGCTGGCATGGGAACCAAGAGGCCGGTCTCAGGACTGACTCGGGTGACAACCAGGATGCGCAGGTTGCGTTGCCGATCCCATGATTGTGCGGCATGCGAGCAAGGCTGCTTGCGCGAAGTTCTGATTGCACAGCTCAAGGTTGGGATGGCGTGCCTGCATGTTGCGCCCGAACGGACGGCTCAGGCGGCACCCGTATCGCGCTTCCCGGGTGGTCAGGAGGAAATTGATGGTCTCGCCGCTGCCCCGGGAGCCATTTCCCGAGTGCGGGCCAGGGATAGCTCTCTCATCGAACAATCCGATCGCGTCAATCGGCTTGCGCGAGACTTTCGAATGCGCGGCAGAAAGGTGAAATGGGTCGCGGAGCGTTCGCTTTGACGTGGCGTACCCGTGCCATGAATTGGGACATGAACCTGTCGGTAGGAAAAATTCCATTCCTCAAGTAGGATCTCGTTGGGCTTTTAGATGTCCAAACGCCGGAGCCGGGATTCGGCTGGTTTGGATGTCCATAATCAGCTTTGCAGCATCTTCTTCACGTTTCGCGCCTGGAGCGAAAGGGGGGGGAGGCCGCTTTGCCCGCCAAGCAGATGCGTATCAACCCTATTGAGCGAGGGTAGCCGAAATGGCAAGAAGGCAACGAAACTCCATGCGCCCGCTCGATGCGGTCGGCATTTCCCTTGAGGAGGAAGGCGCCTACCGGCTCCTGCTCGCTCATCCAATGGCGACCGCCGAGGAACTATCCAGGCATCTCGGGTTGGCGCTGCATCGCGGACAACGCCTGATCGACACGCTGGAACTGCGCGGACTTGCCACGCATTCGCCAGATCGTCCACGACGCTATATTCCTGCGGCGCCCGAATTTGCGCTTGAGGCGTTGATCCGCGAGAGGCAGGAGAGCCTGGATCGAGTCAGGCTCAGCATCGCCGAACTCAAGGAGCATGCTGCACGAAGCTCGGCAGCATCCAGTCCGCCCAACATGATCGAAGTAGTCACGGATCCAGGAGCCGTGAGGCAGCTGCTGATGCATCTCAAGGAATCAACTCTCGAAGATGTGGTCTTCCTGCAACGCACGCCGAGGATGTTCGTTGACCCGGAGCCATCCTCGGATCCATCGGTGCGACAGCCGCCCAGACCGCTGCGATCCCGGACCATCTCGGATATCGAATTCATGGGATTGCCCGGTGAAGTTCGACGGATACGCAACGACATCGCCGCCGGCGATGAGGCGCGCGTATACCCGGTCTTGCCGTTCAAGCTCCTCATCGCGGATCGACGCATCGCCATCCTTCCCTTGAGTCTCCAGAAGCCGGATGGTCCGCATCTGCTTGTACGACCCTCCACTCTTCTGGATGCGCTCTACGAGCTCTTTGAGAGATTGTGGGAGCGTTCAACGCCGATCGATTTCGATCGCGCTGGCCAGATCAAGCGATCGCCGCCACCCAACCGGCTCCCGGAAGCTGCCGAACCTCTTATTCAGTTGATGGCCACCGGCTTGAATGACAAATCCATTGCCCATCAGCTGGAGATTTCCTCGGCAACGCTGAACCGGCGCGTCGCAGAATTGATGAAGGCATTTGACACCCGAACACGGTTTCAGCTGGGCTGGCGCGCTGCGCTGGAGGCATTTCCTCAACGCTCCGCTACGCACAAGAAGACGCCGCGCGTACGCTGAATCGGTTATCGCACCAGACGAGCACGCAGTCTGGTTTCCAGGAGCGGACTGATTGATATCTATCATGGATATAGATCGATCAGTCCGATCTATTGCGTGTGTTGCATGGCCTCTGAATACTGATCAGCAAGCAATTGCAACCTGAACCGTTGCACGGTGAATCCGCTCAGGCGGATTGCCGAATCGTGCTGACGTCTCCTGTTCGTGCAATTCCATTTGCGCAGACGGGGAAACGGAAAGAACTGGAATCAGACAGCCACTCGACAATGGGGGAATCATGAATACCAAGCTTTCGATACGACTGATCGCAGGAGCCGGCCTGGCCTTTGCATGCTCGCTGCTCATGCATTCACCCGCCGCTGATGCTGCTGAAACTCAAGCTGCTGTGCCAATCACGATACCGTTCAACTATCGCGCTGCAGAACGCTTGCCGCTTGCGCATTCGGGCGTCAGCTCCAGCGGTGATAACAGTGTTGATTTCGTCTTCGGGTCTGAGCCTGTCGACTGGATCGAACAACCCGTGATTCCGCCAGGCACTGCAGCAAACGACCTGCTGGGCTTTCGCGTGCTTCTGTCCGGAGACACCGCTTTCGTTTCGGCGCCCGCGCCGCTAAGCCGACCCGGTCTTGTCCATGTTTACGAACGAGAGAATGGAATCTGGAACCTGGTACAGACGCTGGTTGGCACGCCGCCTGCTGGTACGCCTCCAAACTGGTCCGACTTCTTCGGCTGGTCGTTGGCGGTATCGGGCGACAAGCTGATTGTCGGCGCGCCTGAAGTATTCAATCCGATGAGCGGTCCGACTGGAGGTGCATACATTTTCGAGCGCTCCGCCGACGGTATCTGGGTAGAGCAACAATTGCTGGTATCACCGGTTCCCATCACGCTGAGCTGGTTCGGTCGCGCGGTTGCATTTGCCGGTGATCTCGCCATCGTCGGTGAGCCTTCCTACAGTTCCAATACGCAGGGAAGTCGTGGAGCGGCCCACGTATATGCGGAATCTGCGGGGACCTGGTCACGCATCCAGCAGGTTCAGGGGAGCGACAGCGCCATCTTTGATGGCCGCCAGTTTGGCGGCGCTGTTGCGGCCGATGCCAATCATGTCCTGGTAGGTGCACCGGGTCCGGATTGGTCGTCGGGCGACTATCCCACGGGCAGTGTCTACGTATTCGCAGTCGATGGTTCCGGCAAACTCGCCGAGGTCCAGAAACTGACGGCCTCGGATGGCGCCGAAGGTGATCAGTTTGGCTACTCCGTGGCAACGGACGGAACAGCATTCCTGGTGGGTGCGCCTGCTGCGAACAAGGGATCGATCCTGCATCAGGGGGCAGCCTATGTCTTCAAGTTCGATGGCAATCAATACGCGGAGGACCAGAAGCTGACAGCTGAAGACGGTCAGGAATATGATCAGTTCGGGCAGTCGGTTGCGATCGACGGCGAGCGCGCCGTCGTTGGAATGTGGCGCAACAACGATGATCCGGGCGCTACACCTCCCCCACCCACGATCGGTAGCTCCTATGTCTTCTCGGACGCATCAGGTGGCTGGGAGCCATTGCAAAGGTTGACTGCAAGTGATGGTACGGCTGGCAATTCCTTCGGTTGGGATGTGTCGATCAAGGGATCAACCACTCTTGTGGGTTCCGATGCGGAATCGAGCATTGCCAGCTTCCATGGCGCAGCCTATTTCTATCTGGACGACACGCTGTTCAAGGATGGCTTCGGACCAGTCGAATAGCGAACCCGTGCCGGATGGTCGTCGACCAGGTTGCCGACACCTGGTCTGCGGCAAGGGCGATGCAAGTAGTAGATGGCTTTTCGAGAACGACGTGGTCAGACCGTAGTGGTGGCGGTCGTTTCTATCGGCAATCATCAGGAAAACGCGAATGCGTCGGTAGAGTGAGCGGGTACTGGCATGGGGCCCGTGGAGTTCGTTCCGAACACCTCTCAGGCCCGCTGTTGAGCAACATTTCGCGAGCATCAGGGATGCGTGCTCCTCACTCTTCGCTCGTAGGGCTTTCCCGGGCGCCCGTCCGATCATTCGCGCTTGTGCGATTCGCCCTCGCCGGTTCGTTCATGAGGTTGAACTGAAACGGGAGCGTTCGAGATGGCAAGCCAGAGGCTGCGCGGTGGTGCCGTGATACTGCTGTTGGTTGTCCTGGGCTGCGGGCAGGCGCAGGGAGAGGATTCGTTCGGAGCAACGATGTTGCGCGGTGCACATGTCAATGATGTGCCTCGGGTACTTGACAGTTTTGGTGACGTTGGCGAATACACCAGCATCGCAATCGGGGTCGACGGTCTGCCGGTCATCAGCTACCACGACGGCACGAACTTCGATCTGAAGGTCTATGCATGTGCCGATAGTGGGTGTGCAAGCGGTACGGCGCATGTTCTCGACTCGGAGTTTGCAGTTGGCCGCTACACGAGCATTGTTGTCCGCGCCAATGGACTGCCGATCATCAGCTACCAGAGCTCTACCATGGCCAGCCTTCGCGCTTACGACTGCACCAGTGCGGATTGCTCCAGCGGCCTTGTGCGCTTTCTTGATGCGGGTTCTGTCGGAGTGGATTCCAGTATCGCCATCCGCGCCGATGGCAGACCCATCATCAGCTATTTCGACAACAAGAACTGGAACCTCAAGATCTACGATTGCACCACCGTCACCTGTTCTTCCGGCAGTGCCCGTACGCTGACAGATGGGGAAGGCCTGGTCGGAACGGACACGAGTATCGCGATCCGACTTGATGGCATGCCCGTCGTCAGCTATCGCGATATCGACAACGCCGCACTCAAGCTCTACACCTGCTCGGCCACCGACTGTTCCAGCGGCTCGTCGCGCACGCTCGACGCGATCGGTGATGTCGGACGCTACTCGAGCATCGCGATTCGGGCCGACGGTCGCCCCGTCGTCAGCTATTTCAACAACGCGACCAAGGATCTGATGATGTACAGCTGTTCGACCGTCGAGTGCTCAACGGGCACCAGGCGAATTCTCGACAGCCTGCCGTCGCCCGGTTGGTATACCAGCATAGCCATTGGGGTTGACGGTATGCCGATCATCAGTCACTACAACAATTCGGGATCGGAGCAGAGTCTGCGCGTGTTTGTCTGCACGGACGTCAACTGCATGGCGGGTTTTTCACGCGAACTGGACGCCGCACCCGGCGTCGGTGCTTTCACAGGCATAGCCATCCGCAACAATGGCCTTCCTATCGTGAGCTACTACGATGGGTCCAACGGTGATCTCAAGGTCTATGGATGTGCTGACGCGACCTGCAACCGCGATCGGCTGTTTGCCGATGGCTTCGAGCCGGCGAATCGAGGTGCCAGCCGGAAGCCCGCACCCGCAGGATATCCCGCCCAAAGCATCCGATTGAACGACGCCTTCATCCAGGGTGCTGGGCTTCGCGGCCTGCACAAGCGGTATGCGCGGGCGATTTTGAAGTTCAGTGTGCAGGAGAGCCAGCGCAGACGCGATGCCAACAACGTTTCGTAGCCCATGCAACCTTTCCTGCCATTGCCGGTACTCAGGCTGATGGGTGGTCATCCGGCACGCTTGTGCCCACCCGAGGGAAGGACGGGAAATCAGGTATGCGGTCACTACACATGTTCTTGGGAATGCTCATGGGCTTGCTTGCCACGGACGCGCATCCACTCGATGGCGATCCTGACACCGGATTCGGCACGAATGGCCAAGTCGTCCTTGTGCGACCTCAGAAGACACCAGGCAATGCCACGCAACCCACCGGCGACCTCGACGTTCTGGCTGATGGGCGTTTCCTGTGGGCTGCGCCACTGGACGATGGGCGCGTCTGGGTGGGCCGCGCGTGGCGAGGCGGAACTGCAGATACGACGTTTGGGAATGACGGCACCGGAATAGTCACGTTGCCAGGCTGTGGGCTCAAGCGACAGGTGCGTCTGGTTGCAGACAACGAGGGGGGCGCCTACCTCTGGTCAAACGGATGCTTGCGTCATGTCCTCGACAATGGCGAACTGGAAGCCGGCTTTGGCAATGGTGAGATGCCGGCTGACGGCTTCTTTGCCGCGGATCTGGCGCGAGACCCGGCGGGTCGATTCGTGCTCGCAGGTCGTGATGGGCAGCAGGTGAAGGCGTTTCGTTTCGACCCGAACGGTGTTGTAGACATCACCTTCGGCGAAGCCGGCAGCGTCGAAGTCGAGATGCCTTCCACGACCGGAGCGCGTGACCTCCATGCACTCGTGATTCGACCCGATGGCCGCATTCTGGTTGCCGGGTCTCGCGGCAATACCACGGGCCACAGTCTGGTGGTTGCGCAACTGCTGACAGACGGTTCGCCGGATCCCCAATGGGGTGTTGACGGACTTCTCGACATGGCGACGCCTGATGGATTCAACGGAATGATTGCCTATGCGCTGGCGCTCGACGACGATGGGAGTGTCGTGGTCGCGGGTAAGGCAAGCAATGGCAGCGTCAGTTGCTGCATCCTGCTTGTACGTCTTGATGCCAGCGGCCAGCTCTTCCCGGAGTTCGGGCTTCGGTTCCATCAGCTTTCCGGGCAGCCCGGAATCTACCCGTTCTTCGAGCAGCGCGACGAAGTCGTGATATTGCCCAACCGTCGTATCATCGTTGGCGGGATCTCGTTTCCATTTGTTGCGCCATTTGGTCACCGTACCCAGTACACCTTGATCCGCACATTCACGGATGGTCGACTGGACCTAGGCTTCGGCCACAATGGATGGAACAGCTACACGATTGCCGATCCGGTCGGTGCAGGACAGTCCGGCGATTACAATCAGATGCATGCCATCGGCTACGATGATACGGATGGCAGCATGGTGATCTTCGGTCGGACGTTTTTCGAAGACAACTCCACGGGTGACGATTATGTCAGCCTGGTACGCGCCAAGTTTGACCTGATCTTCGACGCCGATTTCGACTGAAGGGCGCGTGGCTGCTGATGCCGGCGAGGGCTGGCGCAGGCGTACGGCTCATGTTTCATGTTCCGCGCAATTTAAACCTGTACGCTTTCCCTGATAGGCAAATTCATTCCTGTTGCCTGCGCAATGCACGGCAGGAATTGCAACTGGAGGGACGACATGCGGATTCTGGCAGCAATCATCGCGGTCCTTGGCAGCTTTTCAGTATCGGCAATCGAGATATCCAACTTCAAGTCGGGGCTGGCCTGTACGAACACGACATTGTCCGAGCACGGTCGCGGCTGGATATGCCATGAAACGCAGGACGTTCTGGTGACAGACCAGGGCAGTTGCAACTACAACGGGGATACCAGGCTCTGCACCTGGTACGGGTTCGAGTTCGATTTCGAGGCTTCGGAAGAGCTCACGAAACTGGAATGCATGGGCGAGACCTCCGCGCCGACGTCTCCCGGAAACCCCGGCGGCATTCTTGCCAGCAACGTTACCTCGCATCCTTTCGAGATTGAACTGGCTGGAAGGAAGGGGCATTTCTACAATCCCATGTATTTTGTCTTCAAGGTCGGATCAGGCGCTGATACGACAATGACCAATTCGTTCACGTGCCGGGCGGATGGTGCCGAGCTGTTCCAGGCGCGATTCAACCTGCACTTTCCCCGAATACCGGAATGAGCAAGCGGCGCAGGTGTTTTCTGGAGTCCGGATCGCCTCGCGTTTCCCGAACAGCATGAAAAGTGAGCTGTGGCCAGACAGATCCAGGTGGAGCGGAGTACAGGCCAAGGTCGGGAGTCTGGAGGATGGGGCGCACATGAATCGAGTATTGCCAATCACGCTTGCCTCCCTTGCATCGTCCTGCGCAAGCACGCAACCGGCATTCCGCTATCAAGTAGTCCCTCCCGAACACAGGGCGCGGGCCGAGCAGGTGATGTGCGAGAAAGTGGACTGTATTCACGACGTGCATATCGTTCTGAAGGAGCAGGACGGAACCGTATTCGAAAAAACCTTTGACTCGCTGCCTGCTGTGAAGCCCGAAGGGGTTTCTGTGTACGCGGGGCAAAAAATCTTCTTCGAGGCCGAGGTTCTGGGCGAGAGCCTCGTTAACTGCAGGCTCGTTTCCGGTCTGCTGCACCCGGAAAGGACACTCACTGCGGAGCTCATGCATGTCGATGATGGTGGCATGTGGTGCCAACGGCGTTCCGAAGCACGGCACCACCACCGCCTCCTGGCCTGTCACTCGAACGATGCGGTCTGGCGATCATCGGGCTTCGCTGTTCATCGTATGATTCGTGTGTCGGTCGGACAGGATCTGATGACCCTCGCTTGATGATCGCAGGGTACCTGCGAGTCGCATTGTTCAATGCGAGGTTCTGTCCCGGCCGGGAATCCCACCATCGCTTCTCCCCTACGACTGAATTCCTGCCACGGAGCCTTGCCATGACTTTTTCCAGACTCTCCCGACCTGCGTCGGTATCGTTCAAGGCCTTGGGGCCTGTTGCGGCTGCACTGATCATGGGAGCCCACTCGGTATTTGCCTGTACCGGCATCGTGATGCGGGCGCAAGACGGTACGGTGGTTCCTGGCAGGACGATGGAGTTCGGCTTCGACATGCATTCGAACATCATCGCCATCCCCGCCGGCACGAAGATCACGACGCTCGGACTTGATCCGGCCGAAAAGGGTTTCACCTACAGCGTGAAATACGGGTTCCTGGGTGCGAACGGGCTCGACATGCCCATCGTATTTGATGGCATGAACTCGGAAGGTCTCTATTTCGGGGCGCTGTACTTCGCAGGCGATGCTGTATTCGGAAAAGTGACGGACGCCAACCGAAACCAGGCGGTGTCTTCCGAGGAGCTGGGTAACTGGATACTTGGGCAGTTCGCGACGGTGCAAGAGGTCAGGGCAGCGCTGCCGTCGATATCGATTGTCGGGACGCATATCGACGCAATCGACAGCGTTGCCCCATTTCACTATGCGGTAACCGATGCTACGGGCGCTTCGATCGTAGTCGAGTACACCAAGAACGGCCTCCATATCCACGACAATACGGTAAACGTCATCACGAACAACCCGCCCTACGACTGGCATCTGACCAATCTGCGCAACTACATCGGGCTGCACGCCGAGAACAACACGGCGATCACCGTGGGTAAGCAGAAGCTTCTTCCATTCGGCCAGGGAACAGGGATGGCCGGTCTTCCCGGTGATTTCACATCGCCATCCCGCTTCGTGCGCGCGGTTGCCTTTGCCAATGCCTCGCTACCCGCGGCCACCGGCAAGGACGCGGTCTTTCAGACGTTCCATGTGCTGAATGCCTTTGATATCCCCAAGGGCGCCATTCGCGAAAACGATGGCGGGAACGTCCATACGGACTACACGATCTGGGCCTCTGCCTCGGATACGAAAAGTGTTACCTACTACTACAAGACCTACCTGACCCAGGCCGTTGAAAGTATCGATGTGCGCGCCGCTGTTTCTTCCATCAGCAAGCCGACGACCGTAGTCATGGAGGATGGCTTCAGGATCCATGACCGGACCAGCGAATTCTAGTTGACCATTGCGAGGTGCCCGGTTCGGTTTCGCGTGGCAGATGGATTGCGCGCGGTATCCGGCCCGGGCTCCCGAGCAGCGCTCCTCGCGCATCGGAAGTTTCTGTGGGCGGCACTGTTTCTGAAAGAGTTCGTTGCGGCCCCTGCATTCGCAAGAGGGGAGCACGAAAGGTAGCGGAGTCGGTGTTCGAGTCAGGTTCAATCATTGCTGTCCGCCGCCACTCCGCCATTGACGAGTTTCCTCGATCCGCGATCTATGGCTTTACGCGCGACGTAGCGACCTGAGCTACTCGATCTCGAATTGTTGGAGCTCCACCGGAATGAAGCCCGACGTAATCAGCTGACATGAACCCCAGCCCGGTGTTTCCGCCTGCGTATTGCCGACGCCAACTAAGTACGTTCCAGGCGTCGGTTTGGTACCAAGGTTGAGAACCATGGTTCCCGGAGTGGGAGATGATTGAGTAGCGATACAAGGTGTGCCGGCGGTACACGGTGGGTCTGGCAAGGCCAAAGTCGGGGCGAATTCGGCTGTATCGATGTGAACAGTCAAGATCGTGAACGGCTCGATTATCTCCAGCTGATAAATATCCGTACCCGAGCCGTTGAAAGTCAGGCTTCCGTTACAGACAGATTCAAATCCAGGATTGTGCCCGCAGGTATTGCCTTCACGGCTTGTAGCGGACCTGCAAGAGTGCCAGCGATGCTCGGACAAGTATGAGCCATGGTGTCTGAGGCGCTGGTTGCGAACAGGGCGAGCAGGAACAGCGTCGAGACTTGCTTCATGATCTGGTCCTCTCAATATGGAGCGCTGCGTCTGATTGCACCGGGTGTGCACATGAGTGCAATCCGGATTGCCTGCCCGATTGCACCATACGACAAGCAGGATCTGTTCGAGGCAAAAGGTGCGTCGAATCTTTCAGGCTCTCTGCAACCAGGGCCATGCAGGGTCACAGCAACGGTGTGCATTCCTGCGCGTGGGCACCTCGGCTTCCCGCTGCATGCCCTTGATGATCAGAAGTGTTGCCTGGCGGCCGGCGCTAGTGCGGTACTTGCTGCGGGGTAGATGGGTGTGGCGCGTACATCTTCATCAACTGCCTTCGGGATCACGGTTCACTCGGGTGCCGGCCGCTACAATCAGTAGAGTTCACATTGGGGAATAGCCATGGTGTCGAGTGCCTGCAAGCGGGATCTGGCGAGTTGGCTGTTGCTGCTCTGCGTCGGTGTCATTCCGTATTCCGTGTTCGCTTCAGGTGATACCGGCTCGCTCGCCGGAGGATCTGTGCCCGTCGTGGTGCGCGTGCAGGGACTCGCATTGGGATCACAGCTTGAGCTGAGCAGGGCGGGAGAGATGCTCGCTGCGACCTTGAATGACGAATACACGTTCTCCAATCAGGCGGTGCCCGGAGCGGATCTCGGAATTGCAGTGGCCGCCCATCCACTGGGGCAAGCGTGTGACATTTCCGAACTCGCGCCGACCGTCGTGCCGGCCGATTCGTCACCGGTCTTCATTCGCTGTCGCAGTCTGCCAACTCCACCGGTGATGGTTCCCGAAACCTTGCCTGGTGGCCCGCTGCGCGTGCTGGGTGTTGCGTCGGGTGTTCGCCCCATCGCCTATCCGGGACTTCCCTACGAATCTCGGCTGGCTGTGGCCGGGGGGACCTTTCCATATGAATTCCGGGTCACCGCCGTGACGATTGACGGAACGCCGGTACCGCGCTCAGGCGTCATGGTCGACTTTCGTCGAGGCACGCTGCGCTTCACGCCGGATAATGCAGCATTGATCAGTATCGAGTTCGAGATCCGCGATAGCGCCGCGACGCAGCGAGTACTGATGCATACCGTTGCCATCCAGGTTGCGGTCGAGCCGTTCGTCTTTGTTGCTCCGGGCGGAGTCGACAGCGCGGGTCGCGGCAGTCTTGAGCAACCCTACCGAACGCTGGGATATGCCTTGCCCAGGACAACCGCCAGTCAGGCGATCGTATTGCGGAGGGGAACCTACGCGACGGGCGGTTTCATGGTCGACGATTCACATGCGAAGACCATCATGGGATATCCGGATGAAGTCGCCGAGGTGGATTTGAACTACGCCGGTTCGATCACGGTTCGTATTGACCAGTCACCGGGAGCCCGGCTTGAGGATCTCGACATCCGTCGTGTGCAGCAATACGGAATCTTCAGTGATCCCAGCGCTCCGGGGCTGGTTCTAAGGCACCTGCGTTTCGTCGAGGGTCGTGAGGGGCCCGTACCCAGCGAAAACCCCGCGTTTGTTCACGGGCGGGGT
>NZ_JBAWHJ010000448.1:0-7987 GCF_049593775.1 Dokdonella sp. | reverse complement strand
CCATCGCGCTTCGATGCTGCCCGACGTCGCGCATGATCGATGAGGATTTCCCTCATCAGCCTCGCCGCAACCGCAAGGATG
Organism: Dokdonella sp.; assembly: GCF_049593775.1. Taxonomy (GTDB): domain Bacteria; phylum Pseudomonadota; class Gammaproteobacteria; order Xanthomonadales; family Rhodanobacteraceae; genus Dokdonella. Next base: position 7,906 of record NZ_JBAWHJ010000448.1, on the reverse strand, counting down.
TGCCCGCGATCCCCGCCCTCCACTGCCGCAGAACCGGACAATCGCAGCCACGCTTCGTTGACCAGCGCGGTGGGCTGCAAGGTGTGATCGGAACGCTCCCGACGGAAGATCTGGCCAGCAAGCCGGCGCAACTCCGGGTACAACACCTGTACGAGGCGATCCCGCGCCGCGGTATCGCCATCTCGCCAAGCTGACAGCCATTCGGTAACGGGGGCTTCCATGACATGAGTTTAGCCCGCAAACCACTGGAACGCGCTGATGGCCCGGCCGTGGTGGATCGCCACTGCGCGGTGGCGCACTGCCGACTTGCCCAAGGCGGTTCAGGAACAAGCTGCGTATCCAATGCTGACGGCGATCAGCTTCCGTGCTGCCTCAGATAGCCTTTCAGATGCTCGATCAGGTTGTGCGGCTCGATATCCAGCAGCTTGAGCGGAATGACACACGGCGTACCGTGCTGTGTTTCGATCGCTTCAAGTACCGAGCTTGACCCGAAGGATGCGCTGGCGACGAATTTCACCGGATCCACCAGGTCAATGGCCAGAAAATTCGAGCTCCTGCCACTGGCAGCGGGCAAACGAAAGCCCGTGATTTCGCCCCAATTGATGCGCCGAACCAGCATGCCGGTGCGATCAACCAGTCCCTGCTCAGTCGCAATCAGCACGGGCTGCTTGTCCATCAGCTTCCAGGCCCCGAAAGCGGCGAACACGATCCCGGCAACCAGCAGGGTGAAACTCAACAGGCGCCAAAGGAACTCCTCATCCTTGAGCCAATCCCACGCCCACCAACCCAGCACCGCGAGCACCAGTCCGATGACTACCCAGTGCATGAACCCGCCCGCCCTTCCCTTGACTTCCAGCTTGCTCATTGATCGCTCCTGACTGACGCCTATCATTGTACTTTACTTTATATATGACCTCTAGCCATCCGGGGAGTCCCGCTTGATGGAATCTGCTTGCAGCATCCGCAAGCGCTCTGCAACCGCGGCGTTCAGCGGCAATGAGCTGGCAATCGACATCGTCAACGTCGAAGGCGCTGGCAGCTTGTCTCCAGCCAGGACGACCCTGCATTCATTGCGTTCGTCCAGCATTTAAAATCATCATCGAAATGCGGCACATTGCTTGCAAGCAACAGGCCGAACAGCGAATGGGCCACCCTGAATGGCCACGCAGGAGACAACAGTGACAAAACGCGGAACAGATACGCTTCGATTGGACGGAGTAGAACCACAGGAACCATCTGAATTCTCGATCGGCCCGTATCGGATCCTGCGTCTGCTTGGTGAAGGCGGCATGGGTCGCGTCTATCTGGCGCAGCAGATTCACCCACAGCGTGAAGTCGCCCTGAAGGTCGTACGTGGCTTGTCAGCTTCGGCGATTGATCGCATGCGCCGGGAGATCGAAGTGCTCGCCCAACTCGAACATCCCGGCATCGCCAGGTTGTACGCGGCCGGCGAATCCCGCATCGATGATGTCGAGGTGCCGTGGCTGGCGCTGGAATACGTGCCTGGCGTGGATCTGGTCAGGCACGCGAACGAGCTCGACCTCGATCTGGTATCCCGACTCCAGTTGCTGATTGAAGTCGCTCGCGCCGTGCACTATGCACACGAGCGCGGCGTCATCCATCGCGATCTCAAACCCGGCAACATCCTGGTCGATGATGCAGGTCGATCAAAGGTGCTCGACTTCGGCATCGCACGCCTGCGCGACGATTCCGCTCTTGGGCTGACCCAGGACGGCCAGGTGCTGGGAACCCTGCCCTACATGAGTCCCGAGCAATTGCTGGGCGATGGCACCCGCGTTGATGCACGCAGCGATGTCTACTCGCTCGGCGTACTCGCCTATGAGCTGATTGGCGGGCAACTTCCGCATCCGCGCCTGAATACCTCTACGATCTTCGAGGCTCTCGACATCCTGAGTCACGAAACGCCACCGCGACTGGCAACAATCAGCGCAGCCTCGCGTGGCGACCTCGATACCGTGATCATGAAATCGCTGGCCAGCGAGCGCGAACAGCGCTACTTGACGGCCGCGCAATGGGCAGACGACCTCCAGCGCATCATCGACCATCGGCCGATCGCCGCACGGCCACCGACCCGGCTGTATCGAGCGAGTCGGTTCGTCCGCCGGCACCGTCTGCTGACAGCGGCCATGGCCAGCATTTTCATCGTGCTTGGCGTAGCCAGCATGATCTCGCTGCGTTTCGCGCTTGCTGAACAGCGTGCACGTGCCGATGCCGACCAGCGTGCCCAGGAGTCGGCGGCAGTCAACACGTTCCTCGAGCAGATGCTTGCATCCGCGGATCCCGAGTTGTCCGCCGGGCGCAAGCTGACCGTCGATGAAGTGGTCGACCAGGCCGAACGGGATCTGCCTCGGCTGGATAATCAACCTGGCGTGCAACGCGCGGTAACCTCGACCCTGGCTCGCACAAGACGCGCGCTGGGCGAATTCGACGCGGCGCTGGCACTCAACCAGCGCGCCTTCGAACTCGGTGAACGGACCGGCGCAACCGCCGCCCGGCAATCCGAGCTGCTGCAACAGCGCGCGACGGTGTATACCGATCTTGGCCAGTTCGACAATGCGACCGCGGCACTCGCCGACGCACGCGAATCCTGGCCCGATGCGCCGATCGCCAAGCGCCTCAGCATGGATCTGACCGCCGCACGCATTGATGACGAAGCCGGCCGGCCGGAGCCCGCGGAACAGAAGTACCGAGAGGTGCTCGCCGAGGCATTGGCCATCGACAGCCAGGTGCTGAAGAACGACGCGGATCTGCGCAGCACCCTGGAAGTCACACGCAGCAACTTGTCCGGCGTACTGCGCGATCGCGGTGCACTGGATGAATCCGAGCAGCTGACCCGCGCCGTACTGGAAGGGCGTATCGAGCAGTTGGGGGAACGTTCGCCGCTGACCCTGGCCAGCCGCAACAAGCTGGCCCTCGTACTCGCTGCGCGCGGCGACAACGAACAGGCCGAGAAGGAAGCGGCCGAAGCACTGCGCGTGCAGCGCGAGGTACTCGGCAACAACCACGCCAACACGCTGACCTCGATGCAGACGCTGGCCAATATCCTCTTGGCACGCAAACAGTACGACGAAGCAGAACTGCTCACGCGCGAATCCATGAAAGGCATGGAGGCCCAGTTTGGCGACGACTACGCGCAGACCCTGGCCTCGATGAACACGCTCGCCTACCTGCTCGAAGAGCGTGGCAAGATCGAGGAGGCAGAAGCGGCGTACCGACGCATCATCGAGATCCAGACCCGCGGTGGTGTCCAGCATCCGACGACGCTGGCGCCGCGCAACAACCTTGCCATGCTGTTGATGAAGGCCGGACGCTACGATGCCGCACGTGCAGAGTTCGCTTCCCTGATGGAACACTCGCGAGCCACTGTGGGCGATGATCATGCGATGACTGCGATCTTCATGAGCAACGAAGGATGGTGCCTGAGCCGCATGGGTCGAACGGCCGAAGCGCGAACAGAGCTTGAGGACGCGCACCAGCGCCTGCTCGGAATATTTGGTGCCGATCACACACGCACCAAGGCTGCCGCCGAACGGCTCGCCGAGGTCTATCGCACGCTGGGTGAAAACCAGAAGGCCGATGCGCTGATGCCTGCGGCTGACGCATGAGCCTCTACATCGCCTTCTTCGTGGCATGTGGCGTGTCGATGGCGCTGGGCATCGTCGCGATTGCCCTGGCCCTGCTGTTGCGCAAGGAGCGAACCCAGCTCGCGGCCGAGCAAGCCGCGGCGGCCAGCCGTCTCTCGGAACGTGAAGCGCTGATTCGCGCCCAGGCCACCATGGCCGAGCGCGAGCGCATCTACGGCGACCTGCACGATGACATCGGCGCACGCCTGCTGGGCATGATCCACGCCGCAGAATCACCCGAGCAAGCCGATCGTGCACGCGCGGTGCTGCAGGATCTTCGTGATGTCGTCACCCGCTCGCGCGGCACACCCGGCTCACTCTCGGACACATTGGCCGATATTCGGAGCGAAACCTCACAGCGACTTGCCGCCGCCGGTATCGAACTGGTCTGGGAACTCAGCGATGATTTGCCCGATCCAGAACTCGATACCGCTCGCGCATTGCATCTGCACCGCATCGTTCGCGAGGCGATCAGCAACGTGATCCGGCATGCGCGCGCCGCCCGTGTCCGCATCCGGATCAAGGCGCTGGGCGGCAAGCTGCTGCTCGATCTCACCGACGATGGCGGCGGCCAGGAACCTGCTTCGAAATCCAGAGGGCGCGGTGTCGAGAACATGCGCGAGCGCGCTGCCGAACTGGCCGGTGACATCGACTGGAAACCCGGCACCGAAGGCGGCACCAAGGTCCTGCTGACAATGCCGTTGGGAGAGGATCCATGAGCACATTCGATCACGCACTCGTGGTTGACGATCTTGCCGGCAGTCGCGACTGGTTGTCGCGCGCACTCGAACAGGCGTTTCCCGGAATCAGGATATCGGTTGCCGGTTCGCTGGCGGAGGCGGATGAACATGTCTCCTCAGCACCACCGTTGGCCCTGATCGATCTTGGCCTGCCCGATGGCTCGGGCATCCGCCTGATCGAGAAGCTGCAGCCACTCGGTACGCTGTGCATTGTTGCCACCGTATTCGATGACGACGCGCATCTGTTCCCTGCCCTGCACGCCGGCGCACAAGGCTATGTACTCAAGGATCAGTCAACCGACACGCTTGCCGAGATGCTGACCGGCATTGCCGCAGGACAACCTCCGTTGTCACCATCCATCGCGCGACGCCTGCTGCGGCATTTCCAGCCGGTTGCGGCCATTGCGGACGAACCCAGCCTGACCGGTCGCGAAACCGATGTCCTGCGCCTGATTGCCAAGGGCCACACGGTGGCCGAAGTCGCCACCCTGCTCGGCATTTCACGGCATACCGCTGCCGGTTATCTGAAGGATGTCTACCGCAAGCTGAGCGTCAGCTCGCGCGCCGAAGCCACGCTGGAAGCTACCCGGCGCGGCCTCGTCGGCACCGACGGCTAGCCTGTTGCTACCGTGCTTCGGCGTTCGACGCAGCACGACCCGGCAAAGCAAGATCCTCGAACGAATCGCAATAGATGCCATCCATGCCGTACTGCAAGGCGCATGGCGCGTAGGTCGGGATCTCGTGCCAGAAACAGTTGGGCTGGTTCGGATCGTTGACGCAGGATGCCAGCAAGGTGGTGTTGGCCGGACTCGAGGTATCGATCGCACCGACCAGCGGCAGCGGACCGGGTGATTCCGTCAGCACCGGATCCAGATGCACGCCGAAGCTTACGTAGCCGGTTGAGCCCGCCGCCATGCCGGCACCCTGGCAGGTCAGCAATGGACCGTTCGCAAGCGTGCCGCTGGAGCTGCAGGTCAACGCCGGAATCGCGCTGTAGGTCTGCGTATGGGAGAAGCCCGGCGGCAGCTTGATCTGCACCGCCGTATTCGCTGCGAAACCGCTGCCGATGTTGCGGAAGTTGACCACGATCGGACCGTTGTCCTGGCCCAGCGTGAAATACGCTGGCGAATGCTGCACGTCCGGATCACTGAAGCGCAAGAACGCTGCGCTGGGGGCGCGCGTATTGACCGCAAGGCGACCACAACCACGCTGCATCGGGTCGGCTACGCAGGTGGTCGGGGGCGCAACCTGATCGTTGCCGATGGCTGCGTGGAAGTACAGCGGCCCCGGCACCATGATGTCGGGCGCGAAGTCGGTCCGGATCGAGGCGAAGCCGTTCTGCCCGCTGGCCATGTAGGGCACCGTGCAAGTCAGCATCTGGCCATCCACTTCCATGGCAGCCGTGCAACCCCACGCTGGAATCCCGGAAGTGAAACCGCTGTAGGTGACACCGGGTGGAAACTTGACCTTCAGCGTTACAGGCGTATTGCTCGGCCCGAAACCGGAATTGAGCATTCTGACCGCGATGATGTTCTGAAGCGTGCCACCCTCGATCGCGACTGGCCAGGTGGATATCTGATTGGCAGTATCGCCCCAGCCGTAGATCTCGATCTTCGATTCATGCACGGTCGGCGTGACGGTCGCACAACCACTCGTGCTCGGCGACGGCGCGCAGATCAGGATCGGCGGCAGAGGAACCTGCGCGCTGCTGAGCGTGGTGCTGATTTCGACCGGCGCCAGCGGCATGTTGATATCGGTACTGGCCGTGAGCGACACCACGCTCAGGTTGTAGTTGCTGTCGGTCAGCGTTCCGCTCTTGGAGCAGGTCAGCTCGCGCGAGCCAACCCCCGACACGGTGCAACTCCAGCCGCTGCCCACGCCATGGTGAAACTGCATCCCTTCCGGAAGCGTGGAGTGAACGGTAAATGGCCCCGTATAAGTCAGGCCATCGCCAACGTTCTCCTTGCGCACCTGAATGACGAAACTGAACTGCGTGCCGGTAGAGGTCGACGGCATCTGAACGTCCAGCCGCAAGGGGCCCGCGTTGGCCAGACAGGAAAATCCGGCAAGCAGAACAAGCAGAAGAAGTCGTGTGATGTGGACCTGGGGGCGCATGGCGATAGGATCCGGCGGATTTTCACCACCTTATGGAATCACGCCAATTCCATGAACCCCGCGAACAGGGGGGCAAGCCCTTGCACTCAGTCCGATCAAGTCAAAAATGCGTACTGCGAACGGTGGCGCGAATGCATGCCATCACCCAACAGGAACAGTCACCTGGATCGACGCGCGCAATGGTACGGCCGGAATCAGAAGCAAGGTTTGCGCCCCTGCCGATCAGTCCCAACGTTGGTGGCCCAGACCACCCGGGGCCCTAGGCGTGCCGCGCAATCTTGCGTTGCCTCTCGCGAAACTGCACCAGCGCTCCCGACAACGCTTCGGCGCGATCCCTGAGCAGTTCCATGCGCTTGCGTGCCAGCAGCGCCGAGTGGATCAGCTTGGCTCGCTGCCGTTGTTGCTCGGCGGTCATGGGCTGATCCAGTGGCATCAGATCGTTGCAAATGACCCGAACAGCGTGAAGGGATCGCACGGCGGCATGTGCCGCGGTGTTGGCCTCGCGAATCGATGACATGGCTACGCTCCAGATTAAAGGTGCCCATTCGTCGGCGATTCGAACATCCAAGGGGGGAAGGACACTCGCGCCAGGACTAGCGGGCCAGAACAGATTGCCTGCCAGGCCGATACTTCGATATGGGGATTTGCCGCGTCTGCTTGTAGGAAATTTCCTACATGTTCAGCAAAACGACTTTTGCTTACGGGATTCAGACAGACACTGGACTGCCGAAAGATCAGGCGGCTTGTCGAGATGGTGCCCGGAGCGGGGGTCGAACCCGCATGGCCTTGCGGCCGAGGGATTTTAAGTCCCTTGCGTATACCAGTTTCGCCATCCGGGCCAACGCGCAGAATGCCCGATGACGCGGCGGGCGGCCAGCGCTACGGGATACAACAGGAAGGGATGGAGGCCTGGGTCGGAATCGAACATGAATCGCAACATATTGATTATACAGCCTCGACTTTGAATCAACTTCGATGGATGGCCCCATTTATGGCCCCAATTGCCTGCTTGCACAGTACTCTCGGGAGAGCTCTGATTCGCGCGTCGCAGGCAAGGACGTAAGATCATAGTTTGCTGTCGGACGGAGCTACGACATGACGCTCAACAACCTCCTAGCTGACCTCATCCGTGAGCTCGATCGTGTTCATCCCAACGGTCAATTGGATGTCGGAACGCTCGACAAGCGCACCCTTCCCACGTTCGTTACCGCCGAAAGCGGTCAAGAACGGCATTTTACGAGGAAGTCGCTCGACGCGCTCTTGGAGCTTAGCCACACCCTTTATCGGGAAACCAAGAGCATCAGCAAAACGATGCGCGAGGACGAGTACTTTTCGCTGGTTCGGCAAGCCCTCGCCGACTGCCATGCCTCAGGTGAATGCGATTTGTCGAAGAACTCCATACGAGAT
>NZ_JBAWHJ010000447.1:0-5099 GCF_049593775.1 Dokdonella sp. | reverse complement strand
GGATCTGGGTACAGGCGAATGATCTTGAGCCGTGTCATCGCAAGGGCATCGGACGTTGATGTCGAGCCGATTCATGACACGGGCTTCGATCGCTCTGCTCGCGTTTCTGCTTCGTTGTTTGCTTCAGCCATGATGCTTTCCGAACCATCTGCGAACTTCAACAGCCAAAGGGCTGGTCAAGCTTCGGACATGAACGCCTCTACCAGGGGATTTTCAACAGCCGACTGACTGGTCAATTTCGTCGCCGGCGCGGGCTTCCGTGGGGCGCATCGCACGGACTGATCTGCGGGAAAGCAACCGAGAACTGCGTCACAGAGTAGAATCATGCATTGGCCGGTCGAGGCATGACCGCGCCGCACAGGGGAAGGGGCCAATGAAGTGAGTTTTTTCGACGAACTCAAACGCCGTAACGTTATCCGCATGGCCGGCGTGTATCTGGTCGGTGCCTGGATGATTTTCCAGGTAGCCGAGACCTTGCTGCCTGCGTTCGACATACCTGACTGGGTCTTGCGTGCCATCGTGATAGTGCTGGGCCTGGCATTCCTGCCAGCGCTGGCATTCTCCTGGGTGTTCGAAATGACGCCAGAGGGACTGAAGCGTGAGAGTGAGATTGCCCTTGAGCAATCCATCGCGGCGCATACAGGCAAGCGAATGAATCGGCTGTTTATTGCCCTGCTGGTGCTTGCCGTGCTCTATCTGGGTTTCGACAAGTTCGTGCTTTCTCCGGCACGTGACGCTACTCGATTTGCCGGAAGTCTGATTGCAATTCCGGAGCAGGACGCCACGCCAGAGGAGCCGGCGATCAACGCCAAGTCCATCGCTGTGCTGCCATTCGCCGATCTCAGTCCCGGACATGATCAGGAATACTTTTCCGATGGCATGTCGGAAGAAATCCTCAACGCTCTGGCCAAGATTCAGGATCTAAAGGTCGCCGGACGCACCTCGTCGTTTCACTACAAGGGCAAGAACGATGATCTGCGTGAAATTGCTGCTGCTCTCGGCGTTGCCACCATTCTCGAAGGTTCGGTGCGCAAGCAAGGTGACAAGGTGCGTATCATCGCGCAGCTGATCCAGGCTTCTGATGGCTTTCACATGTGGTCGGAAACCTACGACGGCGACCTGAGTGATGTGTTCGAACTGCAGGAGCGCATTGCTCGCGCGATTACCGAAAATCTGAAAGTGGTGCTCCAGGGCGACCAGAAGTCACGCCTGGTGCACCAGTCAACCACCAACACGGCCGCCTATGCGCTGTATTGGCAGGCAGCTGTCCCGTTCAATCAACGCGATGCGAGTGGGTTCCCGCGTGCCGTCGAGCAATTGCAGGAAGCGATTCGCCTCGACCCAGGGTTTGTCCGGGCGCATGCGCGGCTGGCCTCTCTGTTCGCGATTGCGCCAGCCTACGACGCCGGCATTTCCGAGGATCCAGCTGCGGATGCCGTGCGTGAAGCGCAGCTCGCCATCGAGCAGGATCCGACCCTGGCTGAGCCGTATGCGGCGTTGGGTCTTGTCTATGGAGGACAACGTCAGGGAGTGAAATCACACGAGGCCTTTGAAAAGGCGATCGCTCTCGATCCAAACGACATTACCGCCAACCTCTGGCTGGGAACCAACCAACAGCAGAACGGATACCTGGCATCAAGCGCCGCCACGCTGGACAGGTTGCTGGCAATCGACCCGCTGTTGCCGGTCGCGTTGTTGTGGCGAGGCAATGGGTATGCTCAGGCAGGACAATGGACCGAGGCCGAAGAGGCCTATCGGCGTGCCGATCAAACGGGACTGGTTCATGCAGGAATAGGCCTCTCGATGGTTGCCGTACGCAATGGGGATACCGATGAGGCGTTGCGTCAGTTGAGCAAGGGCTTGCAGCCCTTTACTCGCGAATTTCCAGCTGAAAGTGCAGAGATCCTGGCAGAAGGCATACTGGGCGATGAGACCGCGCGCTCGAATGCGGTCGCCGTTGTCGACGCCTATCTTGCGACCAACCCCGCAGTGATGGCCGGAGTCGCCCCCTATGCCCTGGTCCGTCTCGGTCAACCCGAGCGCGCGATGACGCTGATGGCGGACAATCCGACCAGCAACGACCCCTTGTTCCTGTCGATGCTCTGGGGGCCGCCCGGTCGAGATGCACGCAGGGCCCCCGAATTCCCGGAATTTGCCAGACAGATCGGACTGGCAGATCTATGGGACCGGTTCGGCCCGCCGGATCTGTGCCGCAAGAATGACAGGGGCGACTATGTCTGCGAGTAGGCCATGAGTTTTCTTGCGGAACTCAAACGCCGCAATGTGATACGCGTCGGTGTCGCCTGGCTGGCCTTGTCCTGGTTGATGGTGGCGATTTCCAACCTGCTGTATCCGGCATTGGGATTGCCGATCGGCTCGGTGCGTTGGCTGTTGCTGGGCTTGCTCGTGGCATGGTTGCCAATGATGTTGCTGGCCTGGCGCTACGAGATGGCTGGGCAGGGATTGCGCGTGGATCGTGGCCCGGGAGTTGCCAACCCGCACAACACGCGCACGGCACAGCGAATTGATCAGGCCACTGTCGTGCTGGTACTAGGCGCACTGAGTCTGTCGATCCTGCATCAGGTGTTAGCGCCTTACGCGGCCGAACGTGCCGCCAACATGCAGGCAACGGTGCCGATCGAAGCTCCGGCTGTGCCTGATCTGCCAGTTCGTCCTGCCGAGCCGATCGACCCACGTTCGATTGCGGTATTGCCTTTCGCCAACTTCAGTCCTGATCCCGACGATGCCTATTTCGCAGATGGCCTGGCCGAGGAGTTGCTCAATGTGCTGGCTCGCATCGCTGATCTGAAAGTCATCTCGCGCAGTTCCTCGTTCGCGTTTCGCAATACCGATGTTGGCGTCAGGGAAATCGCCGCGCGACTCGGCGTTGCTTACCTGCTGGAAGGCTCGGTGCGTCGCCAAGGCGATGATATCCGCATCACGGCGCAGCTGATTCACGCTTCGGATGGCTTTCACATGTGGTCGGAAACCTACGACCGGCACCTCAGCGACATCTTTCAGGTCCAGCAGGAGATTTCCCAATCTATTGCAGATGCTCTGGTCGCGTCCTTGGGTACACGTACGATCAAGGTCGCACCCGCAACCGGCGACATGCGGGCCTATGAATCGTATCTGCGCGGCCGCCAGTTATTTATCCAGCGCGGCGCCAACCTGCCGGCGGCGCGCGAATTGCTCGAACAGGCGCTTGCGCTGGATCCGGGATTCGCCGATGCCTGGGCCACTCTGGCCGGCACCTGGTATGTGTGGGGTTCGTACGCACCCGATCCGATGGGCGTCGACTCGCTGCAACGCGCAACCGATGCCGCAGCGAAAGCGCTGGCCCTGCAACCCGATCATCCAGCTGCGCTGGCCGTCAGTGCCCGACTCGCTGCAGTCGCAAGCGATCGTTTGCTGGAAGCACGGCTGATCAGGCGCGCGCTCGAGCTTGAACCGAACAACGCCAACACCTGGCTCTGGCAGGGGCTGGGCCAGATCGAAGTCGGTCACGTCGATGCAGCGCACGAAAGTTTTGTTCATGCACAACGCCTCGATCCCTTGAGTGGACTGCAACAGGGCTGGTTAGGTATCAGCATGGCCCTGCGCGGTGATCGCGAAGCCGGCGAAGCCTTCCTGCAACAGGCGCACACTCTTGGCTGGCGCGGCCCGGCCAGTCGCGCACTCTTCCTGGTTGCACTCGGCGATGGCACCAACACGGACGCCGAAATCACGCAGCGCTACCTGGACTGGGTGCACGACGACGAGACCATGCCGTCAAGTCAACGCGATCTGGCGCGTTCGCTTGCGCCAGCACTTGCTGATCCGGACTTGCGACCACAGGCCCTTGAATCCCTGATCAACGCAGCCAATGCAGATCCCCAGCTTGAATGGGCGATCCTGCTCGACAGTTTCGGTGCCGACGATGCAGCCATGACTCGAGTGCTGCACGCAGATCGCACAGCCGCCCAATCACTGCAACTGAGCCTTTGGTATCCACAGTTCAAGCCTTTGAGGGCACTGCCGGACTTCATGACACTGGCCGATCGCCAGGGCATGTTGGCCTATTGGCAAGAGCTGGGCCCGCCCGATGGTTGTCGTTTCGAAACCGAGCCATCGCCGCAGCTGGACTGCGATCAATGAGCATCTTCACCGAACTCAAGCGCCGCAACGTGATCCACATGGCCGTGGAGCCACGAGCCGCGAGATCCGCAGGTTGGGGTGAGCGCAAGCGAACTCCAACGATTCCTCAGGGCACAAGATCATGAAAAAACAGATCGAGCACACAAGCGCAAATTTGCGATCAAATTGCGCATCGAGGCAACACATGGTTTGTCGCGCCGTTGGGGTTCGCTTGCGCTCACTCCAACCTGCGAAAGTCTTGAATCAGCAGGGGGTCGCAGCATGAGCCTGTTCGCCGAACTCAAACGCCGCAATGTGATTCGCATGGGCGGGTTGTACCTGATCTCTGCCTGGTTGATCGTGCAGGTGGCCGAAACATTGTTGCCGCTATATGCGACGCCAGACTGGGTGTTGAAGACAATCGTGATGCTGCTGGCGATCGGTTTCGTGCCGGCGTTGGTGTTCGCCTGGATCTTCGAAGTAACACCCGACGGCATCAAGCGCGATGTCGATGTCACGCCTGATCAATCCATCGCGCCACACACAGGGCGACGCATGGATCGCGTGATTATCGGCTTGCTGGTCATCACCCTTGGCTATTTCGCGCTCGACAAGTTCGTATTCACACCGAAACAGCAACCCGCGCTGACAGAAGCAACGGACACTGAGGTGAAGCCAGCCGCTCTGCTGGAAAACGCAACAAAGCCAGCTAATGACAACTCGATTGCCGTGCTGCCCTTCGTCAACATGAGTTCCGATCCCGAGCAGGAATTCTTTTCGGATGGCTTGTCTGAAGAATTGTTGAATCAGCTTGCGCAAATCCCGCAGTTGCGCGTGATCGCGCGCACTTCCTCGTTCTCGTTCAAGGGCAAGGAAGTCGACGTCGAGACCATTGCCGAGGCGCTTGACGTCGCCCATATCCTCGAAGGCAGTGTGCGCAAATCGGCCGACACGCTTCGCATCACCGCGCAGCTGATTCGAAC
>NZ_JBAWHJ010000446.1:0-3421 GCF_049593775.1 Dokdonella sp. | reverse complement strand
GCCCATCGCTGGATCGCCAGACGAACCTTGTATTCGCCATTGCTGGCGAATATTCGTCGTGGCAATGGGGGATCACGGGTCTCGTCGTATTCCCGATACTCGATCAGCCAGCCGTCCTGGCGAAATTCGGCGGGAAGTCCGTCAGGGCGAAAAATGATCTCTGCAGCTCCGGGCGCACGCAACCCGCGCACCCAATGCGCCAATTCAACCACGGGGACTTTCCAGCCCAGCTCGCGTTCCAGCAAGGTGGAGGCATCCCTTGCCGTGACCGGCTGCGCCTGAAGCCCCGCCAGTTCGGCGTAGTCGCCGTTTCCACTCAAGGTCCAGGTCTTGCCGGTGACCGGAGCGTGCATGGTGAAAACGTAGTCAACGCCTTCCTGTTGCCAATCCAGCGAACCGCTACCCGAATCACCCGGCCCCGAAAGGGCCAACCTGCCCTTCAAGGACCAGTCGCTGACCACCGCCAATTGCTGCTCGCGCTGTTCCTGCGCCGACATCAGGTCAGCATCGGGACGAATCCTTGAAGCCGCGCAGGATGTCAGAAGCACGGCAATGGCGGCCAAGGCCGGCAGTCGCCAATAGCGAAGCGCATGCATCGCGACCACTATGAAGCCAACCGGTTCATGGTTTCGATCAATACCTTGTTTTCGGCATCTTTCTTCCGCCCCTCGGCCCAGATTCGGCGAGCCTCATCGCGATCGCCCCGAACCCACAGCACTTCGCCAAGGTGCGCGGCCACTTCGCCATCGGGCTGCTTCTCATACGCCTTGCGCAGCAACTTGACCGCTTCATCAAGATTTCCTAGCCTGTACTGCACCCAGCCGTAGCTATCGATGATGGCTGGTTCGTCGGGCTTGATTGCAATGGCCTTTTCGATCAACTCATTGGCTTCGACGATTCGATCAGTACGATCCGCCAGGGTGTAGCCCAACGCGTTCAGCGCATCGGCGCTATCGGGATTTTCAGCCAGTACGCTGCGCAGGTCCTGTTCCCCGGCTGCGATGTCGTCAAGATCGATCAGCAGCATGGCGCGCGCATATAGCAGCCTGGATTCTCCGGGCAGCAGATCCAAACCCCGAGAGTAGACGACCACGGCATCACGCTTGCGCGAGTTCCGGATCAGCAAATCCGCCTCGAGCAGGTACAGGTCGACTGTTTCGCGCGTATCAGTACCGACCGCCAGGCGCAATTCGCTGATTTTTGATTGCGAAGCCTTGGCATCGCCTTGCTGGTCGCTCAGTACGACGACACGCATGCCGGCGTCAAACCAGTTCTCGTCATCCTCGGGAACTTGCCTATACCAGCGCGCCGCGGCAGCGTTCTTTTCGATCAGCTCGGCAATCTGGCCGAGCAGAAAAAGGCGCTTTCCACTGCGTTCGCTGCTGTCCGCTTCAATCTCTTCATAGAGTGCCAACAGTAGCGCCTTGTCATCCGAACGGGCGGCATAGGCTGCCCGCGCCGCGAAAACGACATCGGTCTGGTTGCCTTTGGAGAGAGCCCGCGCAGCGCCTGCATAGTCACCCGATTCGGCAATCAGGGCGGCATATCCGGTACGCAACCTGAGGCTTTCAGGATCGCGCTTCAGTGCTTCGCCAAAGCGTTTCCGGGCGAGGGCCTTGTCTCCGGCATCCATCGCGAGCTGGGCACTCCAGGCATAGGCATCGGCACTGTCGAAGCGGGACAAGGCGTCCACCGACAGTCGATTGGCCAGCGCCTTGTCCTCCAGCTTGAACGCCAACTGGCTCATCGCGATCCAGTTCTGGTCTGTTTCGCCAAGTCGTTCAGGCGTGGCCAGCCGCGCCAGCAGGGCTGCAGCCTGCGTCTTGTCCTCGGCGCCAATCAGGACTTGTGCGATCGAACGCCAGTTGCCGTCCGAATCGGCCTTTGCCATGGCTTCAAGCTCGGAAAATGCGCGCTCGGTCTGGCCATCGGACAGAGCTACCCAGGCACTCGCCTGAAGCACACCCGGCGAATCCGGATCCAGTGTTCGCCAGCGTTGCAGCGCTGTGTGTGCGAGTGGCAATTGGCGAACAGCGAGGGCCAGGCGCGTCGCCTGCTCGGCAATCGCAGGGTTCGACGACAGTTCAGCCGCTTCCGTATAGCCCTCGGCCGCGGCCTCAAGGTCGTTCTTCTGCAGCGCATACTCCGCCGCGATCAACTTGAGCGGCAAGTCGCGATCCGGAGGCACCGGCACCACGCTTTGGTTCGCGATCGGCGCCAAAGGTGGCCGCGTGGGACGATCCGTCGCACATCCTGCTACCAGGAGGAGCCCCAAGATTGCAATTGCCCCGATCCGGCACGTAAACATGCCCCCGCAAACCGGTGACTGTTTGTTGAAGTTGCTCATTTTCACGCAGGAAAATCCTCGAAAACCCTGTATTTGCTTGAACCTGACCGATGCTGCCCGCACAATCATTCGCGTCGTGGAGAATTGATGGATGTTGCGCAAGCGCTCGGGATTTCAATGCACTGGGACCAGCGTGGACGGCGATTCGTTCTCGGCCGGATGCGCCAGTTCAATGCCTGATTCTACGCAGACACCTGTCTGGCTGCCCGGCGACAGGGCCTCCTGGCACCATTTCCCTGGATTGTTGCACGCATGGCCCTGATTGCACTTGGACTCAACCACCTTTGCGCGCCGATAGATCTGCGTGAGCGGGCGGCGTTTGCTCCAGATACCACGGCCTGCGCCGTCGCCGAACTGATTGCCCAGCCAGGCGTGCGCGAAGCCGCCATCCTGTCCACCTGCAATCGCACCGAACTCTATTGCAACGTCGAGTCCGGCGCAGAGACCTCGCCGTTCGCATGGCTCCACCAGCACAGGCAACTGCACGGCGCCAATGTCGAGGAATTCATCTACCGGCATCACGACGCCGATGCGGTACGTCACCTCTTCCGCGTAGCCACGGGGCTGGAGTCCATGGTCCTCGGTGAACCGCAAATCCTCGGCCAGGTGAAGGACGCCTATTCCTTCGCACGTGAGGCCCGAGCCCTTGACGCACCACTTGAGCGCCTGTTTCAGAACACGTTTTCAGTCGCCAAACGGGTACGTTCGGATACGCGCATCGGTGCCAACACGGTCTCGGTCGCGTTCACTGCGGTGCGACTGGCCGAGCGGGTTTTTACCGATCTCGCGGAGGCTTGCGTGCTGCTGGTCGGTGCTGGCGAAACGATCGAACTGGCCGCAAGGCACCTGACCGAGGCCAAGGTTCGCCGACTCATCGTGGCTAATCGCACACTCGATAACGCACAGGCCCTGGCCGGACGTTTTGGCGGCTATGCCATTCCCCTTGGGGATCTCGAAAAACATCTGGCCGAAGCCGATATCGTGATTAGCTCGACAGCGTCGAGAGAGCCGGTGCTGACCCGATCGATGGTTGCCGCCGCGATTGCCGCGCGGCGGCGGCGCCCGATGTTCATG
>NZ_JBAWHJ010000445.1:0-6099 GCF_049593775.1 Dokdonella sp. | reverse complement strand
GCGACCGGCCCAAGACCGGTCGCCTGAAGTCGGCGCGTGCTCCGCACGCGCCGTAAACCCCATCAGGGTGTGTAGCTGGTGCTCAGGGTGACACCAGAGAACGTCGAGTACGCACGCACGCTGACGTAGTAGGTGCCAGCCGTCGGTGCCGTAAACGAGCAGGTTTCGCTATTGCCGCTCAGGTACGGACGGCAGGTGTAGCTGGTCGTCGTGGGTGCCGAACCGAGTCGAACGTACAGGTCCGCATCGCCCGATCCGCCAGCAATCGAGAACGTGAGGTTGCTCGCACCGGCCGGAACGACCAGGGTATAGGTCGAGGTCCAGTTGTTGCGGCTTGCAGACAGGCCACTGACCGACGAACCGCTGCAGAGCACGGTTCCGGATGGCGTACAGCCACCACCACCGGTCGAGTAGCTACCCGTCAACGAAACGCCCGAATAGGTCGAGTAGGCGCGCACCATCACGTAGTACGTACCCGCCTGCGCCGAACTGATGTTGCAGGTTTCGTTATTGCCACCGATATAGGGACGGCAGTCGTAGGTAGTGGTCGTTGGTGCAGAACCGAAGCGGACGTAGAGATCCGCGTCACCCGAACCGCCGGCGATCTGGAACTTGAGGTTGTTGGCACCGGCAGGGACGGCCATCGTGTAGAGCACGGTGTCACCTGACGATCCGGACAGGCCGTTCACCGCCACTCCGTTCTGCAGGACATTGCTGCCACCGCCTCCACTAGTCACGGTCACCGAGGAAGACTTCGAGTGGGTCGCCCCATCGTTGTCGGTCACGGTCAGCTGCACGTTGTAGGTGCCGGCAGACGAGTAGGTCTTGCTCGGATTGGTCGAGCTCGACGTGGTGCCATCGCCAAAGTTCCACGAGCGCGATGCAATCGTGCCATCGCTGTCGCTGGAGCTGTCGCTGAAGCTGGCCGTCAGTCCACTGGTCGTGAAGCTGAAATTGGCCACCGGTGCAACGTTGCCCGGACCTGCAAGGGACTGCAGGGTTGCCAGCGAATTGATGATGCCCGCACCGCAACCGCCGGAACACGAACCCGGCACCGCGCGAGCGTTGGCCGTCATCGCATTCCGGACCTGATCCGGAGTCAGGCTGCTGTTGACCGCCAGCATCTGAGCTGCCAATCCGGCCACATGCGGCGCCGCCATCGAGGTGCCCTGGTAGTAGGCATAACCCTCGGAACCCTGCGTGGTGGTGCCGTTGTTCAGCGTGGACAGAATGCCGTTCGACTGCGTGGCGGTCTCGCCACCCGGTGCCGACAGGGTGATGGTCGAGCCGTAGTTCGAGTAGGACGCACGATTGCCCTGGCGATCCGTCGCTGCAACCGAAATGACACCGGAGCAGTTGGCCGGAGAGAAGCCCGTCACGTTGGCGTTGGAGTTGCCGGCTGCCACGACAACGACGGTGCCGTTGCTGCGGGCGGTATTGACTGCAGCCTGGAACGAACCGCAGGAACCGCTGCCGCCGAGGCTCATGTTGATGACGCGAGCCGGGTTGGAATTGGCTGGAACGCCGCTGACCGAACCGCCGGATGACCAGACGATCGCGTCGACGATATCCGAGGTGCTGCCACCGCACTTGCCGAGCACGCGTACGGGTACGACCTTGGCGCCAAACGCGACACCGGCAATGCCCTTGGAGTTGTTGGTTGCCGCTGCAATCGTGCCGGCCACATGGGTGCCATGCCAGCTCGAGTTCGACGAGTACGGCACGCCGCATTCGTTGGTGGCGAACCAGTCGCCTTCGTCATTCGGATTCGAATCACGGCCATTGCCATCGCGTGCGTCGGCCGAGGAGCTGATGAAATCGTAGCCGCCAACGGTCTGACCACTGAGATCACTGTGCGGGGTGATGCCGGTATCGATCACGGCCACCCGGATACCGCTGCCTGTTGAAATATCCCAGGCCGAGGTCTGGTTCATGCCGCCGGTGCTTTCGAACAGATCCCACTGGCTCGAATAGCTGGTGTCATTCGGCGACAGCACCGGGCGCATGATGCGATCCGGTTCAACATAGGCAACGGCAGAATTCTTTGCGAACGCGACCATGACAGCTTGCGCCCTTGCCTCGTTGGTGTTGCCTGACATGCGTGCGCTGTTCTTGGTCTGGGTGACCGTGACCAGTTCAGCTCCGGTAGCCAGGGTGCGCGCGTGTTCCACCTTCATGCCGGTTTCGCGAGCAACACGATCGAAATCGGCGTGCATCGCCAAGCTGTTGCGCTCTGCAGCATTCTCGGCGTAGGTAACAATGAATCGTGTTGTTTCGGTGCGTGAAAGGTCGGCCGAAAAATTGGCCCTGTCTGCATAGTTCTGCAAGTCTGCAGGCGTGACGGCGGCGGCATTGGCCAGCGCGCTGCAACCGATCAACGCAAACATGGCTGCAGCCAGTGAGGTACGACGTAGTGCTGTGATCGAATCCGGATTCACAGTTATCTCCAGTGTTGAAGAATGATCGTATGAGTGCTGCATTGCAGCACCCCCTAGATGGGGCCTCCGTCCACCTCCCGCGCCGCTACATCGGATCTTTGTCCGAATACAAACACGCTGATTTTTCGCCTGCGGCTGATCGACCAGGCACCCCTACCTGAACGATCCTTTGTTTACTTCCCAATATTTCGGGTTTGTGGAATCTCTTCGAAACTATATAGAGAAATGAAACTCATGTGTGATTGTCATCACATTTCATGAATTCAACGCTTACGAATCAGATTGACCACCTTGGGCTTGGTCGCCCAGAGGATCAGGAACACCACCAGCAGGATGGGAGGTGCCCAGTACAAAGTCCGAATCCATTCCAGCGATCCATTGCCTGCACCGGCAAGGGTCAGGTCCATCGCGAGGTTCGGCTGCTCGACGATCTGTTCCACCAGCGGCGCCGTGGCCGTCGTCATCAAATGGGTACCAAAGCCGTGCAGCGAACCGACCAGCGCGTCCAGCGGGCCACCCAGGGCGATATAGGTAGACGCCAGCATGGCTTCGGCGTGCGCAGACCTGACCATGTGCCCACCAATTTCGGGCAGATCCGGCACCGCTCCCCAGATCGCCAGGTCAAGCAGCAGAGCCAGCAGGAGCAGGAACAAGGCGATCTTGTGCAGGTGCTTTCTCATGGTCCGGATCCGGTAGTTTTCATGGATTTACAGTATGCCGTAGCTGCAGCCGCCGTAAACTGTGCTCCAGTCCACGGCGGCATGTTCAGGCTTCGGCCATCCTCGCTGCGTAAGTGTGCGGCGGTTTTCCTGCCGCAGCCGAACAGGCAGGATCAACCATCGGGTGTCGACTGCAGCAATGACTGGCTCCAATCCAATCCTGGGACTCTCCAATTCGACTGCCCGGGAAGCCCTGCGCGAGCGATGCCTGAGCCTGGTCCGCCGATGGCAGCCGCTGGCTCGCTCCGGCTGGGATCACCATGCTGCGCGCCTGCTCGGCGAGGAACTGGACCAGATCGCGCAAACCAGCGAGACACTCGGCCTGCAAGGCGTCAATGGTTCTGCGCTGGAACTGGCGGCCTATCTGTGTTCGTTCATCGACGACAAGCTGGTTCCCAACGAACATGCACTCGAGTACCTGGCGGGCATGGTCAACAACCTCGGCGGCGCCCTGAGCGAGTTGTCGGGCTCGGCCACGGCTGACGTGCGCTCGCTGCATCGCGACACCGGGGAAACCCCCCTCATCGATTCCGATGCAACTCCCGCAAGCGAAGATCAGCCCGATTCGATAGCGGGCGCCGAAGGGCCGACCTGGCTGCCTCGCGCCACCTGCCTGCTAGGCGAAACCGTACAAGCTGCACCCGGGCTCGTGCCTGCGCTTCGCGAACGCGGCTATCAGGTCAATGCATTCGAAGATATCGAAACCCTGCTGGATTTCCTCAAGGTCGCCCGGCCCGGCGCCTTGCTGCTCGATGCCCGATCACTCAGCCATCTGGGCCGGATCCGTGCACGCCTCGATGAAGGCAAGGAATCCGAACTGAGTGCGCAGCCCGTCATGCTGGTGTTCTCGCGCAATGGCGATCTCGGTGATCGACTGCTGGCGATGCGTGCCGGGGCCGCTGGCCTTTTCAGCCTGCCAGTGGATTCGTTGCGAGTCATTGCCTGCCTTGACGACCTGCTCGTCCATGCCACGCAGACCCCCTGGCGCGTTCTGCTCGCCGAGGTCGACCCGGTTGCTGCAAGTGAACGCGCGCGCTGGCTGGCCGAACGCGGCATGACCGTGCGCCTGGCCAACAATGGACAAGCCGCGTTGGCGGCATTGCCGGAATTCCGCCCGGATGTCCTGGTGGTTGATCAGGAATTGTCCGACGTTCACGGCCTCGAACTGATCCAGTTGGTTCGCGAACAGGCCGAGCATGCTGCCTTGCCGATCGTGTTGATGTCGGCCAGCGGCGATATCGGCCAGCGCTTTGACGCAATTGCCGCAGGCAGTGATGAAGTTCTGCTCAAGCCGGTCAAGGCACGCCACCTGACTCATGCCCTGCTGTCCCGCCTGAATCGATCGCGGCGCCTGCGCGAGTTGATCGGCACCGCCGGGGGGCGCGATCCGCGTACCGGCCTGTTTCCACGCACGGTCCTGATTGAAAAACTGGCGAGTGTCGCCGGCGATCGTTCTGCCGCCTTGATGTGCATTGCCCTTGATCGCTCGCAGGCCCTGCGTGAAGGCATCGGCATCAGCGGGCTTGCCGCCCTCGATGCGCATATCGGCCAGTTGCTGCGCAGCCAGCTCGAAACTGCAGACATCGCCGCCCATTATCAGGATTTCCATTATTTCGTATTGCTCCACCGGCGCTCGCGGGCCGAAGTGACGATGGCTGCGGAAGACATCCGCACCCAGCTCGCCCAGGAACCGTGGTCACACAACGGCAAGGACTATCCCCTGACCGCAAGCATCGGACTCGCCCTGCTCGGTGGCGAACCGATCACCGTTGATACGATGGTTACCAACGCCGAAGCCGCACAGATCGCCGGCACCCACATGGGTGGCAATCGCGTGCTCTGGTATGAAGCACGCGAAGCGGCCCTTCTGCCAAGCGACCCGTTGCTGGCCGTGCGTGCCGTCATGGGTCGCCCGCTCAAGTCGGAACAGGCCACGTTTGATTTCCTGCCCATCGTGCCGCTGGCCGGCAAGCTCAGTGGCCAGTTCGACCTGCGCTTCCGGGTTCTCAGCACGCAGAATCCGGGCAGCTCGATCAGCTACGATGAAATGGCCCCGGCCGCAGCCGAGACCAACCAGCTCGCCGAAATCGATCGCCTGCTCCTGCAACACACGCTGGAAATGCGCGGCGAGCAATTGAAGCGCGGTCGCCAGTTGCGCATCTTCGTACCTCAATCTGTCCCCTCCCTGCTGTCCCCCGATTTGTGCTGGTGGCTGGATCGGGAACTGAAGGCACATCACCTGTCCGGCACCGGGCTGACCCTGAACCTGCCCTGCTCGCCACTGATCGATGCCGGCGAGCGAGCGCGCGAACGCATTTTCGAACTGCGCAAGCTCGGTATCCGCGTATGCCTCAATGATTTCGGTCGTGACTGGGCTGCCGTGCATGCATTGCGACAGTTGCAGGCGGATTTTGTGCGTCTGGATCCAACCCTGGTGCACGAACTGGGCAGCATCCGCTCGGTCGCCGACACGGTGCTCGCCCTGGTCCGCAAAGCCCATGCCGCCGGCGCCTCGGTCATCGCCCCCGAAGTCGACAACATCAACCGCGCCCACCTGCTGCTCAGGCTAGGCGTCGACTACGCCATCGGCCCCGCCTTCTCCCAACCGCTCAAGCAACCGGATTTCGATTTCAGCCGACCGCTTTGGTAGTTGGGAACCCGGAAAAGGGAACAGAGAAAAGCGCTGCACCCTGCGCTTGCCCTGCTCGTCGCAGGAAGCGGCTTCAGCCACGATGCTCTAAGCCAGGAACCGAGAATCGGGAATCAAAAAAGCGCCGCATCCTGCGCTTGCCCTGCTCGTCGTAGGAAGCGGCTTCAGCCGCGATGCTCTAAGCCAGGAACCGGGAATCGCGAATCAAAAAAAGCGCTGCACCCTGCCCGCTCGTCGTAGGAAGCGGCTTCAGCCGCGATGCTCTTGGTCATGTTGCAAGAAATACATCGCG
>NZ_JBAWHJ010000444.1:0-1755 GCF_049593775.1 Dokdonella sp. | reverse complement strand
TGATCAACGATCGCGATTTCGTCCAGATCGCGGCCCGCTACCAGTTCTGAGGGTACGACCAATGAGAATCATGAAAACTGCAGGACTCGCCATTGTTATCGCCAGCGCGCTGGTGGCCAATGCCGCGGTCGCCAAGGTCAGTGCCGAGGAAGCGAGCAAGCTCGGCGTTACCGGAACACCGTTGACACCGATGGGTGCGGAACGTGCGGGCAACGCCGATGGCACAATCCCGGCATGGACAGGAGGCATCACTGAGCCCCCGGCCGGATACAAGGTGGGCATGCACCACCTCGATCCATTTGCTGCCGACAAGCCGCTGTTCACGATCACGGCGCAAAACTACAAGGAGTACGGCGACAAGCTGTCAGTCGGACAGCAAGCCATGTTCGCCAAGTACCCTGACTGGAGGATGATCGTCTATCCGACCCGCCGTTCGGCTTCGAATCCGCAGCGCACCTACGAAATGACGATCAAGAATGCCACCACCGGTGAACTGGTCGGCGGCGAGAAAGGCGATGGCGTTACCAACGTCGCCGAAGGCATTCCGTTCCCGATTCTGAGCAGCGACCCGATGATTGCCGGACCACAGGCAATCTGGAATCACAAGCTCAAGTACAAGGGCGTGTCGGCACGACGCTGGTCCACCCAGGCGCCAGTTACGGCAAGTGGCAAGTATGTGCTCGTCAAGATCAAGGAAGAGCTGCTCGGCCTTTACTATCGGCAGGGCGCCACGCTCGAGGAAATCAACAACATCCTGATCTATTTCTTCCAGGAAGTGATTTCGCCGCCGCGACTCGCCGGCCAGATCCTGCTCGTCCACGAGACCCTGAATTCGGAAATCGGTCCGCGCCAGGCATGGGTCTACAATCCGGGTCAGCGTCGCGTGCGTCGTGCGCCGAACATCGCCTATGACAATCCCGGAACCGCGGCCGACAACCTGCGCACCACGGACATGACCGACATGTTCAACGGTTCGCTGGATCGATTCTCGTACAAGCTCATCGGCAAGCGCGAGATGTATGTCCCGTACAACTCGTACAAGGCGCACAGTTCCGACACCAAGGTCGAGGACCTGCTTCAGCCCGGCTACATCGATCCGGACTACCTGCGCTATGAGTTGCACCGGGTCTATATCGTCGAGGCCACCCTGCGGCCCGGCATGCGCCACATCAATCCAAAGCGCACGTTCTATCTGGATGAAGACAGCTGGCAGATCCTGACCGTCGACCACTACGACGCCCAGCTCGAACTCTGGCGCTATGCCGAAGCACCCAGCATCAACTATTACGATGTGCCGGTGTTCTGGTCGACGCTTGAAGATGCCCATGATCTGAAGTCGGGCCGCTACATTTCGGTCGGTCTCGACAATCTGGACGAGATGTATGACTTCTCGTTCCAGACCACGCAGGCGATGTTCTCTCCGCAGTCATTGCGTCAGCGCGGCAAGCAATAGTCAGGCACCATCGTTTTGCAGCCAACCTCCCGCGCAGGAGGTTGGCTGCATGACGGACAAGATGTTGGACAATCGGGGCCGCCAGACAAGGTCGCCCGCCAAGCACAGGTAATCCGCATGCAGCGCTTAATTCCGGGCCTCGCGGCCGCATCCCTGGCGCTGACGGCGCTGTCGATGGCCCTGTCAGTCCATGCGCAGAATTCTGCCAACCTCGCTGCCGACCCACTCGATCAACCCGCCGAAATCATGCCGCTTGCCAGCGAGGCCATGATGCTGGACATCACGCCCCTCGGGGACAAGTT
>NZ_JBAWHJ010000443.1:0-3325 GCF_049593775.1 Dokdonella sp. | reverse complement strand
GGGCTCAGCGTAGCTGCCGGCGCACTCATCACCATGTTTGCCGACCAGCCAGGGCCCTATCGGTTGAGACTGCAGCGAATGCTGCTGACGGCGCTGGTGGCATTCGTTGCCGCGTTTTCCGGGGCGGTTCTGGGGCATTGGCCCGCAGCGCTGTTCATCGTCGTGGCCTTGTGGGGTTTTGCCGCCGCCCTGTTCGTCGCGGTCGGTCCGCATGCGAGCCGCGCGGGCATGATCAGCATGATCCTGCTGGTTGTACTGGCCGCCAATCCACTGCCGATAGCTCAGGCACTTGATGTGGCCATGCTGATTTTTGCGGGTGGCGTACTGCAAACGTTGTTCGCTGTTGCGGCATGGCCGCTGAGGCGGTATCACCCCGAGCGCTTTGCGTTGGCTGGTGCGATGCGCACGCTGTCGGCCGCAGCGCACAAGTCCGTCGGACAAGGTGAAGCGGTCACCTTGCCGCCATCGCTGAATGATCTTCAAGCGTTGCTGTTCGGATCGGGTAGCGCACAAGGAAGTGCGGTCGAGGCATTTCGCGTACTTTCACAACTGGCCGAGCGAATCCGCGGGGAACTGTTTGCCCTGGCGGTGCTGCAGTCCTCCTGCTCGTCGGAGCAGTTGCGGGGCCAGTTGCAAGCAGTCCGCCAATCCGCAAAGGCCGTGATCATGTCCTTGGCAAGCGCATTGGAAGGAGCTACGTCACCACTGGCCGATGCGGCCATCAAGCGGTTCGAGGCCGCTGCCGCCGAACTTGAGCAGCTCCCGCTTGCCGATTCCGGACAAGGCCCGGACCGGACGAAGCAAATGGCACATGCGCGAGCAATCGCATTGGGTGGGCAACTGCGTGCGGCCATTCGCAACACCGACACAGCGGGCAATGGTGACGAACTGCACGCTGACTATCGCCTGCCCTCAGCGCTGCGCCCCGCCAACCCCTGGATGACGCTCGCCGCCAACCTGCGACTCTCCTCGCCAGCCTTCCGACACGCAATCCGATGTGCCGTCTGTCTTGCACTCGCGCTGGCGCTGACGTACTTGCTGCCGCTCTCGCGCGGCTACTGGGTTCCGATGACGGCGGTAATCGTGCTGAAGCCCGATTTTGGCGCGACCTGGCGAGTGGGAATGCTTCGCGTCGCCGGCACGCTGGGCGGACTTTTGGCGACTACCGCCGTGCTGCATTTCTGGCCGGGCGGGTTCTGGGCATCACTCATGCTGATGGCGCTGCTGTGCTTCGTCTATCGTGAACTCTCGGAGGTGCACTACGGCATCGCCGTGGTCTGCCTGACCGGGATGGTCGTGATCATGCTGTCCTTCTATGGCATTTCGCCGCAAGCCGCAGTCCATGCGCGTGCACTCGACACCGTACTGGGCAGTGCACTGGCATTGCTTGCCTATGTCGTGTGGCCGACATTGGAACGCGGCCGCGAACAGACGACCCTCGCTCGGATGGTGGATAGCGGTCGCGACTATCTGGCGGCGGTCTTGCTCGGCGATGCAGACGCCCGCCAGGACACACGAGCTGCGGCTCGCGCTGCGTTCAGTGATGCTGAGGCGTCACTGGACCGCCTGCGCCATGAACCACAAAGTCGCAAACAGCTCATGCGTGCGGAGGCATTGGTGGTCCATGCCAATCGCTTTGCACGCGCGGCCCTGGTATTGGAGGCGGCGCGAAACGACGCTGATGCCCCGCCATTGCCGGTACGGATGACCCATTTCGCCGAAGCCTGCAGAAATGCACTGCACGACTGTGCACAGGCGCTGCGCGATGCGCGCGCGCCGACAGGCGACTGGCGATTGCGCGAACGCCAGCACGCGTTCGCCGCACAACTCGAAGTGCCCTGTGAATTGTGCCCCGTCTACGTGGTGGCGCTGATTGACGCCAGTGACGGAGTCGCTGATGCAATCGATTCGGTCGCCCATGTGCTGACGCAACCACACACGACGTGATTCAGGCCTCTGCCGCAAAGGGTGAGTGAAGGCGTTGGCTGTCGCGAGCGCGTTACACCACGTCGTGCATGCTGCCGCGTATCGGACCGTGTTCGCGATGGTTCCCAAAGGTGCACTTCAGCTGAAGGTGATTCATGGGGTGGTGATCCCCGGCATCCTTGCTCGTCAACTGGCGAAGCGGGGAGGAAGGTGCGGAATTGCCGACCCTGACGGCCTTGCAGCAGTTGAACGAACGTCCAGCCCTGCGCGTGCTCGATTCGGGTTTTGCAGTCGCACGGCAGGAGTTCGGCACGCTTCGGGGGGCGCCTCCTGGCGAGTCCTGGTCGTTGTCTTGCTACTCCACGGTGACCGATTTGGCCAGGTTGCGTGGCTGGTCTACATCGGTGCCGCGCAGCACGGCGACATGGTAGGCGAGCAGTTGTAACGGGACCGTGAAAACTGCGGGTGCGATGAGATTGCCGCCGGAGTTGACCTTGATCACGGCTCCGCGCACGCCATCACCGTCGATATGCACTTCTTCATCGGCGAACACGAACAACTCACCGCCGCGCGCGCGCACTTCTTCGAGGTTGGACTTCAGTTTTTCGAGCAACTGGTTGTTTGGCGCGACCGCAATCACCGGCATGTCTTCGTCGACCAGGGCAAGTGGACCATGCTTGAGTTCACCGGCCGGATAGCCTTCGGCGTGAATATAGGAAATTTCCTTGAGCTTCAGCGCGCCTTCGAGGGCGACCGGATAGTTGGCGCCGCGACCGAGGAAGAGCGCATGGTTCTTGTTCACGAAGCGTTCGGCCAGCTTGGCAATTTCGGGCGCCAGTTCGAGAGCATCGGCAATGCGCCGCGGCAAGGTGCTCAAATCGTTGACGAGCCGCGTGTAGCGTTCGTCTTCCAGGCCATTCAGGCGCGCCAGCTCGAGGACGAGCAGGGCGAGTGCGCTGAGCTGGGTGGTAAAGGCCTTGGTCGAAGCAACGCCGATCTCGGGACCTGCACGCGTCATCAGGACGAGATCCGACTCGCGTACCAGACTTGATTCCGGCACGTTGCAGACTGCGAACGATCCCAGATACCCATGCTGCTTGCCTTCGCGCAACGCCGCCAGTGTGTCGGCGGTTTCGCCTGACTGGGAAATGGCGAGGAACAGGCTGTCGGCAGGTACGACGGCTTGGCGGTAACGATACTCGCTGGCCACTTCGATGCTGCAGGGGATGCCTGCCAGACCTTCCAGCCAGTAGCGCGCCACGAGGCCCGCGTGATAGCTCGTGCCACAGGCGATGATCTGCACATGCCGCACCCGCTTGAGCAAGTCCTCGGAGTTCACGCCAAAGATGTTCGGCATGATGCGGTCGTTGGCGATGCGGCCTTCAAGCGTGTCGGCCAC
>NZ_JBAWHJ010000442.1:0-5206 GCF_049593775.1 Dokdonella sp. | reverse complement strand
ACGCTATTCCAAGCCCGACCAACATGGACAGCGCGATGAGGATCGTTGCTGCAACGCCGACCCGGTGCCTGCGCACGAACTTCTTCAATCTGTATCCGGGTGAATCCGCGCGCGCGGCGATTGGTCGGCGCTGAAGCCATCGACGCAGATCATCGGCCAGCGCAGCTGCAGTCGGATAGCGACGCGCGGATTCACGGTGCAAGGATGTCGCAATAATCAGATCAAGGTCACCGGACAGATCGCGCACGAGTTGTCTCGATTCGACATCGTTGCCATACAGTGCATGGACCTGATCGGAATCGAGTCGTACTGCCAGCGTGCTGGCGCGATCGGCGGCATCCCGACTTGCGCCAAGGGCCAGTAGTGCAGGCGTCGCCACGTTGCGATGCAGAGGCAACTGGCCGGTCAGGAGCTCGCAAAGCATCAGCCCCAAAGCATAGACATCGGTCGCCGTGCCGATGGCTTCGCCAAGGATCTGCTCGGGTGCGGCATACGCTGGCGACAGTACGCGCAAGCCGGAGCCGGTGTCGGTCTGCTCGCCACTCTCCTCGATCAGCTTGGCGATGCCGAAATCCAGAACGCGCGGCTTGCCCTCGCCGTCCACGAGCACATTCGAAGGCTTCAAGTCGCGATGGATGACAAGTTGCGTGTGCGCATAGGCAACTGCGTCCGCAACCTCAGCCAGCAGTACCACGCGCGAACGTAGGTCCAGTGCGTTCTCGACGACATGGCGCGTAATCGGCTTTCCATCGACGAAATCCATGACGTAGAACGGTCGTCCGTCGGCACTCATGCCGCCATCCAGCAGGCGCACGATGCGTGGATGATGCAGACGCGCCAGAATGCGCCGCTCCTGCAGGAAACGGCGCAGGATTGCATGCGTGTCCATGCCGCGCTTGAGCAGCTTGATCGCGACCTGTTGTTCGTAGGCGCCATCAGTCCGTTCGGCAAGCCAGACTTCACCCATGCCGCCTTCGCCAATCGAGCGCAACAGACGGTAAGGCCCCAGCATGCCATTGGCCGGCATGGCGTCCAGATCAGCCAGCACGCTGGGCACGGCCACCACCGCCTGACTGTCGAGCAAGGGATTTTCTTCAATATCCGCCTGCAACAGGGAGCGCACTTCAGCAGCCAGTCCGGGATCACGCCCGGCCAATTCGACCAGATGTTTCTCGCGATCCTCCGGTTCGAGCTCAACCCATTCATCAAACAACGACGCAATTTCAGTCCAGCGTTCAGTTGCCATGGTCATTGGCCGCTACTCCACCGCCAGTTCCCGCTGCAGGAAGGCTCTCGCCTTGCGCCAGTCACGCTTGAGCGAACGCTCGGAACGTTCCTGCGCATCGGCGATCTCGCTCAATTCGAGACCAGCGTAAAAACGCATTTCGACCAGGGCGGCGAGCTTCTCGTCGACCGTGGCCAGGTTGACCAGGGCGGCATCGAGTGCCAGCACTTCTTCATCGCGGTCCGATGCAACGGCCTGCAAGGCACCGGTATCCAGCGGCGAAAATTGCAGGTCGCCGCCACGTCGCAATGCTGCTCGGGAACGTACATGATCGATCACGATCTGACGCATGACCCGCGCGGCGACGGCAAAGTAGTGACTGCGATCATTCACTTCGACAGCGCCATGGTGTGCGAGCTTGATGTAGGCCTCATGCACCAGTGAAGTGGCGCGCATCGCGTTGTCGCCTCGCAACTGTCCCGCCGCCATCCGACGCAACTCGTCGTAAAGCGTTGCAAACAGCCGTTCGGAGGCTTGCTGGTCGCCGCCTCGCGCCTTGCCAATCAGCTCGGTGATTTCGGTCATGCCGGAACGCTTCATGGATCTTTCAGGAGGCCAGGCCGGCAGCCAGTCGCCACCGGTTCCCAGGCTCTGCGGCACTCCCGCCCGCAGGGCTTGCTCGGCACAGAATAGTCCTGTGCAAGGCGCCTGTCCCGCGCTGCGTGCGCGGCGAAAGCGGGTGCGCACCGTCGGCGTACCCGCCGTCACCGGGAATGCACGTCGTGCAGAATCCGAAACGGCGTCCAACTGGCTTTGCTTCATCGATTTCTCTGCTCGCAGACATCGTTGGCCATCGACCCGCAGGCGCACTTGCCAGGGCTCGCCACCCCTGCCTCAATCGAGGGGTGGCGCCTCTCCAGAAAGCCACAACCAGGTACTGAAGCTTCCGGAGTTGTCGAGTGCGCTATTGCCCGAAACTGCGTTGCGGAAGCGCCAGGCCCAGGGGTCTGCACCCGTCGGTGGATTCCAACCCCAGGGGTCGATCGCTGAAACCATGCCATCACGATCAAAGCGACCTCCGCCGGAAAAATCAAATTCGAAGCTCCTGCGCCATGACAAGTTTCTGTGCCGATGCACGGCGATGTGCAGATGCTCTCCGCTGGAAGATCCCGTCGTGCCGACCCGCCCCAACTCGGCACTCGCGTTGATGGCCTGCCCACGTCGCACCCGTGTGTCCTGCATGTGCGCATAGTAGACAGTGAATATTTCGGCGTAGCGCCCGGTCCCGACCTGATGACGGACGAAGATTTCGCGCTGCCACGGATCCATGCCGGCCGGCGCGAACATCGGGATGTGCCTGGGCACGGCCATGATGACCCAGCCATTGGCCACGGATTCCACCATGCGCGAACTGGTCACATCGATGTCCGCAGCCGCTTCATTGACGCCACCGGTGGGGTAGCAATCATTTGGCACAGCGGGGTTTCCCTCGCTGCGCTACCGGCCCCGCCAGTCGATGGCACAGGCATTGTAGAAGCCGGGTGTCTGGCCGAATTCGGAAACGTTGATCGGGATTCCATAGGGGTCGTGGTTGAACGACTGGGTGTTGCCGACGTTGACGTTGGTCCCGCTATAGGGGCGCTTGAAGATCGGCATCTCGGCGGGCGCAGCCGTGAACACGCACTGGGTGCGACCGGCGCTGTCGGCAAAGGCGAGGTCGAATGGTGCAGATCCGTTGCCGCCGCGTAGTGTGATGAAGCCACCTGAGCAGGTTCCGATCACCCAGTTCACGCCGGACAGCGAGTACAGCCCGGCGCGTTCGATGACGAGATTCGGATTGCCATCGAGGAACTGCTGGCAGGGGTCGCTGCCGGCACCTTGTGCGAGCAGGCCATATTCGCTTGCCGAAACCGGATTGCTGACGCTGCAGTAGTTGCCGAAACCGAACGGTACCGCGATCACCGGCACGATGCTCGGTCGAGCGAGGTCGATACCATCGAAATCGAAGTCCGCGCCAAACAGCCGCTCGGCTGCGATGCTGGCAACCACGGGCGCAATCGGCCCGGGCTCATCGAGGATGCCGTCATCATCGTGGTCGAACATCCTGTCCCGATAGCGCGGACGATCCGCCAGCAGGAGCAGATTTCCACGATACCAGGTGGCGTCGACAAGCCTTTCACTGGCCAGCCTGTCCAATGCGACTCCATTCGGACTGGTTGCGCCGAACGGTTGCCGGAGCCCACCGAAGTCGTGGAACCGGATGCCGCCAGCCGCATAGGCATTCGGATCGAGTAGCGCATCGACCACGCTGCCATCGGCCTCGATGCGTATTGATGCGATGTCGGTGTCTCCGTATACGGTTGCATCTGCTGCACTGTTCTCGTGTGTGCCAAGCGCGTAGAAGGCACCGTCATCCCGACGTAGCAGGCGGGTCAAACGAGTACCACCGGCTTGCCTCGGAGCACCTGTTCCGTAGGACGAGAATTGCAATGGCAACCGACCGTCACCATCGAACGAGGTATCCATCGCGCCCGTGTCACGAATCGCCATGATGCAACCGGTGGGCGTGAAGCCAGCGGAGTAGCTCAGATTGCAGGCGACGAGGTAGCGGTTGCGCGCCGGGTCGTGGATCAGGTCGCTGAGCGAGGGCGTGGCCGCAAGCGGCGTGCCGGTAGCAAGACGCAATTTCCCATCCGAGCTGAAACCGCTATCCAGCGATCCATTCGCGTTCAGGCGAGCGAACGCGTAAACCTTGTTGCCGCTGGCGTCGGAAGCCGTGCCGCCAAGCAGGATGTCTCCATCGGGCAGCAAGGCCAGCCGCGAGCACGAATCATCGTCGCTGCCGCCGCCATCAAAATCCACTTCGACATAGCCGTTGCCATTGAAAGTCGAATCCAGCGCACCGGAAGTCGTGAAACGCACGGCCAGCATGTTGCGGTCACTTCCGCGCAGGACATGGCCGCACGCAAGCACACGGTTGTTCGGCTGCACGAGCACATGATTCAGGCGTGTGGATGTTCCGGAAAAATAGATCACCGACTGCAAGGAGAACTTGCCGTCACCGGAAAAGGTCGAATCAAATTCGCCGACTGCATCAAGGCGAACAACAAAACCCCCGGTTCCCCCACTGTAGGCGCCAGTGCCGACGACAACGGCGCGGTTGAGACTGTCGCTGGCGATGGCCGAACAGACATCCAGATTCGTGCCGCCCATGTTCATCGCGATCCGGCGCGTGCCTTCCAGGCCTTCGGGGCCGGTGTAGTCCATGTCCAGCCCCCGAGCCTGTTCGATATGCCGCGTCACCGCGCAATCGGTATCGATATCTTCCTGCTCATCCCACTCGTTCAGAACCAGAAGCCGATGCTGCCTGTCGACGGCGATGCCCTGTGCGTACTGGTTGGTCAGATGACGACGGGTAATATTGAGGAAGGCGCCGTCGGCGCGATCGGGACCGAAGGCCTCCCAAGCATCACCCGTTCCAGTCTGCGCAATGGCCGAGCTGCCCATGGCTAGCAGCAGTGCAGTTGAGAAAGCGGTCGTTTTCATGGCAAATCCCCGGACTGGTGGCCGGCCAGTGGTGGCCGCCTCACTTCACTCCACGGAGCACGGCGATCACGGGGGCCACATCCTCGGCGAGACCTTGCGAATTCGGGGGGACTGCGGCCCCCGCAAGAGTGTGAATCACTTGGCAATCGCGCTGCGAAATGATCCACATGACGGATTCGGCAATCGCCACTACCATGCGCGATCATTCCGATGGGGTTCGCCATGCGCATCATTGCTTCCGTTCTACTGTCCGCCTTGACCGCCACATCGGCCATGGCCGGTGAAAACATCATGCTCGTGCTCGATGCCTCGGGTTCGATGTGGGGCCAGATCAATGGCAAGACCAAGGTCGAGATCGCCCGGGAAACCGTGGCCGGCGTGCTCGACACCTGGAAGGCAGACAACACGCTCGGCCTGGTTGCCTACGGACATCGC
>NZ_JBAWHJ010000441.1:0-16059 GCF_049593775.1 Dokdonella sp. | reverse complement strand
TTCTTCAGGTTGTAAAGCCGGCGGATCGTTTCGCGCTTGAATGTGTCTTCAAAAATGTCCTCTTCGAGTTCCTGAAGATCCTCGCGGAAACTGCGCACGATCGGCATGAAGTTGTCGACGATGAAATCGAGTACCGCATAAAGGGCGTAGCTGGGTCCGTAGATCAGCATGTCCGGCGACTGTTCGCAGGTACGCCGCGCGGGCGCGTACGAAAGCGAAGCGCCATGACGAACGGTGACCAGGTAACGCTTGCCGACGAAAATATGCGTTTCGCCGAACTGGATCGCTGCATTCACCAC
The DNA here is from genome assembly GCF_049593775.1 of Dokdonella sp. GTDB lineage: Bacteria > Pseudomonadota > Gammaproteobacteria > Xanthomonadales > Rhodanobacteraceae > Dokdonella. The sequence goes on along the minus strand of NZ_JBAWHJ010000441.1, from coordinate 15,760 downwards.
CTGGGCCGTCTGCGCAACGATAAACAGCGAATCGCCGTAAGCCTCTATTTTCGGTCGCTGATGCGCGTTGTGTGCGTCCTCGATAGCCAGGTCATGCAGCCCGAACTCCTCCTGCAGCTTCTCCAGCAAGGCCTCGTCGGGCTCGACCAGGCCGACCCATACGAAAGTATCCGGACGCTCGAGTACATCGCTGATCTCATCAAGAGTGATATCACCGATGCGCTTGCCATCAGTGTCGTAGGCCACGCAGTTGGCAACCATCGCGGCTGCTTCGACCGGCGAGGCGCAAGTGGAAGCGAGTATCGGGTTGGCGATCTTTTCCATGGTGCGCATCATCCTCGCCACAAATGGATCCGGCAATCCGGGCTTGCTGCCACGCTCACCGAACGCCGTGCATCAGACGCTTGATCAATGGCGTCAGGATCAGCACGACAATGCCGCTGCCGATTCCGATCTGGGCCGAAAACACGAAAAGATCATCGTACTTGGACAGCGCTTCGGCGACATCAAGCACGGCTCCTTCCGGGATTTCGATGGAAGACAACTTGCCGAGTTCGGCAGCAAGGATTTCCGAGTACGAGGTCCCAAGGAACCACCCTCCCATCATCAGGCCGACCACGCGCGGCACCGATAACTGGGTGACCGCCGAAAGACCAATGGGTGACAACAGCATCTCGCCAATCTCGAGGACGAAATAGGCCAGCACGAACCACCAGATATTGGTCAGGCCATTGGCCTCCGGGTTGCGCGCACTCCAGACCAGCACAAGGAAGGCGAGCCCCGCGAAAATCAGTCCGTAGGCCGACTTGGCAGGTTTGCTCGGATTGAGCCCGCGCGTTTCCAGACGCGGCCACAACCAGGCGAAGAACGGTGCAAGAACGAGGATGAAGAATGCGCCCAGAAAGGTCAGCTGACTCGCCGACCATTCGATGCCCAGAGCCTGGTGGTTCATCGCACGATCGGAAAACAGTACCCAGGAGCCGTAGGTCTGCTCGTACAGGGTAAAGAACAGCAGACAGAAGCCGATGAAGGTGAGCACGGCGAACATCTGGTCGCGCTCGACCCTGGTGCAGTGCTTGAACATGAACCAGAGGATGCCGCTGAACAGGCAGACGGATACCAGGTGCATGGACAGCACCACCGGTGTCGGCTCGAAAAATCCCGGGATAATAGCGAGAATCAGGGAATGCGCCTGGATCAGACCCCAGACCACGAACAGGCCGGCCAGCGCGCAAAGATAGATGACATGTTCACGAGATAGCGGACCGACCATGCGTTCGCGCAGCTTGACCGGATCGCGAGGCTCGGCGAACCCCATCAGGTACTTCTGCCCGTAAAGGAAATTGGCCAGGCCGGCGATCATGCCGACGCCGGCAGCGCCAAAACCCCAGCCCCAGCCATAGGTTTCGCCCAGCCAGCCACAGAGCAAGGCTGACACGGTCGCTCCGATATTGATGCCGGCATAGAAGATGCTGAAACCGGAGTCGCGGCGCGGATCGTTTTCCGGATACAACTGGCCAACAATGGTCGAAATGTTCGGCTTGAGGAATCCAACGCCCATGATGATCAGCGCAAGCGAAAAGTAGAAGACCTGCAACGCCCCCTCATCGCGCGTGATCACGCCGTCGACCATGGTGGCCTGGTCACCTTCGAAGGCCATGCCCAGATGCCCGAGCACAAGCAGGACACCACCGAAGACGACAGCCTTGCGCATGCCCAGCCAGCGATCCGCGACCAGGCCGCCGATAACCGGCATCGCATAAACGAGTCCGCCGTATGCACCGATCAGGTTGTATCCGAAGTCATCAGTGAACAGGTGGTACTTGACCAGGTACAACAGCAGCAGCGCCTTCATGCCATAGAAGGAGAAGCGCTCCCACATCTCGGTGAAGAAACAGATGTAAAGGCCCTTGGGATGGCCGAGGAATTCGGCACCGCGCAACGGCGATGGGTCGGCGGGAAGCTCTGGCGACATGCGGAAGTCCTGCAACAGTCAGAACCCGAGTATAGCCATGCCGCTGTTGGCGATGCCTCAGGCCACCCGTGCTTCCACTGGCGATGGCCAAGCGACGCTGCGCGGAGACACCTTCTGCCCCGGGACAGCCACAGGCCCCAGATAGCGATCCCGCTTTCTCGCCTTGACCTTGGCCAGATCGACGAGAATCAGGCCATCGATGGCATTCGCGAACGCAGGATCCACTCCAAATCCGAGGAAACGGGTGCCTCCCGGCTCGCACAGTTCGGTGTATTGCTTGTACAAGGTGGGTATGCGCACACCAAGCGCATCAAGACGATTGCGCAAGATGGGCATGGCTGAGTCCGCATCAAGTGAACCGAAATCAGGCGGCACATCGACATAGCGGAAAGGATTTGGCGTGCGGACCAGCGATTGCTTGTCACCAAAGTATCTGGAGTAGTAGGCAACCAGCCACTCCCTCGCCTCGGTCGGCAAGTTGGCGCTGATCGATACCGGACCAAACAGATAGCGGATCTCCTGGTGCTGGCGCAACCACGCGCCGATACCAACCCATAGATAGTCAAGGCTTCGTGTCCCCCAGTATTTCGGCTGCACGAAGCTGCGCCCGAGTTCCATGCTGCGTTCGATGGTTGGCAGCAAATGGCCGTCAAATGCGAACAGGCTGGATGTATAGAGTCCTTTCTGACCACGTGTGTCCAGCACCCGGGCGCAGGGCACCGCGCGGTAGGCACCGGCAATCTCGCTGGCCTGTGCATCCCAGAGCACGATGTGGTCGTACCAGCTGTCGTATGCATCCATGTCCATGCGCTTTCCCGTGCCCTCGCCAACTCGTCGGAAAGTCAGCTCGCGCAAGCGCGCAATTTCCCGAAGCAAGGGCGAATCACTGGCCAGACGTCCACCATGGATGCGCTTGCCATCGGCCGTTTCGCCGAGAAGTTCGAGCCGATCGAGGTCGGCGCGAATCGCCGCGATCGCTGGCCGATGAATCAGTGGTGCCATCGAGGATGTCCAGCGATCATCGCGACGACCGATGGAATACACCGCGCTGCGCACGTCGCGGCTGGTCCGGCCACGATCGCGGATGCCGCCGATCATTTCCTCCACGCCGCGCGGACATCCAACGCGTATGACAAGACGCTTTTCCTGCTGAAACATCTCACGTGCAAGCAGGGTTGTTCCAAGCGGCCTGAACAACGCAGAGACGCCGTAGAACAGGGCCGAATTCCGGCCTTCGATTCGAACCGGAACAATCGGCGCGCCAGCACGTTCCGCGAAACGCAGGAAGCCGTGGCGCCAGGGCGCATCACGTATGCCGAGCGCCGTCATTCGCGAGACTTCGCCGGCCGGGAAAACGATGATCGCCTCTTCACGTTCGAGCGCCGCGTCGATCTTGCGCAGGCTCTCGGCACCCGGTTTCGCGCCAAGCATGCGCAGCGGAATGAACAGGTCTGACAAGCCCTCGACTGCCGACAGGAAGTCATTGGCCACGATGCGTACATCCCGACGAACGCTGCCGACCATGGCGAGGAGCACCAGCGCATCAAGCCCACCGAGCGGATGGTTGGCTACGATCACGACAGCGCCTGCTTCGGGAATGCGTTCGCGCTCGACCTGATCAACAAGGTACCGGCAGTTGAGCCAGTCAAGTGCAGCTTCGACCAGCGCAAGGCCGCGCAGGTGCGCGTTCTCGCGAAGAAAGCCTTCGATTGCATCAATCCGTGACAGGCTTGCCAGGGATCGAACCAGGGGCCGGGTGATTCCGGCTCGACGACCTGAAAACCAGTGTGGAAAGCGCGCCTGGATCCTCGACTCAAGATTCAGCATGCAATGGGAATCCCGATTGACTGGAGGTTCGCATGCTGCGCATTGGAAGTTTCATGAGCGTGACCAGTTGCATCACGCCACTGTCACAGTCGGCGATCAGGATGGGCCCCGAAATGGCCCCTTCGGAAGCACATGCAATGCAGCCCAAACTGGTGGCTACCCCGGCAAGCCTGCGCGACCGCCTGGACCGACGCGTTTTCAATGCGATCTGGTCGCGCAACCTCGTTTACAACACCTGCTGGGAAGATCCTGCCGTCGACAACCAGGCGCTCGCGCTTGGCCACGATGACACCATGCTCGTGATCACCAGCGCCGGATGCAATGCGCTCGACTATGCCTTGCGCGCACCGCGGCGCATTCACTGCGTGGATGCCAACCCGCGCCAGAATGCACTGCTCGAACTCAAGATTGCGGGTATTCGCAGTCTCGCCCATGAAGACTTCTTCGCCATCTTCGGCGAAGGCTACCACCCGCGCTTCGAGTGCCTCTACCTGGAACGTCTGCGCGCCGGACTCTCGCCTTTCGCCCAGGACTACTGGGATCGGCACGCGAACTGGTTCACGAGCCGGCGGGGGAGCTTCTATTTCCACGGACTCTCCGGCCTGGTAGCGCGCATTGCCCGTGGCTGGTTTCGCGCGAGGCCTGGATTGCACGCAGCCACCAACGACCTGCTAGCGGCCAGCGACCTCGAAGAACAGCGGCGCATCTATGACGAACGTGTGTCTCCCTTGCTTTGGGGCAAGGTAGTGAACTGGCTGATCTCGCGTCAATTCGTCATGAACCTGCTGGGAGTGCCACACCCGCAGCGCCGACTGGTCGAAGCGCAGCACGAAAATGGCGTCGCCGGATTCATCCACGAATCGATCCGCCACGTGTGTCGCCAGTTGCCGCTGACCAACAACTACTTCTGGCGTGTCTACCTGACCGGCCGCTACTCACCCGAATGCTGTCCGGAGTACCTCAAGCCGGCAAACTTCGAACGCCTCAAGAGCGGTCTGGTCGACAGCATCCGCGTGCACACGAGCACGGTGACCGCGTTTCTCAAGGCAACCGATGAGCAGATCAGCCGATTCGTGCTCCTCGATCACATGGACTGGATGAGTTCCTACTATCCGGATGCACTGCGCGAGGAATGGGAAGCCATCCTGGAACGCGCCGCGCCGCAGGCACGCATCCTCCTGCGCAGCGCGCAAAGCAGGCCGGAATGGCTGGACGCGCTGACGGTTGGACCGGGCAACCGAACCCTGCGCGAAACCCTGAATTTCCACGACGACATGGCCGACGCCTTGCAACCCACTGATCGAGTGCACACCTACGCTGGCTTTGTGATCGCCGATGCGCCGGTTTGAAACCATTCGTGCCGACTTTCCCATCCTGTGCTCGATGCTGCGCGGGATGCCAAAGTCGGCCAACCAGGCAGACAGCCTGGCCGCATTCTATGCGCCACAAGTCGATTCCTACGATCGTTTCCGCGAGCGCCTGCTGCAAGGACGCGAACAACTGATCGCCAAGATTCCGCTGGTCGAGGGCACGCGACTGGTCGACCTCGGCGGCGGCACCGGACGCAATATCGAATTCTTTGGCGATCGCGCATCCAGGATCGCGAGCTATGAGGTTGTCGATCTTTGCGAACCGATGCTTGCACAAGCCAGGAGGCGGGCGATCACCTACCCACAGATGCACGCCGTCCATGGCGATGCGACCTGCTGGAAGCCCTCGCAGAGCGCGGATGTCGTCATCCTTTCCTACGCATTGACGATGATCCCGAACTGGCGCGCAGCCATCGTCAATGCCGTGTCAATGCTCAAGCCGGGCGGCATGCTGGGCGTCGTTGATTTCTATGTCGCCAGCGAGCAGCCACTGCCCGGTTGCAGCCATCACTCCTGGTTCACGCGCCGCTTCTGGCCAACCTGGTTCGGACACGACGGTGTGCGGCTCGACAGTGCGCAATTGCCGACCTTGTGCACGATCCTGCCCACCTGCGAGTTGACCGAAACCTGCGCAGCAGTGCCGTATCTGCCACTGCTGCGGGTGCCCTACTATTCGTTCATCGGGCGCAAGCCGTGAAGTCCACGCGGGTACGCTCCGTCTTCATTTCCGACGTACACCTCGGTACCCGCGCTTGCCAGGCCGATCGCCTGCTCGAATTCCTGCGCGCCTATTCCGCCGAGAACCTTTTCATGGTCGGCGACATCATCGATTTCTGGGCCATGAAGCGCGAGGTACGCTGGACACCGGCGCAGAATACGGTCGTACAGAAGATCCTGCGCAGAGCACGCCAGGGCGAGCAGGTCTATTTCATACCCGGAAACCACGATGAAGCGCTGCGCGAGCATCTTGGCATTCGCATTGGCGACATCGCCGTGGTCGGAGAACACGTGCATACCATGGCCGATGGCAAGCGCTACCTGATCCTGCACGGCGACGAGTTCGACCAGGTCACCCGCTACCACCGCTGGGTCGCCGTACTTGGCGACATTGCCTACAACGGCCTGGTACGAATCAACGTCTGGCTATCCTGGCTTCGCCGTCGGCTAGATATTCCGGGTTACTGGTCGCTGGCTGGCTATGCCAAACGCAAGGTAAAGATTGCGGTCAGCTTCATCGGGGATTTCGAGAGCTCGGTGGCACGAGCGGTGCGTGAACGCGGCCTAGATGGCGTGATCTGCGGACATATCCACGTCGCCGCAATGCGCAGGGTCGATGGTATCGACTACGTCAATTGTGGCGACTGGGTGGACAGTTGTACCGCGATCGTCGAGCACCACGATGGACGACTCGAACTGGTGGAGTGGGAAAAAACCGGCGCAGGACCGCTGGACAGGGAATTGCAATCGGCGCTGCAGGATCTGGCGAATGCGCCAGCCAATTCGGGATTGCCGGCACGCATGGAGCAGTGAACCAGTCGCATCCTGCTCAGAACGAAGTCAGGACGCCGAGGAAATCCTCGCCATAACTGGCAAGCTTCTTTTCACCGACGCCACTGATCGTGGCCAGCTCTCCGAGTGACTGCGGCTGCTCGCGCAACATCTGCAGCAACGTGGCATCGGCAAAGATCCGGTAAGCGGGAATGCCCTGCTCCTTGGCGAGACGAGCCCGGGTGTTGCGCAGGGATTCCCAAAGTGCGGACTCGTGCGGAGCGATGTCGATACTCTGCCTTGCACGAGAACTGCGGTCCGTTTTCTGCCTGGCCTTGCGCTCGACCTTGTCTGCGACGTGGCGCATTTGCACTACGCATTCGCCACGCAACACTGCGCGACTCGCATCGACCAGGCGCAAGGTGCCGTAGCCTTCATCATCCGGAGCGAGCAATCCGGCTGCGACCAACTGGCGGAAGATCGCGCTCCATTGCCGGTCATCGAACTCTGCACCAATACCGAAGGTGCTGAGCTGATCGTGGCCGAACTTGTTTACCTTCTCGCCATCCACCCCGCGCAACACGTCAATCAGGTGCTTTACGCCGAAGCGCTGCCCGGTTCGATACACGCAGGACAAAGCCTTTTGTGCAGCAACGGTGGCATCCCAGGTTTTCGGAGGATCGAGACAATTGTCGCAGTTGCCGCAACTGTCCGAAGGCGCTTCGCCGAAGTAGCTCAACAACTGGCGACGACGGCAGCCGGTGCTCTCTGCGTAGCCAATCAGCGCATTGAGCTTGCTGCGCTCGACGCGCTTGCGCTCTTCTCCAGAATCGGATCTCGAAATGAATTGCGACAAGGTGACAACATCACCGAGGCCATAGGTCATCCATGCCTCCGAAGCGAGCCCGTCACGACCGGCTCTTCCGGTTTCCTGATAGTAGCCCTCAAGGCTCTTGGGCAAATCGAGATGCACCACGAAACGTACATCAGGCTTGTCGATGCCCATGCCAAAGGCAATCGTGGCAACCATGACCACGCCGTCTTCGCGCAGGAAGCGCTGCTGGTTGCCGGCACGTGCAGCGGCATCCATGCCGGCATGGTAAGGCAGGGCCACGAATCCGTCCTCGACCAGCGCTGCCGCAGTCGCCTCGACCTTGTTGCGGGAGAGACAGTAGACAATGCCTGCTTCATCGCGATGACTGGTCAGAAAATCCTTCAGCTGACGACGCGGATTGTCCTTCTCGACCACGCTGTAGCGAATATTCGGACGATCGAAACTGGCAACGAAACTTCGCGCCGATTCAAGCCCGAGCCGTTCGATGATCTCGCGTCGGGTCGGCACATCAGCCGTAGCGGTCAGGGCAATGCGAGGCACCTGCGGAAACCGTTCATGCAGGACGGTCAGCTGTCGGTACTCCGGACGGAAATCGTGCCCCCATTGCGAAACGCAATGAGCCTCGTCAATCGCGAAGAGGCTGATCTCCACCTGACCCAGCAGATCGAGGAATCGACCGGTCATCAACCGTTCGGGGGCCACATAGAGCAACTTGAGGTCACCGGTACGCAGTTGTTGCTCGACAACGCGCTGGGCGTTCGCATCAAGGCTGGAGTTGAGAAAGGCCGCTTCTATGCCGAGCTGGTGCAGGGCTTCGACCTGGTCCTGCATCAAGGCAATCAGCGGCGACACGACAATGGCCGTGCCGGGCCGCAAGAGGGCTGGAATCTGGTAGCACAGCGATTTGCCGCCACCGGTCGGCATCAACACCAGGGCATCGCCGCCTTCGCTGATACGCTCGATGATGGCTTGCTGATCGCCGCGAAAGGCCGCATAACCAAAAATCGTGTTGAGGATGTTCAATGGCGATTCGTACATGCCGACGATGCTAGCAGTTGGATGCATTTGGCGTGGAGTTTTGTGAATCGATCGACAGCTGAAGCGCGCTGGCACGACAATCGGCACCATGGGCAACTTTCTGACCCCGCCCTACAGACGAATGCAGGCTGCAGGGAACCAGGCAGGATGAACGGAAACAGACGACCCAAGCGCAGTATTTTCCCTGGCCTCGCCGCACACTGCCGGGACTCCCGCAAGTTGTCGAACTCATGAAAGGCAGATTTCTTGCTCTGATTTACCTGACCAGCCTGTGGGTGGATCCGGCACTGGCCGATCCACCGCCACGTTTCCCGCCGGGATCCGTGTGGCACCAGAATGTCTCTACTGCGGCGCTGCATCCCGATTCGACTTCGATGATCAGCACCCTGGGCGGATGGGGCAACGGCAATCGTTTCCAGATCGACTTCTCGCTGAATGTCTATCCACACGCTGCGGCTGGAACGCCGATGCGCTCCGTCGTTGCGCATGCCGGGTCCGGCGAATATTACTCACCCGATTGCGAGGCACTGCCAGCCAGCATGCCGGTGCCAGCCGATGCAGCATTCGAAGGCCAGAGCGGTCTCAGCTGCAACAACAATGACGAGGATTGCCACCTCATCGTGCGCCAGGGCAATCTTCTTTACGAATTGTATTCGGGCAACTATTCCGGTGGCGTGCTGAACGCGCGTTGCCTCGTGGTCTGGAAGTTGAACGCCGTTTACCCCCCTGAAGGACGCGGCGAACACTGCACCAGCTCCGATGCGGCGGGTTTCCCGATTGCGCCCCTGCTCGTGAATGCCGACGAGGTCGCTGCCAACATGGGCAACGCCAGTTCCGATCTCGGCCACGCGATCCGCTTCATCCTGCCGAATTCGAGCATGGCCAGGGATGCTTCGCTGGGCGGTATCGGCGGACGCTTGTATGTGAGGCCCGCTTCGCATGCCGGTGGACCGAGCGGTCTGGTCGGTTCGGTTCCCTATGGCGTGCGCATGCGCCTGAAGTCGAACTTTGACATGTCAGGTTACAACGCCGCGGCACAGGTGATCCTGCGAACCATGCAGCGCTACGGCATCGTGCTTTCCGATGGTGGCAATATCGCCCTGACCTTCGAGTCCGATCGCAATACCACGGCCAAATGGAACGACGTGGGCATCAATGCCCACACATTCTGGAATGGCAGCAACGGTGCCACACCGGTACTGGTCAGCCACTTCGAAGTCATCGATACCGGACCACGCATTGCCGAAACCTGGAACTGCGTGCGCAGCACGGTAGTAGTCGCCGACGTGATCTTCGAGCATGGCTTCGAGATATCGGCCCAGGAGCTCCCGGACTAGCACCGGCACAGGCCACGGCAGCGGTGTGGCGGTGTCCGTCACCGGGCTGCCCACCTATACTGGGGCCCTTGTTGTTGAAGGATCCGGCCCATGCGCACTCTTTTCTCACTGCTACTCGCCCTGCTTCTCTGGGCACCGCCGGCGTTCAGCTCCGACGACTACACGCAATCAATCGAACAATGGCGAGAGAAACGCATCGAGTCGCTGCACAAGCCGGATGGCTGGTTCAGCTACGCTGGCTCCGGCATCGTCAATCTCGGCAAAAGCACCGTGGGAAGCGCCAGTGACAATGACATCGTGTTGCCAAAGGGACCCGCGCGACTAGGCACCCTGACCGTCAACAAGGCCGGCACCGCGAGGTTCAGTGCCGCGCGTGACAGCGGCGCCCTGATTGACGGCAAACCCATCAAGGGCAAGGTCGTGCTCAAGGACAAGGCAGCCGATGGCAAGCCCACGCGTGTCACCGTTGGCGATGCCTGGTTTTATCTCGTGCCCATGGACAATGTTATCGGCTGGCGGTTTCGGGATCCCGACTCGCCGGCGCTACGCGCATTCAACGGCATAGACTTCTTCCCGATCGATCCGAGCTGGCGCGTGGAAGCCGATTGGATACCGTACGACCCGCCTCGCGAAATCGAACTGGTAACCATCATCAATACGCTGAATCAGGCCAGCATCCCGGGCAAGGCCGTATTCGAGCGCAATGGCGAGCAATACACGCTAGAACCCGTGCTCGAGGATGATGGTTCGCTGTTTTTCATTTTTGCCGACAAGACCAGCGGCAAGCAAACCTACGGTGCAGGCCGGTTCCTCTATACGGAGATGGCTGCGAACGGCAAGGTGACGATCGATTTCAACAAGGCCTACAACCCGCCATGCGCACTGTCTCCGCACGTCGTCTGCCCGACCGCACCGGCACGAAATCGGCTGCGACTCCCTGTCGAAGCGGGTGAAATGGTCTATTCGAGTCCGCTCAAGTAACCCATGCCACAACACGCGTATCGCTCGATAGCCATGCCCGTTCGCGGTCGATAGGCAACAACCGGATCCGATGACAATCCGCCCCCGTCGATCGATCATCCTGACCCGGCTCGCGTGCCTGGGCCTGTCACTGGCTTGCGGCATGGTCAACGCCGCCGATGTTCTGGTGTTCGCAGCGTCGAGCCTGAAACCTGCCCTGGATACGATCCTCGAAACGCCGGCAGCGCGGGCGCTCGGCAACATTTCAGTGAGCTACGCAGCCACCTCGCAGCTGGCTCGTCAGATCGATCATGCGGCTCCGGCATCGCTGTTCATCTCTGCGGATCCTGACTGGATGGATCATGTGGAGAAAGGCGGCCACGTTGTTGCCGGAACGCGAAGCAACCTGCTCGGCAATGCCATCGTCCTGATTGCACCCGCAGCGAGTCCGCTTGAACTCGCGATCAAGCCGGGCTTCGATCTTGCAGGTGCCCTGGGTACGGATGGGCGCCTTGCCATCGGCGAGCCGGCCAGCGTTCCGGCCGGACGCTACGCAAGAGCAGCACTGGTTTCGCTGGGCGTATGGACCCAGGTCGAGGATCGAATCGTGCCCGCCCTTCATGTACGCGCTGCGTTGAATTTCGTCGTGCGCAATGAGGCTCCGCTCGGCATCGTCTATCGATCCGATGCAGTCTCGGAAAATCGCGTGAGGGTGGTCGGCACCTTCGCTGCATCGACCCACCCGTCCATTGTCTATCCGGTGGCCTTGCTGCGTGGCGGCGACAACAAGGCATCGCGCGAACTGCTTGCCCTGCTCCGGTCAACACAGGCGCTGACGATCTTCACCCGATTCGGTTTCGAAGAGCCTGCACCGTGATGAGCCTGACGCCCGCGGAATGGAGCGCGCTGGGACTGAGCCTGCGCGTCGCTTCGATCAGTGTCGTGGTTTCACTGCCTTTCGCACTGGGCCTGGCCTGGCTGCTTTCACGCAAGCAATTTCCCGGCCGCCTGTTGCTCGAGTCGCTGATGTTCCTGCCGCTGACCCTGCCCCCCGTGGTCACCGGATACGCCTTGCTGGTCCTGTTCGGGCGCCACGGCTGGATCGGTGAAGCGCTGGCCCAGATTGGTATCGTGTTCGCGTTTCGCTGGACAGGTGCCGTGCTGGCCGCCGCGGTGATGGGTTTTCCACTGCTGGTGCTTTCGATTCGTGTCGCCTTCGACCAGGTCGACCAGCGCCTTGAACGGGCCGCTGAAACCCTGGGTGCCAGTGCCTGGCGGCGATTCGTGACGATCGTCGTGCCTCTGTCCAGGCGCGGCATCATCGCGGGCTGTGTCCTGGCCTTCGCTCGCGCATTTGGCGAGTTCGGCGCAACGATCACGTTTGTGTCCAGCATTCCTGGCGAAACCCGCACCTTGCCGATAGCGATCTACGAATTGATGAGCCTGTCGGATGGCGATGGCGGCGTACAGCGACTGACCGTCGTCGCCCTGATCGTCGCATTCGCTGCAACAGCCGTGGCGGCCGCCATGGGCGGAGCCTTGTGGGGGCGCCGTCGCCGTGATTGAAGTACGCCTGGGCCATGATTTCCCCGAACTTCGCATCGATGTCGAATTCGCCGGCCGAACGCGTTGCCTGGCCTTGTTCGGCGACTCGGGCGCGGGCAAGACAACCATTCTCGACGCGATCGCCGGCCTGCTAGAGGTTCAGACGGGGCGCATCGTGCTTGATGAACACGTGGTGCTGGACCGGGCCCTCGGCATCGATGTACCGCCGTCGGAACGCGGAACCGGCTATGTATTCCAGGACGGTCGCCTGTTTCCCCACCTGAGCGTGCGTGACAACCTGCTCTACGGGGCGCGCTCGCGAAGACAGCACGCCGGGCAATTCGATCATCTGGTCGAACTGCTCGACCTGGGCCCGCTGCTGCAACGCCAGCCTCCGACACTTTCAGGCGGAGAACGCCAACGGGTCGCCATCGGCCGCGCCCTGGTTGCCGAGCCGCGTGTACTCCTGCTTGATGAACCACTCACCGGACTGCATCGCGAGGCGCGCCTGCAGGTCCTCGAGCACCTGCGCCAGCTGAAACACCAGCTGAGCGTGGCCACCGTTCTGGTTTCGCATCAGGCGGACGAAGTTTGCGCACTGGCCGATGAGGTTGTACTCGTGCAAGCCGGCACCGTGCGTGCACAGCTGGATGTCGAGGTGTTCGCCGCGACACACCTGCCTTCGATGGCAAAGTTCTGCTGATCAACCCGCGAACTGCCGGTGGCGAGTCTTTTCTGTGTGCCCCCAACACGCTACGCTAGGGATATTCGAACGATCGTTTGAGGATCCCAATGAAACTTCCAATCCTGCTTCTTGCAACGATAACTGCACTGGTCCTGAGTGCGTGTGGCAGCGGCCCGGTCAAGCGCGTCAGCCCACCCACTGCCAGCATCCAGGAATTGACGATACAAGCCGATGGCAACTGGAAGCTGCTGATCCGCGTGCAGAATTTCAGCAATGTGCCGATGACCTTCAGTTCGATCAATGCCGAGCTGCAAGTCAACGGGAGCGAAATCGGCCAGGTTTCCAGCGGGCTTGCCCTGGACGTGCCAGGTGAGAGCGCCGATGTCTTCACCGTGACCCTCGCACCCACTGGCATGGTTCGCCCGGCAGACACCGGCATCGCCTATCGGCTGCACGGAAAGATCGAAAGCAGCGAGCCAGCCGGCACATTCGACTTCGAGCGCAAGAGCCACCTGTCACCGACACCAGGCCTGCCTGGCACCTGGCGCTGAACTGGCTGAGTCCAGGGAAGCGCCAGCCGAGACGAGAGTTCGGCTGTCCGAGGACATATTTTTACGTTTTACAGACCCAAAGTGGTTCCAACGGTCAAAAAGCAGCGGATAGTGGACCGCACAGGCGGGCTCACAGGCCTGCCAAGTAGACACCGACAGCCTGCCAGCGCCCACCCTGCTGAAGGCCGCAAAAAAATACCCGGGAACAGACATGACTCAATACAACGCACCGCTCAAGGACATCCGATTCGCACTCAACGAGGTGCTTGGCGCCGAAGCGTTGTTCCAGCGCTTGCCAGGATTCGAATCAGCCACGCCCGACATCGTCGATGCCGTGCTTGAGGAAGCTGCCCGCTTCGCCGAGCAGGTACTTGCGCCGATCAATGCCAGCGCCGATCAGGAAGGCTGCACACTCGACAAGGCCACTGCCAGCGTGCGCACCCCGAAGGGCTTCAAGGAAGCCTATGAGAAATTTGTCGAAGGCGGCTGGCCGGCTCTGACGACACCGGCCAGGTTCGGCGGCCAGGAATTGCCCGAGACGATTGGCGTGATCTTCAAGGAGCTCATCGACGCCGCGAACATGTCGTGGAGCAATTTTCCCATGCTTTCCCACGGCGCCTGCGAGGCGCTCAAGGTGCACGGCGAGAAGTGGCAGCAGGATGCGTTCCTGACTCCGATCACCGAAGGACGCTGGACCGGCACGATGTGCCTGACCGAGCCACAGTGCGGGACCGATCTAGGCTTGCTGAAAACACGCGCCGAACCGAATGCCGATGGCAGCTACCGTATCAGCGGCACCAAGATTTTCATCACGGCTGGTGAGCACGACCTGACCGACAACATCATCCACCTGGTCCTGGCTCGCCTTCCCGATGCGCCACCCGGTGTCAAGGGCATCTCGCTTTTCATCGTGCCGAAATTCAAGGTGGCCAAAGACGGATCGGTTGGCGAACGGAATTCGCTTGCAGTCGGATCGATCGAACACAAGATGGGCATCCATGCCTCGGTGACCTGCGTCATGAATTTCGACGCTGCCGAAGGCTGGTTGATCGGCGGCCCGAACAAGGGCCTCAACGCGATGTTCACCATGATGAACACCGCGCGCATGGCGGTCGGTGTACAGGGCCTCGGCCTCATTGAGCGCGGTTACCAGAACTCTCTGGACTACGCGCGCAACCGCCTGCAGATGCGCGCAGCAACCGGAGCCAAGTTCCCGGACAAGCCTGCCGATCCATTGATCGTGCACGCCGATGTGCGGCGCATGCTGCTGACCCAGAAATCGTTTGCCGAAGGCTGCCGGGTATTGGCCTTGTATGCCTACATGCAGCACGATATTTCGACCCACGCGCCGACCGAAGAAGAACGCAAGCGTGGCGAGGAGCTGGTCTCGTTCCTGACCCCGATCGTCAAGGGCCTGCTCACTGAACTCGCCCAGGAATCGACGTACGATGCAGTGCAGATTTACGGCGGCCACGGCTTCATCACCGAGACCGGCGTCGAACAGTTCTCCCGCGACGCCCGCATCACCACGCTTTACGAGGGCACCACCCAGATCCAGGCCAACGACCTGCTCGGACGCAAGATCCTGCACCTGCAGGGTTCTGGCCTGAAGCACTTCCTTGGCGAGATTTCCGAGTTCTGCCAGGCCAAGACGAGCAAGGCCGGGCTTGGCGAGTTCATCGCACCGCTGGCCATCGTGACCAAGGAATGGAGCGACCTGACCCAGGGGATTGCCAAGAACGCGCAATCCAATCCCGAGGAGGTCGGCGCTGCCGCGGTCGATTACCTGTTCTATTCAGGTTATGTCGCACTTGCCTATTGCTGGGCCCGCAGCATTGCTGCCCTGGATGGCTCTGCGCAGCCCGAGGAGTTCAAGCAGGCCAAGCGGCACACAGCCCGCTTCTACTTCACCCGCATCCTGCCAAGAATCCATACTCATGGTGCCGCAATCCGTGCCGGTGCGGATACACTGATGGCCATGCCCGCCGAGCAGTTCGGCTAGACGATTTCCAACAACCCGCAGGGGATAGCAAGATGGATTCGGTCGCCAATATTCATGTTCGACTCGCCGATACCGACGATGACGAATTCATACTCGGCCTGGTCAATCGTTTCGTTGATGGTTTCCAACTTCCGCCCTGGCGACGAC
>NZ_JBAWHJ010000440.1:0-25538 GCF_049593775.1 Dokdonella sp. | reverse complement strand
CCCAACTGCTCGACGACGATTTTCTTGACGCGTTCTTCGATAGTGCTCATAAGTCTCTTGTCTCCCGATGGGATCTCGTTTCGTGATTCGGATTGCGGAATGCCGGTGGCAACGCGCTAGGTCCGGGTTCCGCTACGCGGGAAATCTTCCTGCGAGGCGAGGCAAATTGTAGTTGAACATGCGGGCACCTGCTAGCGCCGGTCGTACTTCGGGGAAACTGCCCCCTGCATCCGGCCAAAAGGGCCGCCTTCCGGCTGCGGTCAGGCTCAGACAATGCCGTCGAAGCAACGTTCCCCGCCATTTTCCATGCGGAACGGGCCGAGACAGCCTCAGGCCATATGCATTCCGCCGTTGACATGGAGTGTTTCGCCAGTGATGTAGGCGGCCGCAGGCGATGCAAGGAAGGCTACGGCCTGGGCAATGTCTGACGGTTCACCGAATCGCTGGAGCGCAATCTGGCCCAGCAACTGTGCGCGCTGATCCTCGGCAAGTGCGCGTGTCATGTCCGTATCGATGAAGCCAGGGGCAACGACATTGACCGTAACGCCTCTGGAACCAATCTCGCGAGCCAGCGACTTGGAGAATGCGATGATGCCAGCCTTCGCCGCTGCATAGTTGGCTTGGCCGGGATTGCCGATCGAGCCGATGACGGATGCGATGCTGATGATGCGTCCCTTGCGCGCCTTCATCATGCCGCGAAGGACAGCCTTGGAAGTCCTGAATACCGAGCTCAGATTGGTGTTCAGGACCGCATCCCATTCTTCTTCCTTCATCCGAAGCAGCAACTGGTCTCGGGTAATGCCTGCGTTATTGACCAGAATCCCGATTGGCCCGAACTCTGCCGCCATTTCCGCGACCAGGGCTTCGACAGCCGCGCCATCATCGACATTGAGTACGCGACCTGCTCCGCCGAGCTTCTCCAGACGTGCCGTGATGGCCTTGGCGCCATCTTCGCTTGTTGCCGTTCCAACGACGCGTGCACCACGCGCTGTGAGTTCATCAGCGATTGCGGCACCGATTCCACGGCTTGCGCCAGTAACCAGCGCGACTTCACCTGCCAGCGATTCATTCATGGATAAACCTTCAAACGAGAAATGAAAATCAGATTGGGCTCAGGCCCAGGCGTCACGCGCAGCGTTGAGGTCCGCAGGGCTCCCCAGTGCACGCATGTCGATACTCTTGTCTATCCTCCGTGCCAGGCCGCTGAGCACCTTGCCAGGACCGCATTCAGCGAATCTTGTTGCTCCCGCTGACCTCAAGGCCTGCATGCATGCAGTCCAGCGCACAGGAAGATAGAGCTGGTGCACAAGCGCGTCGCGTATGGCCTGCGTTGACTCGTGTACTTTGGCATCAACATTCTGCACGACCGGGATGGAGGGTTCGCGCCACTCATAGGCGCTCATGGCTTCGCTCAGCCGGTTTGCCGCCTCGCGCATCAGCGGAGTATGCGACGGCACGCTGACCGCAAGCTTGACCGCCTTGCGCACGCCCGCATCAGCGAGTTTTTTCAGCGCGGCATCAACGGCCACCGCGTGGCCGCCAATGACGATCTGCCCAGGCGAATTGTAGTTGGCGGGTACCACAACGTGATCACCGGATACTTCCTCGCAGATGGTCTCGACCAGAGCGTCTTCCGCTCCTATGACCGCGGCCATTGCGCCAAATCCTTCTGGCGCCGACGCTTGCATGGCCTGGCCGCGAATGCGGACAAGATGGGCCGCATCCACAAGCTTCAGCGCCCCCGCAGCGACCAGCGCACTGTATTCACCCAGGCTGTGGCCTGCCATGGCCACGGGCATGGCACCGCCCCGGGATTGCCAAACGCGCCAGACCGCGACTCCTGCCGCAAGCAGCGCCGGTTGGGTATATTCTGTTCGATTGAGCATTTCCTCCGGACCGCCCTGACTGAGCGCCCACAAGTCGGTGCCAGCTCCCTCGGATGCTTCCACGAACGTGTGCTTGACGATTTCATGCTGATCGGAGAGATCGGCCAGCATGCCTACGGCCTGGGACCCTTGGCCGGGGAACACGAAAGCAATGGTATTGGTGTTCATATTCAAAGAAGGTTCCCCATCAGGTTCCAGCCCAGTGATCCAGCGTCATTGTCCATCGAAAACATGCCGGCCCAGACAATGACAGCGACCAGCGTATCACTGGCCAGAGTACGCAAAGTCCGCAGGGCCGATCGAATTTTTCCCTCGCTTCCGCCAAATGGCCAGAACAGGGAAACGAGCCTGCTCAACCTGTTGCCCGCGTCGAGCACACGACGGGTGACATCAGGATTCGCCCGATCAAGGCCCTTCTGCAACAGACCAGCCAGTTTGACGTGCTGTTCCGGATAGAATTTGGCAACCCCATGCACGAACATGAGCCAGTCGCGCGCCTGGGCAACGTCGCGGTGCATGACTTCGCCCGGGTCTTCTTCGAAGTCAAGAAAGCCGATGCATTCATTGCCGAACGTCATGTTGCGTGGCTCGGGACTGCCGAGATAGAGCCCTTTGGCATGCACGCCAGCGATGGCATCAATCGCCATGAAGACCAGATGATCGCGCTTCGCTTTGTCACTCCTGGCTTCCTTCAGGCAGCTTGACAGCGACACGCCAATATCTGCCAGCAGGAGAGTGGCCCGTCCCTGTCCCAGAATGTCGGGGACATTGACATCAGCCGCCTGCAGTTCCTTGACGCGACGGAGTTCATTGGAAAGGGCCCTGTCGCCGGAGTAGTGGGGCGGCGGACGCAATGGCTCAATTGAAAGACTGCGCGCAAGCCGGTCCAGAACACCCAGCGTGAAGCGTCGACGACTGCTGCCGTATTGCTTCAACCAGACCTTGCGATCATTCAACAGGAGTCGTCGCGCCATGACTGGCCTCCTCGAAGTTCGCCGCGAAGCGTACGAACGAGCTTCTCAATAGCGCAACAAGGCCGAAGCCCAGGTAAATCCGCCTCCGAACGCTTCCAGCAAGACATTCTGACCACGTTTGACCTTGCCCGAACGTACGGCTTCGTCGAGAGCCAATGGAACCGAGCCCGAAGAGGTGTTTCCGTGGCGATCCACGGTCACCACAACACGCTCCATGGGGAGCTTGAGACGTTTTGCGGTGGCTTCGATGATGCGCAGATTGGCCTGATGGGGGATCAACCAGTCCACCTGGGATTCGTCCATCCCGGCGGCTTCCAGTGTTTCTCCAACGATCCGATCCAGCGTCTTTACAGCAACCTTGAAGACTTCATTGCCGGTCATGATCACGCGCACGCCATGATTGGGCTCATCACGGAAGCCGGCTGAGACGCCTACGGGGTTGTACAGCAAATGCTTGTAGCCGCCGTCTGCATGCAGCTTGGTAGTGTAAATGCCTGGCTCTTCAGCTGCTTCGAGGACGACGGCACCAGCACCGTCGCCAAACAGGACACAGGTGCCGCGATCGCTCCAGTCGAGCATCCGGGTCAGCGTCTCCGCGCCAACAACAAGAGCCTTCTTCGACTGACCGGTGCGAATGAACGAATTCGCCACCCCGAGCGCGTAGACGAAGCCGGAGCACGCTGCGTTGACGTCAAACGCCGCGCATCCGTTCGCTCCGAGGCGATGCTGCAGCAGACACGCGGTGGACGGAAAAATAATGTCTGGCGTTGTGGTGCCGAGAACGATCAGGTCAATTTCCGATGCATCGACGCCAGCTGCTTCGAGGGCCCGGGTGGATGCGTGGAAGGCCAGGTCGCCGGTGGTTTCCCCATCGGCCGCCTTGCGGCGCTCACGAATTCCTGTGCGCGAACGAATCCATTCGTCACTGGTCTCGACGAATTGCTCGAGATCCTTGTTGGTGACGATGTTCTCTGGCAGGTAACTGCCCGTGCCCGCTATGCGTGAATAGAACAGGACCGATTCTCCCGAACAAAACGAAACGGCGGATCCCTCAGGGGCGTCCGCCGTCTGTGTGCTTCATTTTCCCGCAGTCATTCCGTATCGGCAACGGCGGTCTTTGTTTCGATGACCTTCTTGCCACGATAGTACCCGTCCTTGGTGATGTGGTGACGCAGGTGCACTTCACCCGAGGTCGGATCGGTGGCCAGTTGCTTGGGGCTCAGGGCATCGTGTGAGCGGCGCATGCCGCGTTTTGAGGGGGATTTACGACTTTTGGCAACTGCCATGACTACTCTCCAGATGAATCCAGCGGCTTGCATGCAAGCCCGTGTGATGTATCAATTCTATCGCGGTCTGGCCTGACGACCGCAACCGACAAATTCTCAGTGCTTGGTTTTCTTCAATTGTCCGAGCACGGCGAACGGATTCGGCGGCCGATCGATCTCCGGCACAGATCCGGAAGAAAGCGGAATCTGCTCCAGCGGCGCACCCGGGCTCAGCGCAACCAATGGCAAGGCGAGAATCAACTCGTCCTCGATGACGTCCTTCAAGCGCAACTGGCCATTCTCGACCAGCAACGCCTCATAGCCCTCGGGCAACGCGGCTTCTTGCCCCTCGTCCCGAATCAGCCCAAGGCGCTGGTCGATTCTGACGGGCTGCACGAATACCTGCATCGTGCGCTGACAAACCAGAGACAAGCCAGCATCGACTCTAAGGTCGGCGCAAGCAATGTCGAAATCGTCCTTGCCGAACTCGATCCGGTAGACCGCATCGCCAGTAGGCGCGGCCAGCAGACCGACTAGGCGCTCCATCTGCCTGAGGGGAATCGTCCCCTCAAACACGCGTCGGGCCTGCACCAGGCGCCAAGGATCAATACTGTCTGGCACGGTGTTTGGCATGGGCGCGCGATGGTAGGTGCGACCCCATCCAATGTCAAATGGAAAAGTGTCGCAAGCAATTGACTCGATGCGGAATTTTAGCCGATCTGGGGAAGAATTGCTGCCAGTGCCTGCAACCGGCAGACTTGAGCCCCCTCAGGAGATCTCGCCATTGATCGACTATCTACTCATTGCCGCCCTGCTATTGGCCCCTATTGCCATCGTGGTCTGGCTGCGTGAACGCCATCTGGGCGCGCGCACCCGCACCCTGCGCAGTGTGCTGGATCATGCCGATGCGCTTGAGCAGGGTTTGCAGGAATGCCGGGCCAGATTGCGTGAAATCCCGGCCCTCGTCAGTCACTTGCCTCCTTCGATTAGCCTGTCGGCCCACGCCACGCTGACCGCCGAACCGGAGGTCCAGGCGGCGCTGCACGACCTGCTCCAGCATCGATTGTGGTTGCGCCAGTTTGGCGCCGAGGCCTCACTCGGTGAACTGCGCTCGGCGGAGGCCGCCCTCGTTCACTCGCGTGAAAAGCTGGCAACCCAGCTCGAACGCCTCGGCGAAGTGCGCGAGGAACTGGCCGCTGCCGGCGCCGAGCTCGAGCTCCCTTCCGGTGAGTGACGCCATTCCCAGGATCGTCCTTGCGTCGGGCTCACGCTATCGGGCTGAACTGCTGCAGCGCGTGCTTGGAGATTTCATCTGCAGCACAACCGCGGTCGATGAAGCTCCGGACAGTGGCGAGTGCCCGCATGACACGGCCGCAAGATTGGCCAGATTGAAGGCCAGCTCCGCAGCCGCGCAGTTTTCCGACAGTCTGGTCATCGGCTCCGATCAGGTCGCCGATCTTGATGGCCTGGCGCTCGGCAAACCGGGAACAATGGAGCGAGCTCGCACCCAACTGGCCATGTGCTCCGGAAAGACCGTCGTTTTCCATACTGCTGTCTGTATCGCGGACAACCGGAACGGAGCCAAGTACTTCCATGAGGGCCTCGATACCACACGCGTTGTCTTTCGCAACCTGGGCGAAGCCGAGATCAGGCGCTATCTCGATCGTGAGACACCACTGGATTGCGCTGGCAGCTTCAAGATGGAACGGCTCGGCGTTTCGCTGTTCGAGCGCGTGGAAAGCGAGGACCCGACAGCCATCGTCGGCTTGCCCCTGATCATTCTGTGCCGCCTGTTGCGACGTTGCGGCCTGGTGATTCCATGACGGTTCACTCGCACGCTGACAACAGCCAACGCTAAACTGCAATCCGGGCCAGCCGCCCCTTCGCTACTAGCCCCAATGAGCCCAGACAATACGATGCCTGACTCCACCTCCCAACCGCTTCCCCATCACACACTTCTTGACGCAGACCTGAGGGATGCGCTCGCTCGCAGCATTGCCCAGGTCAACGGCATCCTGCTCGGCAAGAAGCAACAAGTCCGGCTGGCTTTCGTATGCCTGCTGGCGGGAGGCCATTTGCTGATCGAGGATTTGCCCGGAGTCGGCAAGACCACGCTCGCTCATGCCCTGGCGATCACTCTCGGGCTGGATTTCCACAGGGTTCAGTTCACCAGCGACCTGTTGCCATCGGACATCATCGGAGTCAGCGTCTATGAGCGCGACCCCGGCACTTTCAAGTTCCACGGCGGCCCGGTTTTTACCCAACTCTTGCTAGCCGACGAAATCAATAGGGCCACCCCGAAGACACAAAGCGCCCTGCTCGAAGCCATGGCCGAAGGGCAAGTCACCGTTGACGGGCATACTCACACCCTGCCCCATCCGTTCTTCGTCGTGGCAACCCAGAATCCTGTCGATTTTGCCGGCACTTATCCGTTGCCCGACTCCCAGCTCGACCGGTTCATGTTGCGCATGAGTCTTGGCTATCCGGACGCCGAATCCGAACGCGCCATGCTTTCCTCGCCTGATCGAAAGCAGTTGCTTGAAGGACTTTCGGCTTGCCTGACTGCCGCACAGATCCTGGCCTTGCGTTCGGCGACAACAAAAGTGCTGGCGAGCTCAGCCCTGGTTGCCTATGTTCAGAATCTGCTAGACGCCAGTCGGCGGCACGCGGAAATCCGGGTCGGACTCTCGCCGCGTGCAGGGCTTGCGGTTCTGGCCGCCGCCCGGGCGCATGCCTTGCTGGCTGGACGCGGCTTCGTAATCCCTGAAGATGTGCAGGCCGTATTTCCCTATATCGCAGGCCATCGACTGAGCCTCGGCTCCAGTGCAAAGGCCAGTCGCGCGACCCTCGTCGCGAGCCTGATCGAGTCCACTCCGGTGTGATGAGCGCCGACGGCGCAACGACTCCTTCCTGGCGACAGCGCCTGCTAGCCATCGCCGAGCGGAGGCTGCCCGCGCTGACACGTCTGCGTGCCGCCGAGGCATTGCCGGTAGCGCTGCACCGCAGGCGCATCTACGTGTTGCCCACGAGCTTCGGACTGGCTTTCGCCGTCCTGCTTGTTGTCATGCAACTGGGTTCGCTCAACTACGCCAACAATCCCGCGTTGTTGTTGACCTGCATCCTCGGTGCGGCTGGCTGGATGAGTCTGTTTGCCGGATTTCGCACTTTGGCCGGGCTGGAATTGCTCGGTTTGAATGCCGCAGACTGCCACGCAGGTGATGTTGTCGAAGTGCAATGCCGTTTCGCGGCATCACAACGTGCCCGGCCCGGGCTTCAACTCAGGTGGAGTGGCGCGCATCGTTGCTTCGCCATGCCGGCCACACAGCCTTTCAGTGTCGGCATTCCATTGCCGACCCGGCGCCGCGGTTGGCTGCGCCCGGGAAGGATGAAACTCTGGACCGAGCAGCCCCTGGGCTTGTTCGTGGTCTGGAGCTGGATCAACCCGGACCTGTCAATTCTTGTCTATCCGGCCGTCGAGGCGGATGCACCACCCCTGCCACTGGGGGCTGGCGGACATGGCGAGCGCGCAACTCCCGGTGATGGCGATGAGTACTCAGGGCTGCGCGATTACCGAAGTGGAGATCCGCAACGACGCATAGCCTGGAAAGCATCCGCTCGGCATGACGCCTTGCTTGTTCGCGAAAGCGAGAGGCAAATCGATGACAACGTGCATCTGGACTATGCGCGGCTGGGAGGATTGGATCCGGAATCCCGAATCAGTCGCCTGACAGCGTGGGTGCTTGCGGCCGAGGCAGCCATGATCAGTTACACCCTGTCGGTTCCAGGCCAGACCCTTGGCCCCGGCCTGGGAACCCGGCACAAGCACGCATGCCTGCGCACTCTGGCCTTGTTGCCTGATGCGGCTTAGCACGCACCAGTTCAACCTGCTTGCCATCACCGCCTTGCTGGCGGTGCTCGCGCACGCGGCTCGCTTGCCGCCATGGCTGATTGCGGTGCTTGCGCTGATCGCACCACTGCGCATGATCAGCCGCAGTCGCGGTGGCAAGCCCATATCCGCCTGGTGGCGCGTACCGATGGTTGCGGCCCTGTTCGCCGCGATCATCCTTCACTACGGCAACTTCTTCGGCCGCGAGCCCGGCAGTGCGCTGGCCTGCGGACTGCTGATGCTGAAGCTGCTCGAAAGCGAACGCATCCGAGACGCCCGTGCAGCTCTTGGATTCTCCGCCTTTGTCCTCATGAGCGCCTTGCTCAGCACGCAAACCATCAGCTTTACCTTGGTACTCTGTGCCAGCCTGATCCTGTTGCTGGCTTCGCTCAACGCGCTACAACCTGCCCCTGTCGAGCCTTCCAGGCCATTGCGCGGCGAGCTTCGCACGGGCGCACTTCTGTTTGCTCTCGGTTTGCCTCTGGCCCTGGCTGCCTTTCTGTTCATACCAAGGCTGGGCTCGCCACTCTGGGGATCGCCAGGCGCGGCAGACGAGGCGCGTACGGGACTGAGCGACAGCATGTCGCCAGGTTCGATGACCGAGCTCCTGATCGACGACACCCCTGCACTCAGGGCCACGTTCAATGGGCCGCCCCCTGCTCCATCGAAGCGGTACTTCCGCGCAATCGTCCTTTGGGACTTCGACGGCCGGACCTGGAGTCGCGAGGATGGCTTCCCGCAACGGGTACTCGAACCCGTTGATGCTATTGCGGAAGAAGTGATCCAGGAAATCACTCTGGAGCCCACTGATCGCCCATGGCTGGTTGCTCTCGATGTGCCCCTGGAGACACCCGAAAGAACACGCATGACCAGGGACCGCACACTGATCGGGCGAAACCGCAATTCCCAGATCAGGCAATATTCGGTGCGCTCCGCTATCGACTACCGGCTCGCGTCCGCTCTTGAAGATTCGGATCGCAAGCGTGCCCTGCAGCTTCCCGAAGGATTCAATCCGGACGCCGTCGCTCTGGCAGACCGCTGGCGTGACGCCGACCCTCGCCCCTCATCCATCGTCAACCGCGCGCTTGAACTGTTCGGCGAACAATTCACCTATACCCTGGTCGCTCCCCCGCTGGGTAGAAACAGCGTTGACGACTTCCTGTTCAACACGCGGGCGGGCTATTGCGAACACTTCAGTTCGGCTTTTGTGTTCCTGATGCGTGCAGCGGGTATTCCTGCCCGCGTCGTCACCGGTTACCAGGGGGGCTGGTGGAATGAGGCTGGCAGTTACCTCCTGGTCCGCCAATCCGACGCACACGCCTGGGCTGAAGTGTGGTTGCAGGATCGCGGATGGGTCCGGATTGATCCAACTGCGGCGGTCAACCCGGCACGCATCGAAGTCGGTGGTTCATCAGCCAATGGTGAGCAGGCCTGGTTTGGCAACGCATGGCTGCTCGAGATGCGAAACCAGTTCGACCTCGTCAATCGCATGTGGACCCAGACGATCGTCCAGTTCAATGCCCTTCGTCAGAAAAGTCTGCTGGCACCAATTGGCATCTCCGAGGCGCGACAAGGCGACCTGCTGCTGGCGTTGAGCATCGTCGTGACTATTGTGCTCTTGATCGCTACTGCCTGGGTTATGCGATCTGGAAAGAAGCGGGATGCAGACGCACTCGACAAGGCGTGGAACCAGTTCCGACGGAAAGTCTCGCGGCATGGGATCCCTCCGCGACTCGATGAAGGTCCGCTGGCCTGGCTCATTCGGATGAAGCTTGAAATAGAGGATCCTGGCACAAGAACCCGAGCCGAGCAGATCGTGCGTCTCTACGTGCAGCTGCGCTATGCCCAGTCTGTTGCCGAAAAGACTCAAATTTCTTCACTGTCACGGGAAATTCGGGAATTCCGCTTGCAAGGCAAGGTCAGAAAACAACGACAACGCGTTCGGACAGCAGCCGAGGAATAGCCTTAAGCTAGGGTCCGATCGGACACTTCCGGAGAACACTCATGCAGCGATTCCTATTTCTGTGTTGCATCACGGCCATGCTCGGAGCGTGCGTCACCGTTCCCGTGCCATTGAAGGGACAATTCTCCGAGGTGAATCCCTCACAGGTGGCAGACAGTGGCCAGGCTGGAGAATCAGTGCGCTGGGGCGGGGAGATCATCAAGGTGACCCCGGGTGAATCCGCGACCTGTTTCGAACTGCTGTCACGTCAACTCGACGCGAAGGCGCGACCACGACCGAGCGATTCGAGTGATGGTCGGTTCATTGCCTGCCGGGCCGGATTCTATGATCCGGAGGTCTTCGTCAAAGGCCGTGACCTGACCATCACCGGCAAGGTCGAGGGTACCGAGAAAGGTCTGGTTGGCAAATTCGATTACACCTATCCACGCGTCGCTGCCGACACGATCTACCTTTGGCCAAAGCGCCCCCTGATCATCCAGACGGACGACCCCTGGCCCTATGCCCCCTACTGGGGCGGCTTCGGGCCATATTGGGGTGCGGGTTTCTGGGGCCCCTGGTGATCCCCGGATTCAGGCGGCCGACCTGATTCGTCGATTGTTCCCGCGCCAGGCGGACACCCGGATGCCCCAGTCATCGCCGACTGCCTGTCCGGGCAGCTGATTCAGCCGGGTGGCCAGTGCATCTGACGCCCACCCAGCAGATGCAGGTGCAAGTGATAGACCGTCTGCCCGCCGTGGCCATTGCAGTTGATGACGCAGCGGTAGCCATCTTCGGCCAATCCTTCTGCCCTGGCATAGCGGGTTGCTGCCAGCACCAGCTTGCCAATGAGAACGGCATCAGCGTCCTCAAGGTCATTCAGCGTGGCAATGGGACGCTTGGGAATGAACAGGACGTGGGTGGGTGCCTGCGCATTGATGTCACGGAAGCCGATGACTTCGTCGTCCTCGTGAACGATATCCGCAGGGATCTCGCGGCGGATGATCTTCGAGAAAATGGTGTCTTCCACGGATTACTCCTCGACAGGCTGTTCAAGTTCACTAGCGCGCGCCAGACTCAAAACGAAACGGCACGGCAACGTGCAGTCTACACGTAGCAAACGTGCCTCCTGAGGCACTTCCTCATGCGGTATCGTGCCGCTATCAACAGCCGGCTAAAGCAGGGACTGCCTGCCACCGAAAGCATGGGCCAGCGTGCCGCGGTCGATGAATTCAAGTTCACCGCCAAGTGGCACGCCATGGGCGAGGCGACTCGCGCGCACGCTGGCCGCGCGCGCGAGCTGGGAGAGCATATGGGCGGTTGCCTCGCCTTCGACAGTGGGATTGGTCGCTACGATCAGCTCTTCCACTTCGCCCTCCGCCAGCCTTGCCGCGAGAAGATCCAGCCCGAGTTCTTTCGGACCCAGCCCGTCCAGCGGCGAGAGCCTGCCCAGCAACACGAAGTAGTAACCGCGATAGCCGGTAGCCTGCTCTATCGCCATCTGGTCAACCGGCGTTTCGACAATACACAACAGCGCCTTGTCGCGCGACGCGTTGGTACACAGCGAACAAACCTCCTGCTCGCTGAAGCCACGGCAGCGTCGGCAATTCCCGACTTTCTCGATCGCCAACGCGAGCCGCTCGGCAAGTCGTCGGGCGCCTGGCCTGTCACGCTCCAGGACATGAAAAGCCATGCGCTGGGCGCTCTTCGCCCCGACCCCTGGAAGACAGCGCAGGGCCTCGATCAGATCGCTCAACAGGGGTGAGCCGGTACTCAAAACGGCATCTTGAACCCGGGTGGAAGATTCATGCCGGAAGCGAGTCCGCCCATGCGCTCCTTGCTCTGCTCTGCAACCTTGTTCACTGCATCATTGAAGGCGGCGGCCACCAGATCTTCGGCCATTTCCGCATCATCGGCGAACAGCTTCCGATCGATGTTGACCCTGCGGACTTCGTGATTTCCGCTCATGAGCACGCTGACGAGGCCGCCGCCGGACTGGCCGGTCACTTCCAGTTGGGCGAGCTCTTCCTGGGCGCGCTTCATTTCTTCCTGCATGCGCTGCGCTTGTTGCATCAATCCGGCAAGTGGGCCTTTCATTTCATCTCTCCAGTGGGCGTACCGAATCGCTGATGATTCGGGCACCAAATGTGTCTATCAGGGACTGTACCGCCGGGTCGGACTGCAAGCCATCGCGGGCTTCCTGTCGGCGGGATTCGTGGACCTTGGCCAAGGTATCGGCAGGACTCTCGGCACCATCCGCCGCGCGCTCGATGCGAACACGCACAGGCCGACCCAGCGCAGCTCCAAGCCGCTTCCCGAGCAGGTCCAGCAATGGCTCCGAAGCGAACCCTTCATGCGCCGCCTTCAGGCCAAGGCGCAACATGTTGCCATCGACGCCAAGCAATACCGTATGCAGACCCAATTGCCCGACTGGCCCCCCCAGTTCGCATCGTTGCAGCAGTCCCTGCCAGTCATCGATCACCAGTGGTCCCGTTTCGACTGCGGGCTCGCGGATTTCGTTCCTGGGCTCGGATACCGGTTTCGGATCGCTTGCGGACTCGACTGTCGGCGGTGAGACCGGCCTCGGGGCTGCCGTCCTGGTCACGGGAGCTGCCGTACTACCGAGTTGTCGCGTTGATCCACTCGGATTGCTGACTCCTCCCGCACTGTCCTGAGGCGCGAACGCGAACATGCGCAAAAGCGCCATCTCGAAGCCGACACGCTGTGTCGGCGCCAGCGGAAGGTCACGCCGCGCAGTGAGGGCAATCTGATAGTAGAGCTGGACTTCGCGCGGATCGATCTGGCCAACGAGGCCGGCAACGGAAGCATCTTCGTCAGGCTGCATGCCTTGGACCAGCTGATGCACCTGGATGCGATGCAACAGGCCAGCCAGCTCGTCGAGGACTTGGGCAAAGTCCGGCGCGAATTCCGCGATCCTGTTGATCTCCTCGAAAAGCCTGCCGCTATCGTGTGCAATGAGCGCTTCGAGCAGCTCGCGAACCCTTGCGCGCTCGACAGTGCCCAACATGGCGTGCACATCAATCGCTGCCAGGCGCCCCCCGCCGTGGGCAATCGCCTGGTCGAGCAGTGACAATCCATCTCGCAGCGACCCGTCCGCTGCACGCGAAAGCACTTCAATGGCCTCGCCCTCGAATTCCACGCCCTCCGCGGTGAGGATATGGCGCATCTGGCCAACGATCTGCTCGGCCGTCAGTCGCTTCAGGTTGAACTTGATGCAGCGTGAAAGAACCGTGATCGGCAGCTTCTGGGGGTCGGTCGTGGCCAGCAGGAACTTGACGTGCTCGGGCGGCTCTTCCAGAGTCTTGAGCAAGGCATTGAATGCCGCCTTTGACAACATGTGCACCTCATCGATCAGGTACACCTTGTGCCTGCCCCGCCCCGGCGAATACTGGGCGTTGTCGATCAGCTCCCTGACATTGTCGATGCCGGTATTGCTGGCCGCGTCGATCTCGAGCAGGTCGACGAAGCGGCCTGCGTCGATATCGGTGCAGATGGCGCAGGTGCCGCATGGCGTGGATGTCGGACCCGTCTCGCAATTCAAGGACTTGGCAAATATCCTGGCAATTGTCGTCTTGCCCACGCCACGGGTTCCCGTGAACAGGAAAGCATGATGAATCCGCCCCTCATCAAGCGCGTGTGACAGCGCGCGAACCACATGTTCCTGCCCGACCAGCTCGGAGAACTGCCGGGGGCGCCATTTTCGTGCAAGGACCTGATACGACATGGTGACTTCCGGGGAGTGACCCCCGATTGTGCCAAGTTATCGAGGGCCTGACCAAACCTGTTGATGACACGCTTGTTTGAAACTGGCATGCCTAGTATCCTCCGCCGCCCGCCAGAGCTGCTGTGAATCAGGGTTCAGGCGGAGTTTGAGATTGCGGAGAGGTGTCCGAGTGGTTGAAGGAGCACGCCTGGAAAGTGTGTAAGCGGCTAAACCCCGCTTCGCGGGTTCGAATCCCGCTCTCTCCGCCAGTTTCAGGTATTGAAAAATCGCACTGCGGCGCAACGTAGCGGTGCCAAATCGCTTTATGGTGGCCTCGTCTGTCCCCTCGCGACGATAGCTTGTGAACTCCGCCAGGTCCGGAAGGAAGCAACGGCAGCAAGCAACTCGGGTGCCGGGGTGTGGCTGGCGAGGCTGCCACTCTATTCCAGAAATCATGAGCAACTGTCGGCAAGCAGCCGTCCCTGGAGCAGTTTCCGGCCTGGCCATCCTTGGCCGGTCGCTCAGCCCCGCATGCGTTGTCCGATGCCATCGCATGGCTCGACGCAGTGTTCGCACGGACTTCCTGTCTGAAACCGCACCAGCCTTGCGCGATTCGCCCTGCTCGATGGTTGGCTTAGCGCCGGCCTCGGTATCACCGTACAATTGAGGATGATTGTCTGGCGCCCGGTAGCATGACGCACGCCAGTGAATCGACAACCTTGAATCTGGTGTTACCGGATCTGATGAAAGCTCTTTCGAAGCGTCGGGCTGGACCATGAATTGGCGGTTTCAAACGGCCTGTCTTTTTCCGGTGCTCGTGGTTGTGGCTTTGGCCGGCACAGTCAAGGCTGAAAGCGCGAATCATGCCGAAGGATTGCGGGCGCCACAGTACTTTGCAGAAGGTGCGCAACAACTCCTGGTAGTGCCTCGCCTTCTTGGTGGCGGGCTGGGTGGGCCACGCGCCGAGCTCGTTGTCGTGCGTGTTGACGCCCACTTGATGCAGGCTTTGCGTGCGTCCGGGCCAGCAAGGCTTGCATGGCGGCGCGTGGCCCAGGTCGCTTCCACGCTTGGTGACAGGACCACGCTGATGCAGGCCCTCGAGCAGCAAGCTGAAATGGCACTCGTGCTCAGCGACTACGACGACTCACAGAAGTTGGCCCACACTCTGCTGTTTACGGCACGTCAGGCAGGATCGGCGGATTTCGAGTCGGCGGCGCATGGATATATCGCAGTGCTCGCCCGTCGGCGAGGTGATCTGGATACGGCTCTCGAGCAAAACATGCTCGCCATGCGACTGCTGGGCGAGGAAGGCAGCGCCTTTCGACGCGCGCTGATGCTGACCAACCTTGGCACCGTCTACCGCGATCGCGGAGACTTTGCTCGCGCGCTTGAACTGCAGCTCCAGGCTCTCGAGATCCGCGAGCGAATCGGGGATGCCCAGGAAACCAGCCTTCGCAACATCGCCCTGCTCTATCGGGAAATCGAGGATGAAGCGATGTCGCGCAAGTACTTCCAGCGCGCGCTTGAGAGTGTGAATCGACAAATCAGTCCGGAAACCTACGCTCCCATCCTTGGCAGCTATGCGAGCCTGCTCAATGACGTCGGTGACCACGACGTCGCATTGGCAGCGGCCAATGAGGCGCTCGGCATCGACGTTGCGCTGGGCAATCGCGCGAAACAGGGGCTTGAGCTGCTCGAAGCCGGCCGAGCCCAGTTCGGGCTGGGACAAACGGTGGAGGCGGCTGAGCTGCTTGAATCAGCCCTGGAAATTGGTCGCGAACTCAATCAGCGCGAAATCGTCGCTCGCTCCCTGCTGCACCTTGCCGAAATCAATCAGTCCCAGAGCAATTCCCTGCGTGCCCGCGGAATGATTGACGAGGCAATTTCGGGACTGGAGGCCGCCATGCTGCGTCCGCAACTGGTCCAGGCCTACTCGGTACGCGAAAAAATCGCCCTGGCCGAGCACGATTTCGCAGCTGCACTGCGCTACTTGCGCCGTCACGGCGAACAGCGAGAATTACTGCTCGGCACGCGTGCCAGCCGAC
Organism: Dokdonella sp.; assembly: GCF_049593775.1. Classification (GTDB taxonomy): domain Bacteria; phylum Pseudomonadota; class Gammaproteobacteria; order Xanthomonadales; family Rhodanobacteraceae; genus Dokdonella. The sequence continues at coordinate 9,819 of NZ_JBAWHJ010000440.1, read as the reverse complement.
AACTCAGCGACCTCAAGACACGTCATGCCCGCGCCGAGTCGGAAAAGGATCTCGCCCTTTTGCAGAAAGGCAATGAGCTGCAAGCCGAAAGGCTCGGCAAGCAGGAAATCCAGCGTCATATGGGGATGGTGGTGTTGGCCGGACTCTGCCTCGCGTTGTTGCTTGTCATCTGGCGCTTCAGAGGCGTGAATCGGCTGAACAACGCGCTGCTTCTGAAAGGCGAGCAGCTCGATGCGAAATCGAGGGCCCTGGCCAGTGCCAACCGGCAACTTGAGGAACGCGCGACTGCGCTTTATCAGGCTTCAATTCGCGATTCGCTGACAGGCGTATTCAATCGTGGCCATTTGCGCGAGCGACTGGAGCGAAAACTGCACGTCTGCCTCGACAGACACCGCCCCCTCGCCGTACTGATGATCGATTTCGATTCATTCAAGCTGGTCAACGATCAACTCGGGCATCTGTTTGGAGATCGCGTTCTCGTGGCTGGAGTTGCAGCCATTCGCAGCCAATTGGCCGATGGCGATCTGCTCGGCCGTTTCGGCGGCGAAGAGTTCGTGGTTCTGCTTGAAGGCGAGCGTGCCGAAGACGCGGAAGACATCGCAGATTCGATTCGATCACAAGTTCAGAGTTCGCTTGCGGGCATGGACACCAGGGGCATTATCGTCACGGTCAGTATCGGACTGGCACGTCTGGCTGATCTTTCTGGCAACCCACAGCCTGGCGTGGATTCTCTACTGGATGCCGGAGATCAGGCCATGTATGCGGCCAAGGCTGCCGGGCGCAATCGAGTCGCAACCCTTTCCCGCATATCGGGCCCGGTCGAGTCGTTCATCCATGGGTAGTCAGGTCGCCATAGGCGGTGGCGGCATGCAGTGCATTGGCGGTTATCTGTCTCACGCGAGAACTGCACCCAAGGGCGGTATCGTCGTGGTGCAGGAAATATTCGGCGTCAATTCGCATATTCGCAGTGTGGTCGATCAATTTGCCGCGAGTGGATATACGGCAATTGCTCCCGCATTTTTCGATCATCTGGAGACAGGTGTCGAGCTCGATTACACGACAGCCGGCATCGCACGCGGCCGCGACCTCACCAGCGCACTCGAGGTGGAAATGGTGATGGCCGATGTGGTCGGTGCTGCCGATACCATCCGATCGGCCGGTCCGATTGCTGTGGTCGGATATTGTTGGGGTGGTACCGTTGCCTTGTTGGCTGCAGGTCGTCTCGGCATGCCAGCCGTGAGCTACTACGGTGCACGCAACGTTGCGTATCTGGATGAGGGCACTCGCGCACCCGTGCAGTTTCACTTCGGTGAACGCGACTCCTCCATTCCCACGCAGGCAATCCAGCGTCACCGGGACGCCTTGCCTGATTCCGAGATCTTCGTCTACCCCGCCAGCCACGGGTTCAACTGTGACGCGCGCGACGACTACGATGAGGCCAGTGCGGCGTTGGCGTACCAGCGCACGCTGGATTTTCTGCAACGAACCCTGGGAGCCGGATCATGACAACCGCGTTCATTCTCGATGCGCGACTCGCCGCCGATTCACATCCTGTGGCGCGATTCGAACTCTGCGATGTTCGCTTGATCGATGACAGCCTTTACCCATGGCTCATCCTTGTTCCCAGGCTTCCCGGCTTGCGCGATCTCATCGATTTGGATCAGTCCCGGCGACATCAACTGGCAGACGAAGTGGACCGTGCATCACGACTCCTGCGCGACGCGTACCGACCCGACAAGCTGAACGTTGCCGCCCTGGGCAATGTTGTCGTTCAACTGCATGTGCATGTCATCGCCCGTTTCGAAACTGATCCGAGCTGGCCATCACCGATCTGGGGGCGCGTCGAGTCCCGACCCTATAGCGCAGAAGCGCTACTGGAACGCGTGGTTCAACTGCAGGAGCGCCTGGCTGCGTGAGCAAGCCGTTCACGATCGAGGCGCTGGGAGAAAGTGCACTGCTACTGCGTCTGGGTGACTCGCTGGATGAGGACACCAACTCGCGTGTGCATGCTCTGGCCGAGCAGGTCCGACGCCAGGCCCCGCCCTGGCTCCTGGAAGTCGTTCCCGCGTTCTCCAGCCTCGCGCTATGCATAGATCCGCTTGCGTTCCCGATCGACATGGTTCCATTCGACGCGGTCCGCAAATGGTTGAACGAAACGGCTTTGGACAAAGTGAGAACTGAGTCCGTTCAGGCCACACGCTGGCATGAGATTCCAGTGCGCTACGGCGGTGAATTTGGCCCCGACCTCCAACAGGTTGCCGCACACTGCGGGATCGACTCTGCTGAAGTAGTCCGTCGCCATACGGCGTCGACATACCGGGTTGGCATGCTTGGCTTCGCGGCTGGATTTCCGTATCTGCTGGGCATGGACCTCAAGCTGGCCATGCCACGACATGCGACGCCACGCACTCGAGTCGCCGCGGGCAGCGTTGGCATTGGCGGTACGCAGACAGGAATATATCCGCGTCAGGGGCCGGGAGGCTGGCAAATCATCGGGCGCACCGAATTCTGCCTTTTCGATCACGAACACGATCCGCCTGCCGCCATTGGTCCCGGCGATTGCGTGCGCTTCGTCGAGAGTGGGCACGAGACTGGCAGAAAGCAATGAGCATTCACGTAATTTCGCCAGGCTTGTCGAGTAGTGTCCAGGATCGGGGCCGCGCAGGCTATCGACACCTTGGCGTCTGCCCGGCCGGAGTCATGGATGCCTATTCGGCAAGCGTCTCCAACTGGCTGGCTGGCAATTCGCACAACGCACCCATTCTTGAAATCACCCTGAGTGGTCCAAGCCTGCTGTTCGAAACAGGCGCAATCATTGCCATATGCGGCGCTGTGATCGATGCCCATGTCGGAGATGTCGCCATTCCGTGCTGGCGACGTATTGTTCTTCCCGCTTCAAGCATCCTGCACCTGGGTCCTTGTCGAAAAGGTGCCCGAGCCTATCTCGCCATTCAGGGCGGCATCCAGGTCGATCCGGTACTTGGCAGCGCGAGTACCGACCTGCGATCCGGATTCGGCGGATTGCATGGACGAGTACTCGCAGCGGGCGATGAGCTGGCGATCCTCGATACCGGTCACAACGAATCCCAATTGCATGTCGATACACGTTGGGTGGATCCATCGGACGACCTTGATCTGGGTTCGCCCGCACGTATCCGTGTCTTGCCGGGTAGCGACCCGCTGATCAATCCGGATGCGCTTTGCAAAGCGGAATGGACGGTCGAGGCAGCCAGCAATCGACAGGGGCTTCGCCTGAGCGGAACACGATTGGCGATCTCTTCCGACAGGGAGCGCATTTCGGAGCCGGTCATGTCAGGAACTGTCCAGTTGCCACCCGATGGACAACCGATCGTTCTGATGGCCGACGCCCAAACCCATGGTGGATACCCTCGAATTGCACATGCCGTCCTCGCCGACCAGCCCCGACTGGGCCAACTCAGGCCCGGCGAGCGATTCCATTTCGTTGCCTGTTCGCCGATCGAAGCGCAGCGAGCCTTGCACGCGCAGCAACAGCGGCTGGCACGTATCAGGATCGCGATTGACGGCTGACCCGAACACGGTCGACGGATTGCAGCAACGTCGGTGAAGCCCTAGTCTGGCCGTCCCGCATAGTTGGAGTTGTTCGATGGCTTGCATCCGCACAGTATTGTCCATCACCTTGCTCGGCGTTCTACTGGCCGCATGTCAGCCAAACTCGACACCGGCACCAAAGACCGAGCCTGAGCCGGCCAGGGAAACGCAAGCTCCGGATCCGGGTATTGCCTGGCAGGCTGCCGTGGACACCTTCATCAATGGTTTTTTCGAGCGCAACCCGGTATTCGCTGCAAGCTCCGGAAAGCATGAATTCGACGGCAGGCTGCCGGACTACAGCCCGCAGGCACTGGCCGACAACGCCAGTTGGCTCCACGCACAACACGACGCAGTGGCCGCGTTCAAGGATGAGCAACTCGACAAACAGCAAAGGTTTGAGCGCGATTACGTGCTTTCGATGATCGACAGCCAGCTCTTCACGCTTGAGGATTCCGGCTTTCCGTATAGCAACCCGATGTACTACGCAGGTGACTTGTCGCCGAGCATGTACCTGACCCGACCATACGCTCCCCTTGCTCAGCGCATGACTGCATTCGTCAGCTATCTCGAAGCCCTGCCGCTTGCAATCGATCAGATCCGCACAAACATGCGCCCGCCACTGCCGGCAACCTATGTCGAACTTGGCATCAATACTTTCGGAGGCTACTCGCGATTCTTTGCTGAAGACGTTCCGGCGATCTTCTCCGAAGTAGACGATGCCGACTTGCAGGCGCGTTTCAAAATCGCCAACGAAAATGCCATCAAGGCAACAGGCGAAATGTCGGACTGGTTTACCTCACTCAAACCCGAGGCAACCCAGGATTTCGCGCTCGGTGCTGAAAAGTTCAGCCGCATGCTGAGGATGAATGAACGGGTCGACTTGCCACTTGATCAGATCAAGGCTGCTGGTGAAGCCGACCTTTCACGCAATCTTGCATCGTTGAAATCCGCCTGCCATGAGTACGCACCTGGCGAAACCCTGAAAAGATGCGTCGACAAGGCTGCGAGCAACAAGCCCGAAGGCGGCGCAGTCGAAGGGGCGCGAGAGCAGCTGGCAGGATTGCGCAGCTTCCTTGTCGAAAAGGATCTCGTAACCATCCCCGGCACCGAAGAGGCGAAGGTCGAAGAAGCCCCACCGTTCAATCGCTGGAATTTTGCCTACATTGAGATACCCGGTCCCTACGAGACCAACCTGCCTTCGGTTTACTACATTGCACCGCCCAATCCGGATTGGCCGAAAGCCGAGCGCGAGGCCTATGTTCCGGGCAAGGCTGCATTGCTGTTCGTTTCGGCACACGAAGTCTGGCCAGGTCACTTCCTGCAGTTCCTGCACGCCAACCGTTCCAAGTGGATTTTCGGGCGCCTGTTCGTCGGCTATGCATACGCCGAAGGCTGGGCGCACTACACCGAAGAAATGATGTTCGATGCAGGGCTCGACGGCGCCACACCGGAAACCCACATCGGCCAGCTGACCAACGCATTGTTGCGCAACGTGCGCTATCTGTCGGCCGTTGGGTTGCACACGGGCGGCATGAGCCTGCAGGAATCCGAACAGATGTTCCTCGACCAGGCATACCAGGATCCGGGCAACGCGCGCCAGCAGGCCGCACGTGGCACCTACGATCCGGGTTATCTGAACTACACCCTTGGCAAGCTGATGATCATGCAGCTGCGCGAAGACTGGACTGCAACCCGTGGTGGTCGTGAGAGCTGGAAGGCTTTCCACGATGAATTCCTGAGCTATGGCGGCCCTCCCATCCCTCTCGTGCGGGCGCAAATGCTCGATGGCGAGATCAAGACCAGCTTGTGGCAGGCGCCTGCGCTTGGGCCACCCGCCAACTGAGCGCGCCTCCAGTGAACCGCCGCATCGATTTCAACTGTGACCTTGGCGAAGGTTGCGGGAACGATGCGGCGATCATGCCTTTCATCAGCTCGGCGAACATCGCCTGCGGGGCGCATGCCGGTGATGACTCGAGCATGCGTGCGACGCTGCGTCTATGCAGGCAGTTCAATGTATCCGCAGGTGCGCATCCGGGATTTGCCGATCGCAAGCATTTCGGGCGGCGCGAACAGCCATGGAACGCGCTCGATATCAACGCCCTGATCGGCGAACAATTGCGACGACTGGCTGACATCGCGGAGACCGAAGGCGTGGATCTCCATCACGTCAAACCTCATGGGGCCTTGTACAACCAGGCAGCGCGTGATCCCGACCTCGCAATCGCCGTTGTCCAGGCGGTACGCGAATTCGACGAGAAACTGATCCTGGTCGGATTGTCCGGCAGCGAGCTGCCCAAAGCAGGTCTGGGTGCCGGCATGCGTGTTGTGCACGAGGCGTTCGCCGACCGTCGCTACATGGCGGATGGCAGCCTCGCTCCGCGAAGCCAAGCCGGCGCGGTAATCGTCGAACACGGCGATGCGGTTGACCAGGCCCGGACAATTGTCGTCCAGGGACACGCCATCACGCTGGAGGGAAAGAAACTGGCCATGCATGCCGATTCAATTTGCCTGCATGGCGATCGCGAAGATGCAGCCGAGTTTGCCAGGCTTCTGCATCAGGCGCTGGTCGAGTCGCAAATTTCGATACTGGCTCCTGACCCGAGCTGACTATTTCGGCGCGCATCCCGCGCAACTTTCCATCTCACCGGGGAAGCAGATCGCGTCTGAAACATCGAAGCTCCACTACGCATTCGAGCCATTGCGTCATTCAGTCTGCCTGCCGTAAATCATCCGGGTTAGCATGTGGCTTGAATTCGCGAATCGGGGAGGCGCATGCCCGCAGACATCAATTACTGGCCCCTGCTAGGGGTCGCCGTCGTCGTCGCAGGATTTGCGATGCGGCGCAATCCTGTTCTGGTTGTAGTCATCGCCGGACTCGTCAGTGGACTTGCTGCAGGGATCAGCGTCCCGGACCTTCTCGCCCTGCTCGGCAAGACGTTTGTGGATATTCGCGTGCTTCTCCTGTTCCTGCTTACCCTTCCCGCGATCGGCCTGCTCGAACATTTTGGCTTGCGCGAGCGGGCACGCAGCTGGATAGCGGGATTCCGCGGCCTGACCCTGGCGCGCTTCCAGATCAGCTACCTGGGTTTGCGCCAGATGCTGAGCATGATCGGGCTCAACCACGTTGCAGGACATGCGCAGACCGTGCGGCCACTGGTCGCGCCCATGAGCGAAGCTGCGGCTGAACGCAGCCTCGGACCGTTGACCGAGGACGAACGTGCCACTGTCCGCGCCAGCGCAGCTGCAACTGACAATGTCGGCCTGTTCTTTGGCGAGGACGTATTCATGGCCTTTGGTGCAGTCCTCCTCATCCAGGGCTTCTACAGTCGCAACGGCATCGAACTTGAACCGCTGTCGATTTCCCTGTGGGCGCTGCCAACCGCGATCGCCGCATTCATCATCCACTCCATACGCACGCAACTGCTGCAGCGCCGCCTCATGCGTGATCGTGTTAGGCGGGATGCCAGCGAGGCCGATCGATGATTCTCGTCGAGTATCTCTACTGGCTGGTCGGCGCTTTCCTTGTAGCGGCAGCCTGGCTCAATATGCGCGAGCGCCGATGGATCATGGCTTCCTTCTGGCTCGTGCTTTCCGGACCTTTCGTTTTCGGGCAGTACATCGCCGCAGCCACGGAGCGCGGCAACGAACTTCCTGCCCAGATCATGGGTGCTGGTGTGGTCCTGCTTGGCCTCTTGGCTGCGTTCAGCAAACTGGGGCTTCAGGCAGAGCCAGCTGGCGACAAGGAACGTCGTGAACTCGACGCGGGGCGTTTTGGAAATCGCCTGTTCATTCCAGCACTCGCCATTCCGCTGGTCACCCTGCTCTTCTATGTCGAAGCCCGTTACGTGTCCTGGGATGGTCATCACCTGCTTTCCTGGAACGGTACTCCGTTGCTCGATCCCACGGCGTTGACGCTGACGTCCCTCGGCCTCGCCAGCATCATCGCCATGCTGGCTGCATTGCACGTCACCAAGGCCCGCCCCATGCAGGCCGTACTCGAAGGACGGCGCCTGCTCGACTCGCTAGGCTGGGCCGTGTTGCTGCCAATGATCCTCGCGACACTCGGTGGCGTATTTGCGGCCACTGGTGTCGGGGAATCCATTGCCGCGTTGACCAGTGCGATCATTCCCATCGACAGCCGAATGGCCTGCCTGCTCGCATTTGCTTTCGGCATGGTCGTATTCACGATCATCATGGGCAATGCGTTTGCCGCGTTCCCGGTGATGATGGCGGGCATCGGCTTGCCATTGCTGATCATCCAGCATGATGCCGATCCGGCCATACTCGGTGCCATCGGAATGCTTACCGGCTACTGCGGGACCCTGCTCACGCCCATGGCGGCGAATTTCAACATCGTGCCTGCCGTACTGCTTGAGCTGCCCGACCAGTACGGCGTGATTCGTTCGCAGATACCGACCGCTCTGGTCCTGATGCTCGTCAACGTGCTGCTGATGGCCGTGCTGGTGTTTCGATGAACGTTCTGATCCTGGGGTTTGAGCCGTTCGAAGATGAGACCATCAACCCGTCGATGGAGATCGCACTCCAGCTCGATGGCGAAATCATTGCCGGACACGCGGTGGTAGGCGCAATCCTGCCGGTGACGTTTACCGATGCGCCAGCAGTCCTCGCGGAACTGCTGGATCGTCATCAGCCAAGAATGGTCATTGCACTGGGACAGGCCGGAGGCCGGGCCGAGATGGCGCTGGAACGCATCGCCATCAATCTCATCGATGCACGCATTCCCGACAACAGCGGATTGCAGCCCGTCGATACTCCGGTACTGAATGGCGGGCCTGGCGCCTATTTTTCCAGCTTGCCGGTCAAGCTCATCAAGTCCCGCCTGGATGCACTGGGAATTCCCTGCGCACTCTCACTCAGCGCGGGGACTTTTGTCTGCAACCAGGTTTTCTACTGGCTCTGCCATTTGCTGGAGACGGAACATCCTTCGGCACATGGAGGATTCATCCATGTCCCATGGCTGCCCGAACAGGCTGATCTGCATCCGGGGCAGCCCGCAATGCCCCTGGAATCGATGGTGCTGGGCGCGCGTGCGGCAATCGAATCTGCCCTGACTACAGAGACGGACTTGAAAGTGCCTGGCGGTTCGACGTACTGATCGACACCCAGGTGTTTCGAACCGGATTCAGCAGCCTGCGTCCTTGCCTGTGGCGGGCACAACCTCGACGATCAGCTCCCCCGTCGAGACGTACGGAAGATTGGACTTGATGGAATTGGTCTCGTAGTAGAAACCATTCTTGCTCGGAGCCTTGATCTTGTCGCGCGGTTTGGACTGGAAATACTGGCCGACCGCTGCCGAAGGCGTGGCCAGGGCCAATCTGCGCACCTTTTCCATCGGAATGCAGGCGAGCAGGCGCGTCGGCCTGAACGGTCGGATATCAATCTGCAATGAATCGACCTCCCTGGACTCGCGCACGTTGCCGTCGTCGTCGAGCACATAGAGGATTGGCTTGAATGCCGAATTGCCGCGACCCTCGGGATTGGGGCGGGAGATGACTTGCAGGCGAACGGCAACATTCGCGTATTCGCGCGGAAGCTCCAGTTCGCGGTAGCGGCTTTTGCCCTTGGGGAATTCGCGCTGGTCCGCGTTTGCGTCAATGCGAACGCGTTCCGGTCGCTCAAGATCCAGCACCACCACGCCCTCGTCAGGCGCCATGAGGACTCTTGAACTGTCCGCCCTACCGCCGAAAAGACGATCGGTCCATTCGGCAAGAGGGTTGCCTGCCAGTGCCTCGCTGGTGCTGATGAGGGCAATCAGGCAGAAACTCCACCCGACCAGGCGCAACGTGGCATGCCAGCCGAAGGTGGCGCCTGGCATTCGGAGCGCCGTCCAGGCGCTCACGGCCAGCGATTGCGCGGGTGGCTCAGTCCTTGACCAGCGGCTCGACGTCCCTGCCCTGCTGCGTGAAGGTCTCAAGTTGCAAGGTTGTGCCAATGCTGGCAATCGAATTGCGCTGTTCGTCCGTCGCCTTGGTGCTGCTCTTGCTTCCATCCCTAAGTATGATCGCTGTTATATTCTTGGTCTCCTTGAGTTCACTCAAGTAGCCAAAAAGTTCAGCCTTCCCGAACGTGTACCCATCGACCTGGTAGCGGTCGTCCTTGGCCGGTTTCACGGTGATGCGGCCATCCTTGATGCTTCCTGCGTGGACCGCTCCCGCCATGAACATGCCGAGCAGAAGGACGACGAGCGAAGTACGGAACTTGGTGGTCAGGGTTTTCATGGGGTGCACC
>NZ_JBAWHJ010000439.1:0-8170 GCF_049593775.1 Dokdonella sp. | reverse complement strand
TCCGACCACGAGCCGGTGCCGACCAGCAAGTCCTTGCGCACCATGGTCATCGTGCCGTGCTGGATGATCGCATTGCGCTCGTTGCGATGATGCATGCCGATGCGGAAGAAGCCATCGTATTCCCATGCTGTCATGCGCCGGAATGCATTGCCCTCGAAATCGCGATGCGCCTGCGGACACTGCACGACGGCTACTTTCGGATCAAGGAAGTAGCCGGTCAGGGCGCTTAGCCAGTCCTTGCGTACGACATAGTCAGCGTCGACAACTGCGACCACTTCGGTGCGCGGATCAGTCTGCTCGAGCCCGAAGTTGAGCGCGCCGGCCTTGAATCCCGGCCATGGATTCAGATGGAAGAACCGGAACCTCGCGCCGAGCTTTGCGCAGTATTCCTCGACCGGCTTCCACACCTCTTCGCGTTTGGTGTTGTTGTCGATAACGAGGACTTCGTAATTTGCGTAGTCAAGCGCTGCCAGTGAATCCAGCGTCAACATGACCATTTCCGGTGGCTCGTTGCAGCAGGCCAGGTGGATGGAAACGAAGGGCTGCTGATCCGCCGCCGAAGGCTCGAGCAAGCCGTAATGGCGCAGCCAGCGCGGCCGCCACAGCACCTCGGTGAATTCGAATCCATTGATCAGCAGCACCAGGATGATGGCGAGCTGTGCCGGCACGAGGAGCAGGAACATGCTCCAGTCGAGCGGGCTCAGGTAGAACGCCAGCGGTACGCTGATCGACCAGATCACGACCGATGCCGATAGCTGGATCAAACCCAGATAGAAGAAGATGCCGGTTACGAGGAAGCGCATGAAATGTCGGGCAAACCAGAACATCGGAATCAGCGCGAGCAGGGAAGCGGCCAGCGCCTTGATCCACCAGGTCGGGTCTTCGACCACCTTGCCGGTCAATGAAAACTTCGGCTCGCGGGCGGCGTTGAACAGGCCCCAGTAGGCTTCCGCGCGACCACCGATGTCCTCTTTCCAGGGCTGGTCGATCGCCTCCATGACGTAGTAGTCGATACCTTCGCGCTCGGCCACGTTGAACCATTCGCGCAGGAACTGGGCTTCGTTCTCGATCGAGGGTTGCGCGTATTCCTTGCGATCTCCGTTCGACGGCCAGCCGATTTCGCCGATGATCACGGGCTTGTTCGGAAACAGTTCCTTGAGGCGGTTGTACTGCCCGAGAGTGAAATTGATGGCGTCCTTGCGCGGGATTTTTTCCCAGTACGGCAGCAGGTGCACGCTGATGAAGTCGACGTGTTCGGCCAGCTTCGGATTGCGCTCCCAGACAAAGAACGGTTCGGCGGTCGATACCGGGATCTTCAGTTGCGCGCGTGCGCGATCGATGTAGTTGATCAACTGGTCGACGCTGACATCACCGCGCAGGATGGTTTCGTTGCCGACCATCGCCCGGGTGATGTTGTCGTGCTTGCGCGAAAGCGCGATCAGCGCCTCGAGTTCGGCTTCGTTGTTGCGCATGCGCCGGTCGATCCAGGCGCCGGACAGCACTTCCATGTCGTAGAACGCGGCCAGACGCGGGATCTGCGGGCTCTCGACCGAGGAGTAGGTGCGCAGGCGCTTGGTGTGGCGCGAGAGCATGCGGATATCGCTGGCCAATTCGGCCTCGCTGGGGAAAAGATCCTTGGTCGGATCCTGATAGCGCTGGAATGCACTGAAGGCCATGCCTTCGACGCGGCCGCTCCAGTCATCGATCTGGGTCGGGCGATTGAGGAATGCCCAAAGACCGAAATTCAGCGCGGCCACCGTCACTGCGAACATGACCGCACGCCAGAAGGATTTCTGCACCACTTCGGACTGTGTCTTGATCAAGGGAGGCTCGGCGGGACGGAAAAGGCGCTTGGCGCAGCGCGGCAGCATAGCCGAAGCGCGGCGCAAGCCTCAATGAATGGTCGGATCCCGGCTGATGCCCGTCGTCAGGACGTGCCCGCCCAGGGGTCTTTGCACTGGCCCGGTTCAGTGTCGGGCTTCCGCAAATGATCCCGTTGTTCGATTTCCGGCGACGAGCCAGCACATCCGGGCTAAACTGCGCGCTGGAGTCGGCCAGGCAGTCGCGACGTGTTTCGGCACGGCGAGGAAAGTCCGGGCTCCGCAGGGCAAGGTGCCAGGTAACGCCTGGGCGGCGCAAGCTGACGGAAAGTGCAACAGAAAACAAACCGCCGAACGGCATCCTCGGATGTGCGTGGTAAGGGTGAAACGGCGTGGTAAGAGCACACCGCATGCGGGGCTAACGCCGCATGGCACGGCAAACCCCACCTGGAGCAAGACCAAATAGGGGAGCTATGGCGCGGCCCGCGTCGCTCCCGGGTTGGTTGCTTGAATCCTGCGGCGACGCAGGATCCAGAGGAATGGCTGCCCACGACAAAACCCGGCTTATCGGCCGACTCCTTCTTTTTTCGCATACCGCCGGGTGGTCGATTCAGGGTCAACGGCGGGGATTTCACCGCGCCAGCGCGTGACTCAAGTTCGCGCCTCTCCGGCTTCGGCAAGCCCGTGGCCTGGCTGCAAGGCGCGATGCCGTCCCTGGCGGCATATCGGCCAGGTTCGGCAGGACGCAGGAATCGGCCGAACCTTCAAGCGGATGCCTTCGCTCCGCATCATGTCGATTCGATCGGTCCGATGAATGCCTCGGCGATGTGCCGGGTCAGCGCGGCGCCGACCAGCACGATCAGCGAGCTGTAGTAGACCCAGATCAGCAAGAGGATCAGCGAGCTTGCTGCGCCGTAGGCGTCCGCCGTCGTGGTCGATGCGAGATAGGCGCCAAGGGCCCACTTGCCGACCTCGAACAGGAGTGCAGTCAGAAAGCCGCCCATGAAGGTGTAGCGATAGGGAAGGCGTGCGTCGGGAACGAAGCGAAACAGCAGGCCAAAGCCCAGCGTGAACAGCGCCAGAGTGATGAGCTCATTGATCACCGACCACATTTCGCTCTGGCGGGTAAGCACCAGTTCGATTGCGCTGCTCGCAATCAGGGTGATCATCAGCAGGAAGCCAATGACTGCAAGCATGCCGAACGAAAGCAGGCGTCGGCGAATCCACGCCCAGACAGCATTGCTCGGTTTCCCGGCAGTGCCCCAGACTGCGTTGATCGAAGCCTGCAACTGGGCGAAAGCCGTGGTTGCCGATATCGCCAGGGCGACCAGGCTGAGCATGCCGGTGGTGGAGGCTTGAAACGGGCTGTCCCTGGCGTTCTCCAGCACGGTCTCCGCGCTCGTGCGCACCTGGCTGCCGAGCAGGATACCGAGCTGATCGATCAGGCCTTTCTCCGCCCCGGGCGACAGTTGCGTTGCCGACCACAGGCTGATCACGATCAGCGGTGCAAATGAAAGTGCGGTGTAGAACGCGATTGATGCGGCCAGGGTCAGCGGGTCATGGGAAATGAAGTCCGTGACTGCGTCCAGGATCCGCTTGAACAGATTGCGCTGCATCGTTTGCTTGCGTGTGCCTTGCTATCGCCTGATTCGCGCGATCAGATAGCCCACGCTACCGGCAATCGCGAGAGCCATCAAGGGTTGCGCACGCACGTATTGGCCCACTTCGTCGACGACCGATCGTGTCTGGCTGCGCACTACGGATTTCAGCGAGGCAGCCGCGTCGTCCAGCGCATCGATCACATCGCCAAGCTCGGGCGGCGGCGGGTATTGGATGGTGGATCGGGGAGAGAGGCTTTCGTGCAGTTGAGGTTCCTGCCCGACAAGGTGTTCCTGGTTCATGGTTGTCTCCGTGGGAATCGACTCTGGTTTCCACTGCACACGCTAAGCGATCATTCCTGAACAGCCATCAAGCCGCGCGTGGCCTGCTGCGTAGAGTGCGAATCCCGTCACGCTACCCGGGTAAAAACGCACCCCCTCGGCCTGGCAGCCGAGGGGGTGATCGTGGTGCAGTGTTGCTCCGAAGCATTCAGGGACGCTCAGGATTTGAGCATGGATTCGCGAGCGTGTTCGGCGCGCGAAGCCCCGATTGCCGTTTCGACATTCTTGACCTCTTCCGGTGGCGGAAGCACGGCCGGAAATCCCAGCGAGTCGATCCACAGTTCCCGTGTCCATCCGGTCGTGTGGTACAGGTGATGGTCTTCGTCTTCCTCGACCGCCTCGTAGGCTTTCTTGAGTACACGGGCGACATCGCCGCTGGCGTGCTTGGCCACATGGCCAATGAGTTCCCAGTTCAGATGATCCTTGGTCTCGGCAAGAACCACGCATTCCCCTGCCACGAGTTGCGCGGCGTCCGGATCGCCATCGCGCAGCGCCATTTCCATGGCCTTGACCAGGGACTCACCGATGTGGGCGACCACTGATCGTCCCGGGGACTGCGCTTCAGTGTCGAGTCCGAGTTCGTCGAATACATGGGTCAGCACACTCTCGTGCGTCTGCGTCTCCTCAAGATAGCCCGACCATTCCTTGTGCAAGTCCTTGTTCACGGCTGCCTTCAGTGCAGTGGTATAGATCTTGATGCCGCCACGCTCGGTTTCCAGCGCCTGATAGAGCAATTCATGGACCTGGCTATCATTGAATTTGCGTTGCATGTCGCTTCTCCTGTTGGCCGGACTCGGGTGAGCCGTTGGTCGCGCCAATAGAACCGGTCAGAGCAAAACGATTCGTGAATTTTGCTGGCCGCACGAATGCGCGTTTAGCTCGCGTTTGGAAGCGTCACGCTTGGCTGTCCAGCGCTACCGCATGGTTCGCCATGATTCGCGAGTACGGAACCCGGGCGGATGAACGCCGGTTCAGCGATCACCTCACGCTTTTGGTTGCGATTCATGGTCGGCAGACGAGGATTCGCGTCCGTACCCTGGTGTTGGCGACGCGCATGGATCTCAAGAGTGGCTCTCCGTTCTGGATGCTGAAGAATGCTCAGGCGGAATTTCATCCGCCGCTCACTGATGACCATCGCTGCGACGTGCTCATCGTCGGCGCAGGGATCACGGCGGCCCTGATTGCCCGGGCACTCGTCGATGCGGGCATGCAGGTGTGCCTGATCGACAAGCGTCAGGTCGGCTGGGGCAGCACGGCGGCAAGTACGGCCTTGTTGCAATACGAAATCGACGTCGAGCTGCAGTCGCTGGCACGAACGTTCGGCATCGACGACGCCGTGCTCGCCTACCGCGCCTGTGAACAGGCCGTCGAATCGCTGACTCGACTGACGCGACCGATGCGCGATGTCGACTCGCGACCGATGCAGAGCCTGTATTTCTCCAGCCACTGGTATCACGACCGGCGCGTGCGCCGTGAAGGCAAGCTGCGCAAGGAGCAGGGCTTTGCGCTGGAGTGCCTGGACAATTCCGAGCTCCAGCAGCGCTTCGGACTCGATGCAGGCGTCGGCCTGTTGTCCGCTGTGGCGGCGGAAGTTGATCCCGTGCAACTGGCCAGACGCCTGCTGAAGGACGCGACAGGCAAGGGTGTCCGGGTCTTCGAACGAACCTGCCTCAAGGAACTCTCGCCAACGCCGCGCGGCGT
This sequence comes from Dokdonella sp., assembly GCF_049593775.1. Taxonomy (GTDB): domain Bacteria; phylum Pseudomonadota; class Gammaproteobacteria; order Xanthomonadales; family Rhodanobacteraceae; genus Dokdonella. The sequence continues at coordinate 2,709 of NZ_JBAWHJ010000439.1, read as the reverse complement.
GAACGTCACCCTTGCAAATGGAAAGCGCGTTCGTTGCAAGCATGTGGTCATGGCTGCCGGGTACGAGTCGCAGGGGTTCCTGTCAGAGCGTGTCGCGCGCAATCGCAGCAGCTATGCATTCGCCAGCGATCCGATGCCCGATCCCGGCTTCCTCGCCAATTGCATGGTGTGGGAATCCGCGCGGCCCTACCTGTATGCGCGAAGCACGCTGGATCATCGACTCATCATCGGTGGCGAAGACGATTCGATCGACATCCCGCTCAAGCGCGATGCCAGCGTCGGGAAGAAATCCGAAACCCTGAAGCGGAAGTTCAACGCCTGGTTCCCTGCGCTAACGCTCGACGTTGCATTTTCCTGGGCCGGCACGTTCGCCGAAACGAAGGATGGCCTGCCGTTCTTCGGCCCGCATCAGCAGTATGGTCCGCGTGTACATTTCGCCATGGCGTACGGCGGCAATGGCATCACCTACAGCGCCATTGGCGCGGACATCATCCGCGACACGATCCAGGGCAAGACGCATCCCTGTGCGCGACTGTTCTCATTCGAGCGCTTGCGGCGCAAGTGAGTCGGCAGCCATTGGCTGCAGCACCAGGATGCGGGCGGAGGCGCGGGTGTGCGGCCATCCGCAGGGCAGGCCGGTGATTCCCGGATGATCAGAACCTGAGGTATCTCAGTTCCCAGACCAGTTGACCGATCCGGATCGAGATCGCCACGTAGACCACCACGAACAGGATCACCACCGATCCGTGCTTGCCGCGCCTGATGATTCGATAGGCCCCGTCATACAGGTTGAGGGCGGCCAGCAGGATCGCCACGAGGGCGATGAGGCTGCCCATGTACCAGCTGAGGCTGCCGAAGAGGGTGACTGACTGGTGATGCATGGGCGCGGTCATCGCCGCCGCGAGGATCAGCGTGCAGGTGACCAGGTTGCGCAGGTTGTTGAAGATGTCCGCAGTGATGCCCTGCTTGAGCGCATCGTGAAACGATTCGATGATCTTCATTCGGGGCGTCGTCCTCGGGGCTGGGTCGCGGATCTGGAGTGTCGACAACAAGCGGCGGGTTGCAGCAAGGATTTGGCCGGCCACGTACCCGAAACACTGGGCTGGAGGCACGGCCGGCATTGTCCGGCTTCACCGATCGGCAGGTGGCGCCGACATCATTGCAACAACAGGTAGAAGACGGTCGAGCCGCGAACCACGGTCAGCATGAGCTGGCGCGGCGTGCGCTCCAGCAGGGCGGCAAGATCATCGCTGTCCTCGATATTGCGCTGGTTGGCCCCGATGATCACGTCTCCCTTGCGCAGGCCACGGGCGTAAGCGCGGCTTGATGGCTCGATGCCCTTGATCACGCTGCCGCTGAGACCGGGCCGCTGCTGGTCCTTGCTCAGGTCGGCCAGTTGCACCCCGGCCAGGCGTTCGTCGAGATCCACGCCGCGTACGCTGACCGTCGAATTGGCCTTGAGGGTCATGGTGACCACCAGCGGCTTGCCATCGCGCAGCACGCCGACGCGCAGCGAGGTGCCGACAGGGGTCAGGCCTTCGATGTTGTGCAGGTCCTTGCTGGATCCGATTGCCTTTTCGTTGATGCTGGTGATCACGTCGCCGGGGCGCAGGCCGGCATCGGCGGCCGGGGTCGCATTGCGGACCCGCGTCACGACGGTGCCCTTGCCGGCATCGATGGCAAGCATCCGGGCGATCTCTGCGGTGATGTCCTGGGTATCGACGCCCAGCGCGCCGCGCTTCACCTCGCCAAACTCGACGAGCTGGCGCATCACGCTTGCCGCGAGGTCGCTGGGAATGGCAAAGCCGATCCCCACGCTGGCACCGGATGGCGAAAAGATCATGGAATTGATGCCGACCAGCTCGCCACGCAGATTGACCAGGGCGCCGCCGGAGTTGCCCGGATTGATCGAGGCATCGGTCTGGATGAAGTTCTGGTAGCCGCGGCTCAGCCCGGTCCGGTCCAGCGCCGAGACGATGCCCGAGGTGACGGTCTGGCCCAGGCCGAACGGATCACCGATCGCGACCACGAAGTCGCCGACGCGCAGGTCCCTGGAGGCCGCCAGCGGGACAGCCTGAAGATTCTCGGCGGGAATCTGCAGCACGGTCAGGTCGGTATCGGGATCGGAGCCGATCACGCGTGCCTTGACCGTGCGGTTGTCATGCAGGGTGACATCGATGTCGTCCGCGCCCTGGATCACATGGTTGTTGGTCAGCACATAGCCTTTCGACGCATCAACGATCACGCCCGAGCCCAGCGATTGCTGGATCCGTTCCCGCGGCTGGTTGGGTACGTTGAAGAAGCGCCGGAACATCGGATCGTTGAAGAACGGATCGCGCACCTGGACCCGCGTGCGCGTATTGATATTGACCACCGCTGGCGTGACCCGGTCGATCATCGGCGCCAGGGTCGGCAGCGGCTGTCCGTCGACCGCCGGCGGAAGGCCGGCCTGGGCCGCCGCCAATGGCAGCCACGCGGCCAGTGCCAACAGGAATCGGAACGTCAGGGAGCGGGAAATCGGGATGCGGTACATGAACAATATCCGTGGTTGTGGAGCGACATCGGTGTACAGGGGGCATTCTGCATCGACCCGGCATAGTGCCAGCCGGCTGGCCGGGCGCGGGGTTGCGCCGGGTCGCACGGGGAACAGGTCAACAGGGCACCCACACAGACAACATGGGGCGCCATCGGTTTCATTCAGCGCCGGAG
>NZ_JBAWHJ010000438.1:0-4694 GCF_049593775.1 Dokdonella sp. | reverse complement strand
GGATGAGTCATATTGTGGTCGCCCGTTCGACAGTGCCTTCCTGGCAAACCTTCCCGCATCGGTTGATCCCTGCGGCGAGAATGGCGAGTTCCATACGTTTTGCCATGCCAGCCCTCTCTTTGCCGACTCCCTGCCTCTGCAAAGAGGTGCCATGAAGACGAAATCCGACCGATTCCGCTGCATGGATTTCCACTTGCACTGAGCGACAAGATCCTCGCTGCCATCGATGGGGCGAATCGCCAGGGCAACCGCAGGTCATTCTGCATTCCACGGCATCAATGTGACGCCACCCTTGATCCGTCCGCCGTTTGCTGTCTACTCTGCGTCAACGACTATCAATGGAGTTCCCGCATGGCTGCCATCTACTTGTGGATCAATGCGGTTCTTTATGGATTGCTTGCCCTCTGGTGCACCCTGATGCCGGCAAGGACATCCCAGGCAGTCGGCTTCGTCGAACTGTCCAATTCAGGTCAATCCGAGTTTGCCGTTATCTACGGCGGCATGCAGTTCGGATTCGCCTTCCTGTTCGGCTGGGCCGCACTCAGTGGGAATTATCGGTTCGGACTGATTTTCGCGCTGGCAATCTACATTCCGATCCTGCTGTTTCGCATCGTGAGCGTCGCCCGGTTCTGGCCGGTATCGTCGACCACGCTGGCCACCGGCGCACTTGAGGTCCTGCTCACCGCCGCCGCCATCCTGCTCTGGTTCAACTCGCGCAGCATCGATTGAAGGCACCATTCAGGAATCGGGAATCCTGTAGGCTCTGGCCTAGCTGACAGTTCGACAGCCGCAACAATCGAAGCTGCACGGACTCTGGGCCGATCATTCCCTCCCTGGGCATCGTTTTGTTGCCAGTTGATCCTTTGCCCGGGTTGCGACCAGAACGGAGCACGATCAACTTGAAGACGTGGACCAACTTCATCGCCTTCCAGATCGTCTGGTTCGCCGCCGTGCTTGGCGCGGCCCATGGCTACTGGTGGGCCGGCCCCGTCGCCCTTGCCGGATTCCTGACCTATCACCTTCGCGCCGGAGTGCGCAAAAAAGGTGACTTCAAACTGATGGCGATCGCCTTGTGCCTGGGCTTCGCCACCGACACGCTGATGGCTGCCTCCGGCCTGTCCAGCTATGCCTCACCGATTCCGGCGGCACCGCTCGCACCATTCTGGATCCTTTCTCTCTGGGCAGGGTTTGCCCTGACCCTCAACCACTCGATGTCGTGGTTCACGGCACGGACCCCGGTGGCTGCGCCGCTGGCTGCGATCTTCGGACCTGTTTCCTACTACGGCGCGGGCCGCGCCTGGGGTGCTGTACAGATCACCGAGCCTGTCGCCCTGCCGCTGATCGTGCTTGGAACATGCTGGCTCATTGCGATGTCGGTCCTCAGCATTGCCGCCCGTCGTTTTTCCCTGGCAAATGACAATTCCGATCCACAAATCCTGCAGAGGTCGTCATGAGCGGATTTACTCCCATTGCAATCGTCTGGCTTGCTGCCAGCGCAGTCATGGTCTGCGGCTGGCTGTACCAGAGAAAGACTCGCAATGCCGGCATCGTCGACGCACTCTGGTCCGCATGCATGGCGGCCAGTGCCGTGTTCTATGCGCTGACCGGTAGCGGCGCTGCACTGCCGCGCACGCTGGTGGGTGCAATGGGCGCAATCTGGGGGCTGCGACTGGCCTGGCACATCTGGCATCGCGTCCTGCATGAAAGCGAAGACGGCCGATACCTCGCGTTGCGTGCCCGCTGGAACGACAACCAGGGCAAGTTCCTCGCGTTCTTCCTCGCCCAGGGTTTGTTCACAGCGATTTTCTCGCTGCCGTTCTGGATTGCCGCGCACAATCCGGTCGAAGAATGGACAGCCTGGAGCATCCTGGCGATCTCCATCTGGGCCATCGCGCTCGCCGGGGAATCGATCGCCGATCGCCAGCTTGCCGCGTTCCGTGCGGATCCCGCCAACAAGGGAAAGACCTGTCGTCGTGGCCTCTGGCGCAGCTCCCGACATCCGAACTATTTCTTCGAATGGGTGCACTGGTTCGCCTACGTGGCACTTTCCGTAGGCACCGGAACGGGCTGGGTCATCGCCAGTCTCACCGGTCCGGTCCTGATGCTTTGCATGCTGTATTGGGTCACCGGCATTCCCTACACCGAGAAACAGGCGCTGCGCTCGCGCGGCGATGACTACCGGGAGTATCAGCGCACGACAAGCCCGCTGATCCCGTGGTTTCCGCGCAACTGAAATTCCCCGAACAGCCGTATCCAGCCCTGATACGGACCAGACAACGACCACCAAACCGACATGCATGAGCAAGAAGATCTGTTGACCCGTTGTGCCGAGCGTGGACTGATTCCCGATGCGCTGCTGCGAATCGGCATTCGACGTCTTTGCGCCATACGCCTGGCCGAAGAACGCGTCGGCGGCATGGATGCGACCTGCGAGCGCCAGCGCGCGCGCATCGATGAGTTGCGTGGCAGCCCCATCGCCATCGAAACAGACGCCGCCAACACCCAGCACTACGAGCTGCCACCACCATTCTTTCAGCATTGCCTTGGTGCCAGGCTCAAGTACAGCGCCTGCTACTGGGATGACACCACGCCGGACCTGGACGCTGCGGAAGCACGCATGCTTGAGCTGTACGAAAACCGTGCACAGCTCGCTGATGGCCAACGAATCCTTGAGCTCGGTTGCGGCTGGGGCTCCCTGACCTTGTGGATGGCGGCCCGATATCCCAATGCGCGAATAACCGCTGTCTCCAACTCCGCAGCCCAGCGCGAGTTCATCGAAGCGCGCTGCCGGGACGGAAGCCTGGACAACGTCGACGTCATGACCATCGACGCCAACCATCTCGACCTTGGCGAGGAATCGTTTGACCGGGTCTTGTCGATAGAAATGTTCGAGCACATGCGGAACTACGAGCACCTGCTGCAACGCATCGGTTCGTGGCTTGTTCCAGGCGGAAAACTCTTCGTGCACATTTTCTGCAACCGTACCCTGCTCTATCCGTTCGAATCCGCCGGTGACAACGACTGGATGGCTCGCCACTTCTTCACCGGCGGCCTCATGCCCGCGGCAGATACATTGCTGCATTTCCAGAAGGATGTATCCATCGAGCAGCGCTGGCTGATTCCCGGCACGCATTACGAGAAGACCGCCAACGCCTGGCTGCAAAATCATGACCGCAACCGGAACGAGATCCTGAAAGTGCTGGGCAATGCCTATGGATCGGAAAACGCCAGCCTGTGGAACCAGCGCTGGCGAATGTTCTGGATGGCATGCGCGGAACTGTTCGGCTATCGACAAGGCGGGGAATGGCTGATCGCACACTATCGGTTCGTACGACGCTGACATCGGCAACAGGTACACGCCCCGTTTACGCGGCAAAATCGGATCCATCGGCGCTGCAGGAATTCCACGCAGCTCGGCCGCGATTCCGCCAATGCCTGGCACGCTTGAAAAGAGCCTGGTTACCGCTGCTGGTATCGTGTCTGCAGCCCTGAACCGAATGAGTCCGACATGACCCGAAAATCTCAAATCAAACTGCTGCTGTCCGCGTGTGTCCTTGCCGCTTCGTTCACGGCGTGGGCGAACCTCAGGATCTGGGGAGACGTGTCTTCGATGCCCGCCGATACCCAGGTCGCCGAGCTAGCCGATGGCCAGTGGGTGTGGACTCCGAATGCCGCCCCACAGGGCCCGATCATGGTCGTGGTGAGCCTCTCCGAGCAACGTGCACACGTCTACAGGAACGGTGTCGAAATCGGATATTCGAGCGTGAGTAGCGGCAAGAAGGGGCACGAAACCCCGACCGGCGTATTCACCACGCTGCAGAAGGATCGCGATCATCATTCCAGCATCTACAACAATGCTTCGATGCCGTACACGCAACGGCTGACCTGGGGCGGAGTGGCCCTGCATGCAGGCGGATTGCCCGGCTATCCTTCGTCACATGGCTGCGTCCATCTGCCGACAAAGTTTGCGCAAGCCTTGTTCGAGGCGAGCCCGCTCGGCATGACCGTCATCGTCTCGCGCGAAGGCGAATCCCCGGAGAGAACCGTGCACCCGCTAGAAGTGGCGCCCTCGGCCGGCGCCCTGGCCGACACCGACGAAAGCGAAGACTCTGCAACGCTGGTCTACGAACTGAGCCCGTGGATGTCGCAGGACGGTCCACTTTCCATCGTACTGAGCACCTCGGACGAATACCTGGTCGTGATGCGCAATGGCATCGAGATCGGCAAATCCAAGATCCAGATCAAGGAAGGCGAGCCGCTCAAGGGAACCCATGTCTACATGGCACACAATCCCGCGTCAGGCGAACCACCCGAAAAGGATGCACTGCAAGCACAATGGGTCGCCGTCACCGTGACCGGACACGAGGATGAGGCAGGCAAGGTACTTACGCCTACGCAGCTTTCGCGAATTGCGCTGCCTGAGAGCTTCCGCATTGAAGTGCAGCGGATGATCGAAGCAGGAACCACCCTTGTTGTTACCGAGGCGGCCATCACGCCGCATTCGACGGGAACCGAGTTGGCCGTCCTCTCCGACAAGAGCCCGGAAGAAACCTGATTCATGGCAGGATCGGAATGGGCAGCCATATCGATCCCGGGCTTGCTGCGGAATCGCCGGCGCCAAGGGGGCATGCGAATGCACCGTGAATGGCAGAAAAGCGGCTCAATCGCCCGTTTCACTACGGCCCATGCAATTC
>NZ_JBAWHJ010000437.1:0-11184 GCF_049593775.1 Dokdonella sp. | reverse complement strand
CCATAGGGTTGAGGAAATCGTCCAGGCGGAAGCCGACACCGAGCTCGTCGACACCCTCACCGACGGTTCCCGCAACTTCCTCATGGTGGGCCGGGTTGCGCCGAACAAGGGCCATCTGGAACTGGTCGATGCAATTGCAGCCTATGTCCGCGGCTACTCCGATTCGGCGCGCCTGATTCTGCTGGGCAAGATCGATCCGCGCCTGGAGAGCTACACCAATGCGATCAGGGATCGTATCGAAGGCTATGGCTTGGAACACCACGTAACCTGGATCAATGGCGCCAGCGAAGCGCAACTCAAGGCCGCTTTCCTGGCCAGCCATGTATTCATGTTGCTCAGTCAGCACGAGGGTTTCTGCGTACCGCTGATCGAATCGATGGCGGTCGGTACGCCCATCATCGCCCACGCGTCGAGTGCCGTGCCGGAGACCCTGGGCGATGCAGGGATTTGCTGGGAAGAAAACGATCCCTGGCTATACGCTGCAAGTGCCGATCGGCTGTTCAAGGATGATGAGCTGCGCAATGAACTGATGTCGGCCGGTCGCCAGCGCTATCGCGAAACCTATTTTGTCGACGTGCTTCGTCGGCGCTTTCTTGAACACCTGGCGCCAGTACTTTGAAACAGCGAGTCGCCATTGTCGTGCAACGCTGCCACGAGCGCCTGGTCGGAGGTGCCGAAGCCCTGGCGTGGCAGTACGCGCAGTTGCTGTCGGCGGACTACGAAGTGGACGTGCTCAGTTCGACCGCTTCGGACTACCAGAATTGGGACAACGACCTCGATCCCGGCACAGAACAGCGCGAAGGCATCTCCATCCTGAGGTTCCCAGTGGAGCGCGGGCGCACGCCCTATTTCCACGCCCTGCACAAAAACATGCTCGCTGCTTTCGAGAAGCCCCCGACTGCCGACCCGACGAATAGATATGGCTGGCCCGAAGCCCTCGAAGAAGAGTTCATCCGGGCGCAAGGTCCAAACTGCCCTGGTCTCCTTCAGCATCTGGCCGAACACGGCGACGACTATGCGGCGGTGTTTTTCCTGCCCTATCTGTATCCGCCGACCCTGGATGGGATTCGAGCCCTGAGCCATCGGCGCTGGGCGCTGATACCTGCCTTGCATGATGAGCCGCCGGCCTACCTGAAGACTTTCGCACGCCTCGCCCGGCAGGCACCACGTGTGCTCTGGAACACAGAGGCCGAGCGCAGACTCGGGAAGCGTATCTGGAACGTGGAGGGCGGCAATGTTGTGGCGATGACTGTGGCCACCGATCCGGTATCCGCCGCCACGGAAAAGCGACCCTATATTCTTTATTGCGGACGCATTGACGTCAGCAAGGGCTGCGCCCTGTTGCTGGACGGCTTCGATGCCTACAAGTCCGCGAATCCGGATTCGAATCTGGAGCTGATTCTTACGGGCAACGATGTGCTCGGCATTGGCAAGCGCAAGGATGTTCGCTATCTCGGCTTCGTCGATGAGCAACGCAAGTTCGAGTTGATGGCCGGGGCACGTGCATTCGTGCAGCCATCGCCTTACGAGAGTCTCAGTATCGTCTTGCTTGAAGCCATGGCACAGGGCACGCCGATCATCGTCAACGGACAGTGCGAAGTCCTAGTCGATCACGTGATAACCAGTGGCAGTGGGCAAGTCTTCCGCAACCAGGTCGAGCTCGTCGCGGCGATAGACCAGGCAAGTGCCATGCCGCCGGATCAACGTCGTCAACTGGGAAGCAAGGCCAGAGACTATGTACTGGTCAATTACAGCCGCGAACAGGTTGCCGCCAGATTGAGTGCCGAGGTCGAGGCGCTGGCGAGGGGCTGAGGATTCCATGGTCCCGGCTGTCGGTGGATGCTTCGATGAATTCCACCCGGTGTGGCTCAGCCGCCCCTGAGATGAATCTCGAAGCGTGCGCCCCCGAGCCCAGGCGAGCGAGAAACTTTCAGACTGCCGTTGTATGCCTTGATGATGTCCTGGACGATCGACAAACCGATGCCATGGCCTTGCACGCGCTCGTCACCACGCACGCCTCGTTGCAGGAGGTGCTCGACGCGACTGTCGGGAATTCCAGGCCCGTCGTCCTCGACAATCAGTTCGAGTCCTCCGGAGTAGTTTTCGTGTTCCGCGATCGGCCGGGTCGTAAGCAGCACGGAATGCTTCGCCCACTTGAATGCGTTTTCAAGCACGTTCCCGAGCAACTCCATCAAGTCACCCTGGTCGCCGCGAAACCGGGAGTCGGCGTCAATCTCGAACTCGCACAGCACCTGCTTGTCGGCATAGACCTTTTCCAGGCTGCGCACGATTTCTTCGGCATACGGTTCCAGCGGCAGTGGTGCGGCAAACGTCTGCCGACCGGAAGTCGCAGCGCGTGACAACTGGTAGGCGACGATTTCGTCCATCCGGCCGACCTGCTCAAGGACGGTCCAGCGCAACTGCTTGCTTTCGACTTCCGATTCGAGTTGCGTTCTGATCACGGCCAGCGGCGTTTTCAAGCTGTGGGCAAGATCGGCCAGCGTGTGTCGATAGCGCTTGAGTCGGTCACGCTCGGAATCGATGAATTTGTTGAGATTGGTGGCGAGTCCGGACAATTCGGCGGGGTAGCGGTCGCCGAGGTGCTCCTCCGCGCCGCGCTCGACCCTGGCGAGATCGGCCGCGACCTTGCGCAGTGGAGCCATGCTCCATCGCAACACGCCAATCAGCAACAACAGCAGGCCCACGCCAAGCCCGCCAAGCCAGGTCAGCAGGGTACGTCGGAATGCGCGGACCTGGTTTTGCAAGGCCGTGCTGTCTTCGGCGATATGCAGGGTAAGTTTCAACTCGGGTCGATTGCCGACACTCCAGGAAATGCCCTGTGACAATACGAACAACTCACCGTCACCGGATTCGAGAGGGCCCTCAAAAGTGGTTTCGCCCGGTTCCAGCTCACTGCTGAAAGGCTGCGTGAGGCCCAGTGCGGACGGTGAACGCCATTGGCGATCCTTGGCGTTGCGCACGTGGTCGCCGACGATGCTTGCGTAGAGGCCCGAATCAGGTCGATCAAAACGTGGGTCCGGACCGACTTCCGGCGGGATCAGGTTGCCGGCGCGATTGGTGTCGGCGCCGGCCAGGTAAGCATGCAGATATCCTTGCAGTCGCTCACGCTGCGAACTGAGGGCCGCATCAAAAAAGGCCTGATCCAGTGCAAAGAAGGTCAGGCCCAGGAACGCGGCAAGGGCAATGCCCGCTGCCGCAAGCGAGCGGGCCTGCAACGACAGCGGGTGTGCCATTTCCCTTCCAGGACTCAGGCTGCGGGAGCTGGAGCTGGTGTGGTTTCGTTCTCGTCAGCCCCGGAATCGGTGCGTTCCAGAGCGAAACGATAGCCGCGACCACGCACGGTCTCGATCGGCTTGATGGTGTTTTCCGGATCCAGCTTGCGCCGCAGTCGCCCGATGAACACCTCGAGGACGTTCGAGTCGCGATCGAAATCCTGCTGGTAGATATGCTCGGTCAGGTCGGCCTTGGAGACCAGTTCGCCGGCATGCATCATCAGGTATTCGAGAACCTTGTATTCGTAACTGGTCAGGTCGACCGGGTTGCCATTCGAGCTGACCGTCTGTGCCGTGGTATCAAGCGCAATGGGGCCGCACTCGAGCAAGGGGCGAGACCAGCCGCTGGCTCGACGAACCAGTGCATTCAGGCGTGCGAGCAGTTCCTCCACATGGAATGGCTTGACCAGATAGTCGTCAGCGCCGTACTTCAGGCCCTGGACCTTGTCCTGCCAGGACGAGCGTGCGGTAAGGATGAGGATCGGATAGCGCTGCCCATCCTCACGCAGTTGCTTGACCAGCTCCATGCCCGACATCTTCGGCAAGCCGAGATCGATGATGGCGACATCGAAGGGGACTTCACGTCCCAGAAACAGGCCTTCCTCACCATCTCCGGCTGCATCGACTGCGAATCCGTCACGCTTGAGGCGTGCAGCAAGGGTTTCCCGAAGCGGAGCTTCGTCTTCAACCAATAGCACTCGCATTGCTTTCTCCTTTATTGATCCGCTTGTACTTCGACGACGCGTACCTGGCCATTTGGTGTCAGAACCTTGATCCTGAAAATCTTGCGCTTGCCGATGCGCAAGGTTTGCACGGTCAGGATCTTGCCTCCGGTTTCCTGCTGCACGCGATCCACCGCTTCCTGTGCGCCGATTTCGGCAGCACGGGGAAGCGGCGAGTACACGATGGCGGCAATTGCCGCAGCCATGACCAGCAGTTGTTTTCGAAAAATGGCTGCAAACATTTCCACCACAGGGGACCCGAAGACGACCGTTGGTACGTCGCCGATGGTGCAGTCTTGACGGCGCGCATTGAATTCAACCTGAACTCGCGTGCCGCGAAGGGCCTTTTCGCTGAATCGCCGGTTCAGACTTGAGCGGGGTGCTAGGCTCAAAATATTTCCCCAACGCAGCAACGAAGGCTGCCACCAGCCTTTTCCAGCTCGGCCATTTCCACGGCACCTATGGCGAATCCCATGGCCTCCAGCTTCCTGCGCTGCGACCCGATCAGGGAAGATTCGGCCCTGGCGCTCATCCAGACACGATTCGGGGCGAGGCTGATCGCGTTTGCGGCAAAGGCCTGCTTTTGTTGATCGTCGAGCCAGACAACATCGGCCGCGTAGACCTCGGCGATGGCTCGCGCCGCGGCAGGATCGGCGAAGCCGGACTCGGCGATAACGGCGGCCCGTCCGGCAAGTACGGCGAGGACCACGTTGGTGTGATATTCGCCGGCGGCAAGCTCGAAACAGTAGGTCAGACGCAAATCGAAAGCTTCGTGCATGGCGCGAGCGCCAGCCATGTCGCAGCGTTCGGAAAGTCCGCAGTAGCCGATTCCGCGTGCACGGTCGATCACCAGTGAACCGGTCAGTTCGGCGGTCAGTTCGGCTCCGGAAAGATCGATGATCCTGCGTCCAAGTACATCGCCGAACCAGGCCCTGATGTCGGTCCTGGCTGTTTCGCGCTGGCGCACCGCGTGGCGCATGTGGCCGATGATCAGGCGCCCTGCACAGGTTGCAAATGCATTGTTCGGGAACACGCCGTCAGGCGCTTGCGGATCGCCTGGAAAACTGATGACCGGTATGTCTTCGGATAGCCTGCGTGCGATTTCGGCATGCTCGGCGAGTGCGCGTAGCGGATCGGGTATGCGTTCCAGGTCCATGTACAGGTTGTCGCTGGCGGACTCGGCCGCCAGCGAAAAATCGGCCGGGCTGACGAGGAAAGCAGCACTTGCCGTCGCAGGCAGGTCCATTTCACAGGGATGCGATGCCAGCGCATCGAGGAATGCCTTGGGTTCGCAGACGATCATTGCTGCCCCTGATCGGTGATCGCAAGCTTGTGCGGATGGCGAAAACAGCTGATCAGGTGGTCATTGACCATGCCGGTGGCTTGCATGAATGCATAGCAGATGGTCGAGCCGATAAAGCGAAAACCGCGCGCATGCAAGGTCTTGCTGAGCCGATCCGAAATCGGACTGGTTACCGGTACATCGGCATGTGATTTCCATAGATTGATGATCGGCTTCCCGTTCACGAATTCCCATAGCCACGCGTCGAGGCTGCCATTTTCGCGGATCAGCTCGATCGCAAGACGCGCGTTGTTGCGTGCGGAAAAGATCTTCAGCCGGTTGCGGATCAGCCCGGGGTCGGACAGCAAGGCCTCGAGTGCCTGGTCACTCATGGCGGCGACGCGGTCGATATCAAAATTCTTGAAGGCGCGCCGATAGTTCTCTCTCTTGTCGAGCACGGTACGCCAGCTCAGTCCAGCCTGGGCACCTTCGAGCACGATGAATTCGAACAGATGCCGGTCGTCGTGGACTGGCACGCCCCATTCACTGTCGTGGTAGTCGCGGTAGGCCTGGTTGACCGAGTTTCCGCAGGCCCAGTTGCAACGCTCCAGGCCATCGTCGGGTAGCGATTTCTTCTCAGTCATTGATGCGCGGGATCCTTGACGGCCGGGAGGCGAGAATACCTGCAGTGCGCACTTGCCTGCAGCATCCGGTCGCGAAATGAGCCTTGCCGTATTCAGGCGTCAGCGATCAGAGGGTGCGCAGGTGACCCACGGCAAGGCATCGAGGTCGACATTGCCGCCGGTGAGGATCAGGCCAACGCGTGCGCCGGCGAATCGCTCACGGTGCCTGAGGACGGTGGCCAGTACGATCGCGCCGGAAGGTTCGACGACGATCTTCAGGCGCTGCCAGATCAGGCGCATCGCCGAAATCGTTTCCTCGTCCGTGGCAGTCAGTACTTCGACGCCATGTTCGCGGACGATCTCGAAATTGATTGCGCCGACCAGGGTGCGCAAGCCATCGCAGATCGTGTCCGGGACAAAATCCGAGATGCGCTCACCTGACAGCAGCGATGCCTGGGTGTCGGCGGCACCGGCCGGCTCGGCGGCGAACACGCTTGCATCCGGCATGCGCGCTGCCGCTGCGATGGCAGTTCCGCTGACCAGGCCACCGCCGCCCACCGGGGCAATCAGCGCATCCAGCGCCCCGACCTGGGCAATGAACTCCCTCGCGACTGTGCCTTGGCCGGCAATCACGAGCGAATCGGCGTACGGATGAACCAGGGTCGCGCCGGTCTTCTGCCTGACGTCTTCCGCGGCATGCTCGCGTGCCGCGATGGTTGGCTTGCAGCGGTGTACCGTTGCACCGTAGCTTTCAATGGCTTCGACTTTGGAGCGCACCGCGCCTTCCGGCACGATCACGTGGCAGACGATTCCGCGAGTCCGTGCAGCGAGTGCCAGGGCGGCACCGTGATTGCCGGACGAGTGGGTGACCACGCCGCATGCCGCCTGTGACTCCGACAGCGACCATACGGCATTGCAGGCGCCGCGGAACTTGAATGCGCCGACTCGCTGGAAATTTTCGCACTTGAAAAACAGGCTGGCACCGGCCATTGCGTCGATCGACTGTGAACGCATCACGGGAGTGACATGGGCGTGCGCGGCGATCCGCGTGGCGGCTTGCTCGATGGCGGCGAAATCAGGCTTCTTGATGCCGGCCGTAGGGTTCATTGCAAAAAACCTCCGCATGGACTGGGCGCACCTTACATGGGCCGGACGGGTGCGTGCTAGCCTGCGCTGCGCAAGGGCATGACCGTGTTTGCACGACGCGGTCCATCAAAGCATCGGCCATGGAAATCCACAAAGAATGAAGCCTGTCATCCATCTGCGCGACTATCGTCCTCCTGCATGGCGCATGGAGACGGTCGAGCTGATCTTCGACCTGGATGCGGACAACACCCTGGTCCAGGCGCGGCTCGCGGTTGTCCAGGATCCTGCCCAGTTGAAGGTTGATCTGCGTCTGGACGGGATTGGTATCGAGCTGCTCGCTGTTCGTGTTGACGATCGAGAGCTGGACGCAAGCGAATACCGACTGGAGCAGGATTGTCTCGTCATCCCAGGTCTGCGTGGCCAGGCATTGATAGAAACCCGATCAAGAATCCAGCCGCAGAAAAACAAGGCCATGCTGGGTTTGTACGTGAGCGGCGGAACAGAACGCGGTTTCCTGCTCACCCAATGCGAAGCCGAAGGTTTTCGCCATATCACCTGGTCGATTGATCGCCCGGATGTTCTGGCGCGCTATACCGTCACCTTGCGAGCGCAGCGCTCGCGCTTTCCCGTGCTGCTGGCGGGTGGTGACGAGGATGGCAGCGGCGATCTGGACGACGGGCGCCATTGGGCGCGGTTCGTCGATCCGCAACCGCGATCGAGCTATTTGTTCGCCCTGGTCGCCGGGCAGCTTGAGTGCATCGAGGACGTGCATGTCACCTCCAGCGGTCAGCGCGTGCGTCTGCTGATCTGGGCTCCCGGCAATGCCGTCAGCCGCTGCGCGCATGCGATGGACTGCCTGAAGGCAGCGATGCTCTGGGACGAGCAGCGGTTCGGGCGCTGCTACGAACTCGGCGTATTTCATGTTGTTGCCACCGATGATTTCACCATGGGCGCGATGGAAAACACCGGGCTCAATATCTTCAACTCGAAATATCTTCTGGCTGATCTCGAGCATGCGACGGATGACGATTTCCGCCGCGTTCTCGCCATCATCGGCCACGAATACTTCCACAACTGGAGCGGAAACCGGGTGACCTGCCGGGACTGGTTCCAGCTCAGCCTGAAGGAAGGTCTGACTGTTTTCCGGGAGCAGGAATTCGAGTCCGACCTGGCATCACGAACGCTGCGCAGGATCGAAGACGTGCGTGCACTGTGGCGATCGCAGTTCAGCGAGGACGCAGGCCCGCTGGCACATCCGGTGCGCCCGGATCACTACAGCGAGATCAACAATTTCTACACCATGACGGTCTACGACAAGGGCGCCGAAATCGTGCGCATGTTGTCGACCATGCTGGGACGCGAAGGTTTTCGGCGCGGGCTGGATCTGTACTTTTGCCGTCACGACGGCGCGGCGGTCACCGTTGAGGATTTTCTCGCCGCGCTGGGTGATGCCAACAGCCGGGATCTCGGGTCATGGCTGGCCTGGTATTCGCAGGCAGGAACGCCTCAGCTGACAGCGTCCGGTCGATACAACCCGCTGGATAGGAGCTACGAACTGACCCTGAGCCAGTTCACTCCGGCAACGCCCGGACAGCGCGAAAAGCAGGCATTGCCGATTCCGGTCGACCTGGCCCTGTTCGACTCCGCAGGAAATCTGTTGCCACTGGAGCTGGAGGGTGACGCGGAAAGCCCAGGCAGCGAGCGCGTTGTCCTGCTCGAGTCTGCAAGCACCACGCTGAGGTTTCGCAATATCGACAGCAAGCCCATTGCTTCCCTGTTGCGGGGGTATTCGGCGCCGGTTCGTCTGATCCACGATGTGCACTGGCATGACCTCGCCGTACTTGCAGGCAACGAGAGTGACGGCTTCAATCGATGGGCCGCAACGGATGCACTTGCACGTCGGGTCCTTGAAGATCAGCTCGATGGCGATGGCGAATCAGGGGATGCGATTGAGGCCTTGCTTGGCAGCCTGCGGGCCGCTTTCGACGACCCGGGGCTCGATCCCGCGACACTGGCCGAAATGCTCATGCTTGCCGACGAGTCATCCCTCGCCGAGCCCCTGGCTGACGTGGATCCGGAACGCGTATTCCTTGCGCGCTCCCGGCTTGAATCACGCCTGTCGGAGTCGCTACAGGACCTGCTGCTGCAGCGCTACGGAGAACTGGGTGCCGCCAGCGAGGGTGCAACAGCGGCCGCCCAGGCACGCAGGCGCCTGTGCAACCAGTGCCTGCATCTGCTTTGCGTGGCCGATGAATCGCACCTGGCACTTGCGCGATCGCGCTACCGTGACGCCACTTGCCTCAGTGACCGTTTGTCGGCATTGACCTGTCTGGTGCACGGAAATGCTGCTGATGCGCAATCGGTGCTTGATGATTTTGCACTGCGCTACGCTGATGTTCCGACCGTGATGGACAAGTGGTTCGCCGTGCAGGCATTGCGTCCTGAGCACAACACGGTCGAGCGTGTTGCGAGCCTGTCAGCGCACGCTGCGTTCTCCTGGGACAATCCGAACAAGGTCCACGCGCTGTATTCCAGTTTCGCGCTACGCAATCCGCGTGGATTCCACCGGGTTGATGGTGCTGGCTACCGTCTTGTCGGCGATGCGGTTGCGCGGCTGGACCCGGCCATTCCTCAAGTGGCCGCACGTCTCGCCGGGGCGTTCGGGCCGTGGCAGCGGCTTGAGCCGGTGCGAATGAACCTGATGCGCGCCGAACTCCTCCGCTTGCAATCCATCCAGCCTGTTTCGGCAGATCTGTCCGATATCATCGCGCGCACGCTGGGCGCAGCCTGAACAGCAGCGGCGCACAAACTTGAATCCGCAGGCGGGAAGCGTCATGTTGTTCCCGGTGTCCCGTTTTCCGGGGCCAGTGGCTGGAGGTTCCCCATGTTTCGCTTGTTATTGATTGCCGCCGCGTTGCCTTTCCTGTCCGGATGCATAAGCAACCCGGGCAACTACTATTCCTATGAAGGCGGTGGTGACTACTACTACGAGGATGCGGGTGCCGATGTCTTCATCGATTCGTTCGGAGCAGGTTATGGGGGCGGATTCGGCATCGGGACCGGCTATGGCGGATACGGCTACGGCGGCTACGGGCTTGGTTACGGCTACGGCGGATTCGGGTTCGGCGGTTACTACGGCGGCTATGGCTACCCCTGGGGTTACGGCTACTCACCCATCTGGTCCAAGCCGCCGACGGTGATCGTGGTGGACTCGCCGAGCTGGCGTCCCCGAGGAGAAGCCGAGCGTGCCGAGCGTGTCAGACTTTCGCATCGCCCCGATGCTGCCTATCCCGAATCGGCGACCTGGGCGCGACGCAATGGCTTGACTCCCGGTGGCAATCGCGCCGCAATGCCTGACACGGGCGCTCGCCGCGTGCGGAGCACGATGTCGGCACCAGCCGCCAGCCGGCCCGCCGTCTCGTCTTCGCGACGCTCACCTGCCTCATCGCAAACGGTTTCGCCGCCTCCGTCGCCAAGTCGCTCGTCTTCGAGCTCCAGACCGATGCGCAGCGCCCCTTCGCAGAGGGGGTCATCCCGCAAGCACTAGCGGCTCGCTTTTTCGGAGTCGCTGTGAATTCCGAACGGCGGGCAAGAAAAAACCGCGCTTTCGCGCGGTTTTCGTTTTCCCAGAGAGATTCCAGTGCCGGCTATCAGGCTGGCAGGCGGCTCAGGGCTTCGTTGATGCGAGCGCGTCGATTTTCGAGCTGCTTCAGCTGGGCGGTGCCCTGGTCAATCGTCGAGGTGCCCTGCATGTCCTGCATGGCCATTTCCAGACGACCCAGTTCGATCATCAGGTCGTGACGAAGAAAGAGGGGATTGAGGTTCATTGCGGATGCGGTAGCAATCATGATGGTGAACTCCCTGGGTGATGTTTGGTTGATATGGATGTAGCAAGGGGCGTGCCAACCAGCCTGATTGTTCGAAATGCAAGGAATTTCGGAAAGTTCGCTGGCGAACCTGACGTTTCATGTCGCAAAATGACCCGCGATGACCGAGCTCATCCAGGGCTGCCTCTTTTCCGCGATTACGGTCACAGTCTGTCAATTGCTGTTACCTATAAGGTCTGCACCTGGACCAGAAACAACGAATGCCGCGCTTTTCAGAGCGCGGCATTCGTTGTTTGAATCAGAAGACCGGTCAACCTGGCGCCCGGCACCATGGCCCTCTTGGATCCCCCC
>NZ_JBAWHJ010000436.1:0-3521 GCF_049593775.1 Dokdonella sp. | reverse complement strand
AAAAAAAGCGACGCCCGCAATGGGCGTCGCTTTGATCCAGGCCGAGTGAAGAGACGCCTGATTCAGTGCATCGATCGCAGCCTGATCAGGTAGACGTCTCGATTCGCGAGCGTCGCAGCCAGATCGCCACGGCGATCAGGATAATTCCGACTACCGCTCCGACCCAGACGCCTGGCGTCGCCAGAATTGCGTATACGTTCGATGGATCGAAGGTGGAAACCACGTCGTCGCCGCGCAATACGTCACGCATGCGGCCACGCTCGCCGATGCTTTCATCCAGCCACCAGCCCGGCACTATGCCGAACAGCAGTCGGGCGATGATTTCCTTGAACAGAAAATCGCGATCGAAGCTCGGCAGTCCCATGAGTCCGATCCAGCCATTGGCGATCCAGGCAAACAGCGGCACCAGGACGGCCCAGAGGAAGGGTTTGCTGCGGGCATAGGCAGACCAGAACAGCAGCCAGCCAGCGGTCGGCAAGGCGACCATGGCGTCGACCGGTATCGTCAGCAGCAATCGCCAGAACAGGCCCACCGTATGTGACGCACCAATTGCGGGCAGGGGATTGATGCCATGCAGGACTGCCCAGATCGAAACGATGACGAGCACGCCCACGTAGGCCAGCGTGGCGACGGCGAATGCGATCAGCGGTGCCAGCAGTAGTGCGGCAGCGACCTTGGAAAGCACCGTCGAGCTGTCCGACACCGGTAGCGACTTCCAGAACAACACGCTGCGATCGCGGCGGTCGTCATAGAGCGCGCCGAGCAGGTAGAAAAACACTACCCAGAACAGTGCAATGCAAAGTACGGCAGCGAGGGCGACGTAGGCCACGTCCAGGGCGGTACCCGCGTGGACGAAATCACCGGAATTGAGCCGCTCTGCAATCTGCCCCCACGGAATGCCGCTATTGATCGAGACTCTGGAAGTGAACACTTCCGCACTGATGATGCCGAGCAGGGTGATGCTCAGCATTGCCACGCTGATCCAGATCGGCGTCCAGTAGAAGCCGCCCTTGTTTTCCCAGTACTCGCGTTTGACCAGCCATCCAAACGTGTTCATGCGTAAGTTCCTTTCATGGTGGCGACAAACAAGTCAGCGATGCTCGGCTTGTGCAGTTCGCCGAGCTCGGCCAGGCGTGTACGGTCGATGCCGTCATAGAGAAAAATGTGCTTGCCGAAAATCTGTCGTTCGCTGAGCGGACCCAGCGCGCGCGCTGCTTCGGCCTTGTCCGGGTTGACCATCACTTCCGCATAGCGCTCGCCGATTTCCTCCATCGAGGCATTCAGGGCGATCTCACCGTTGCGTATGAAAATGAGGTCGGTGAGGATGTGCTCGACTTCCTCGACCTGATGGGTCGTGACGATGATCGTCTTGTTCTCGTCAAAGTACTCGGTCAGCAGATTTTCGTAGAAAGTCTTTCGATAAAGGATGTCGAGACCCAGGGTTGGTTCGTCGAGTACCAGGACACGGGCGTCGATGGCCATGACCAGGGCTAGATGCAACTGCACGATCATGCCTTTCGACAGTTCGCGCACGCGCATGTTGGGCCGGAGCTTGGTGTTGGCGAGAAACGCTTCGCACTTCTCGCGGGAAAAACGCGGATGCACGCCGGCCACGAATTCGATTGCCTGGCCCACGCGGATCCAGCGCGGCAATACGGCCACGTCGGCGATAAAACAGACCTGTTCCATCAATTTGGGGCGCTGCGATTTCGGGTCCAGTCCGAGTACCGAAAGTTCGCCGTCGAATTCACTGAGACCGAGAATCGCCTTCAGCGCGGTCGTCTTTCCGGCGCCGTTGGGCCCGATCAGGCCGACGATGCGCCCGGCTTCGATCTCGAAATCGACTGCATTCAAGGCAACGGTCGTCCCATAGGTCTTGCTCAGGCCGCGTGCGTGGACTACAGCGCTCATCGTGAGTCTCCCTCGGTTTTGGGTGCATGCTTGAGCAGGTCTTCCAGACCAAGGCCCATGCGTTCCAGACGTGCAAACAGCGAGGGCCATTCCTCGTTCAGGAAATGCTCGCGTTCGGATTTCAGCAAGGCGCCATGCGCCCCTTCGGTTACGTACATGCCAAGCCCCCTTCTTTTTTCCACCAGGTTTTCATCGACCAGTTCCTGATAGGCCTTGGAGACCGTGATCGGATTGATCTGGAAGTCCGCTGCCACCTGTCGAACCGATGGCAGCGCATCTCCCTGCTTGAGTGCCCCATCCAGAATCATCGCCACGACGCGGTCGCGCAGCTGGCGATAGATGGGTGTGTTGTCGTTCCATACCATGCTCATCTGCTTATTCCTTGGTCGCGCCAGGCATCAATTTGCCAAACGAGTAGTAGGGCATGTCGAGTCGAACCCTCGGCAGGAAGTTGGGAATCGAAAGCACGGGAGAGCCACCTGAAACGGCTGCCAGCAACTCCGATGTCTCGGCACCGAGGAGGTCGTGGTGGTCAGGCCTTACCACGATCAGAGGCAGCATCGGAATCGCACAGTTTTCGATCCCGACAGTGGCAGGCATCGGCGAAACGGGTCCACCAGCGGCCATGGCGACGGTTTCGACGGCGGCGAAATCGTTGCCCTGGGTGAAGAAATTGCTGAGCTCTGCGATGCCGATACCGAAGGCGATCGCGAGGGCCAGGCCAAGACGGGTGTGTATCAGGCGGTTCATGCGGAGACCTCCCGGAGGTCTGTTGATGAGTTGGTGTTGTAGCTAACTATAACACCTAAACTGAGCGAGTCAATAGGTGGGCCGGGAGTGGGGGACAGGGAATGGGGGATGGGTTGGATCTAAAGCACAATCCGAAGCTGTTTGGCGGTGGGTTTGGCCTCGGCAGGGTTCTCTGATGCACCATGGGCTCCATCTACGGGGCTGTGGTTGCTTTTACCCACTCTCCATTCCCTGTTCCCCTCTCTCGGAGTTAGAAGCCATGTCCCGCCTACTTCTCGCGCTATGCCTGCTGACGGTCGGTGTCTCCGCCCATGCTTGCACCGACCTGCTTGATGCCGAATTCCGCCCGCTTGCCGGCAAGGACAAGGTCGACTTGTGCAAGACCTACGGGGGCAAGGTACTGTTGATCGTCAACACGGCCAGCAAGTGCGGTTACACGAAGCAATACGAAGCACTCGAAGCGCTCAACGAGAAATATGCAGACCAGGGGTTCGCCGTGCTCGGGTTTCCGTCGAATGACTTCATGGGCCAGGAACCCGGCACTGAAGCAGAGATCAAGGATTTCTGCACGCTGACTTACGGAGTCACGTTCCCGATGTTCGAGAAAGTGCAGGTCAAGGAAGGCGACGCCAATCCGTTTTACGTGCGGCTTGCCGAAGAATCGGGCGGGCGCTTTCCAAGCTGGAATTTCTACAAGTACCTGATTGGCCGTGATGGCAAGGTCGTGGCCGACTACCCGAGCAAGGTGAAGCCGGACGACAAGGAACTGGTAGCGAAGATCGAGGCGCTGATTGCAGCGCCCGATCCGATGAAACAAGCCCAATAGAAATGACGCATTGCAATTGCGCTAGCGTGTTTTC
>NZ_JBAWHJ010000435.1:0-1788 GCF_049593775.1 Dokdonella sp. | reverse complement strand
GGCGCAATGCCGTGGCGGCTGGCTTGACGACATTAGCTCTCGGTGCACTGATCGCGGGCCTCGCCGTAGCCCTGATCCAGCGAGACATCGCCCGCACGGAAACGCGCAAGTCCGAACGTGTACTTGAGTTCATGGTCGACAACTTTCGCCTGGCCAACCCGAGCAAGACCAACGGCGTGCAAATCAGCGCACGGGATCTGCTTGACCGCAGTGCCGAGCGCATGGACCAGGCATTGGCCGATGTACCGAGCGCCCATGCTGACCTGCTCGATGCCATGAGTGGCGCCTATGCCGGACTTGGCGCCTACGATCAGTCGCTTCAACTGGCCGACGATGCCATCACCATTCGCCACAGGCTTGACGAAGCGGTGTCACTGGCACATTCGCTGATGCTGCGTGCCGCAGCGCTGAAAAGCCTGACCCGCAATTCGGAGTCAGCGGCGACACTGGCCGAGGCGCGCACATTGCTGCCGGAAATGCCGGACACGGACGAGGCTTCAGCGATCAAGGCGAAAATGCTCAGCCTCGGCGCCCTGCTGCACTGGATCGAAGGAGAATACGAGCCGGCACGCGAAGGATGGACAAACTCGCTGGCTCTGTACCGTCAACTTTACGGCACCCTCGACGAGCGTTCGATCGAGACTGCGCTGTTCCTGAGCCGCGCCCTCGCCTCACAGAAAAAATTTGATGCATCGTTGCGCTTGCTCAACGAGATCATCGAACCCATACGCAGCGCCACGCCTCCGCGCCCGGCGCGCCTTCACGAATCCTTGAATGCGCTTGGAGGCGTGCAGCTCAAGCGCGGTGACAATGCCGGCTCCGAAGCGACCCATCGCGAGGCTGCCCAACTTGCCGAACAGGTCTACGGTCCGGAACATTTCTTTGTCGCCGTGGAATTGCACAATGTAGGCAAGGCCATGCTGAATCAGAACCATCCAGCCGAGGCAATCGAACCACTGCGGCGTGGGCTCGGTGTCGCCCACGTGGCGCTACCACCGAGCCACGGACTGACCGCCTCGATCATCATGAATCTGGCGCTTGCCGAAGCAGATTCCGGCGACTGCGGCATGGCGCAAGTTCATCACGAAGAACTTTTGAACCTGCTCAAGCAGAATCCGGAAGCACGGAATGTGGATCCGGAGCGGACGTCGGAACGCATCCGGCTTTGCCGTGAACGATTAGCCACCGAGGGGTAGTTCTTCGCCGGTTTTCGTTCCCGTCCCTACACCGCACTGGATGGGGCATGGAGGACGAGGCATGAACGCAACCGGTCGGTCGCCATGCAACGAAGGTATCGAAAGCAACCCCTGCCGCTTCAATCGGCATGCAGACTACGACCAACAACAGGATCGCCGGGCGTTCGAATTGGGCGGCGCCGTGTTCGGAGAGGGCCTTGACTACATGCTTGTCCAGCAGGCGCCACATAGTGCAATCATCCGGACCCTTTGCCCGGGCGCAGGTGCCTGGTCACGGCTCGGATTCGGCAGGAAACCGTTCACCGCAGCAATGGCAGTAGCGAGCTTCGGCCAGGTGCTCGCGCTCGCCGCAGCGGGGGCAGGAATCGGCCCGATCCCTGCGCCGCGATTCGCGCTTGTCGAGGCCGGACTGAATCAGATGGGCGCCGAATATTCCGGTCGGCACGGCGATGATCCCGTAGCCGATCAGGACGATCACCGAAGTGATGATCTGGCCCAGAGGCGTTCCCGGAACGATGTCACCGAAGCCAACGGTGGCCATGGTCACGATCGCCCAATACATTCCGCGGGGAATACTGGTAAAGCCATGTTC
>NZ_JBAWHJ010000434.1:0-11873 GCF_049593775.1 Dokdonella sp. | reverse complement strand
CATCTCGCGCGCGGGATGCTGAACGAATGCTCCCTTGAGCCTTCAGGCCCAAGCAGCATCCGCCTTCCGGCGGATCTTGTTTAACACCATCTTTACTAGACTCGACGGTCTTGCCCTCCCAATACGGGAACAGGCGATCCACGGAATTCCTATGCCTTCAGCTCTAAGGCGCAGCACGCTTGTTGCTGCGATAAGCACCGCAACCCTGTTTTCGCTCCCATCTATCGGACAAGAACCTCCCGGCAACGAAGCCAAGGCCTTGGAGGAGGAAAAATCCGAGGCGTACCTGGAAGAGTCCAGGGACCCCCTGATGCACGATACGCCGTGGATGACCGACGCCGTTCGTGTCACGGCACGCGGCACAGCGAATGACTGGCCGTCTGCGCTGGCTACGGACGTGGTGACCTACGAGAATGCCGTGGCCGCACCGGCCGATTTCCAGGATCTGGTCACGCGCATTCCCGGTATCGGGGTAACCGGACAGAACGGCATCTTCGAGACCTTTTCGATTCGCGGCAGCGGCGCCAATGGCATCCTCATCCTGCTGGGTGGCATGCCACTGACGGCGCAACGCCGGGCCGGAATTCCCGTCGCCTTCGTCGAGCCAATCCTGCTTGGTGACATCAACGCCACGCGCGGACCCGCCGTTGTCCATTTTGGCGCGGGCGCGCTCGGTGGCGCGATCTCCATTGAACCTCGCTGGTTCGACACCACGGTCGTCGATGCCGGCTATGCGACTTCGGGCAACGAATCCCTGATAGCCGGCGCCACCGGCTCGGAGAGTTTCTCGATTGCCGCCGCACGCCATCGCGCCGGCGAAAGCGAGGCGCCGAATGGCACCCCCCTCAACACCGGCTACACGCGCGAAAGTGCAACACTTCAGTACCGCACACGGGTCGGAGCTTTCGACATCGATGCGTTGCTGCTGCCTTCCCGCACCGAGAACATCGGCAAATCGAATATCCGCTATCCGACCCGTGACACCACGTATCCCGAGGACAGCCATACCCTGGGGCGCATTCGCCTGCGAAACGACAGCGGATTCCAGGCCAGTGTGCACGCGCACCAGCAGTACCTCGGCACCTACAACCAGCGCCCGGACACGCCGGACACATTCGCCGCAGTCAGCAGCACGGATTACGCGGGTTCGGTCCAGCAAACGTTCGTCACCGGCAACTTCACCAACAATATCGGCCTCGAATACCTGGGTCGACGTGACGTCGACGCCTATGACGCCAGGGGCAATGTCCATAACCGCACCTACAGTCTGAAGAACGCCAAAGAAGACACCTTGTCCCTGTTCGCGTTGACCGACTGGCGGGTAGCCTCCGATTTTGGATTCGAGTTCGGTGCGCGCACGACATCGATCGAACAGGAGCAGGCATCCGCGCGCTCCAGAGATTCCGACACCGCGTTCACCGCGGGCGCGATCTGGACACCCGGGAAGTGGAATCGACTGACCCTCAACGTATCGTCGGGCTATCGATTCCCGACGCTGGAGGAGCGTTTCTACACTGGCGTGACTCCACAGGGAGAGGTCATCGGCAATCCGGACCTGAGCTCGGAAAGCTCCCTTGGCGTTGACCTGGGTTACTCGCTGAACATCGGCAACTGGAGTGGTGAAGCGCACATCTGGCGCAGCAATGTCGATGAACTGATCCAGTTGATCGAGATCGCACCGGGCATCAACGGTTACACCAATGTAGGCAAGGCAAAACTTCACGGTGCCGAGGGCGCACTGGCCTGGATGCCCACCAACAACCTGACCCTGCGTACAACCGCTACGCTGGTACGCGGCACTGACGATATCGGCGAGCAGTTGTATGGAATCCCGCCAGTGAACGCGGATGTCGAGGCACACTACAAGTCGGAAAACTGGGATGTCAGCCTGCGCTACACACACTACTGGGCATTCGATCGCCCAGGCTTCGAGGAACTCGAGCGCAATGCCGTCAATGTTGTCGATGCCGACTTCCGCTACTATTTCACGCCCAAATTCAACATGCAGCTCTACGTGCGAAACGCGTTCGACGAACTCTATTTCGCCACATCCGACGAGCTGTCGACCTACGCACCCGAGCGCTCGCTTGGCGTCAATCTGCACTGGTCCATGTAGTACAGGCGCGAGTCTGCTCCGCGTGAAGCGAGGGGTCGCCATTGCGGCCCCTCATCGTTTGCACTGTTCGACAGCACCTTCGGATTCGAGCCGCCACGCCGATGCTGATCAGTTCGGAACCTCAACTGCACACCCACCGCGATTGAAAATCGCCAAACGGTGCCTGAGCATCGGATACTCGGAACCAGCCCGTCGGCAGTTGCGCGGCTGGCATCCCGGCGCAAGGGTTGCGATTATCGACTGATGCCAGCGGCTGATCTCCCAGCGAGGTGCGTGGTCTTGAGCGAGTCTCCCGAGAAAAGCGAAACCCCGGACGATCCGGCGCAGCGACCGTTCGTCGTCCCCTGTCGCAAACTTGATCTCGCCGCACCCTGGCGATGGTTGAAACTGGGTTGGCAGGATCTGCTCCGGACCCCGGGCCTGAGCGCTCTGTTCGGCCTGGTCATCGTCCTGGTCAGCGCCCTGATCTCCTGGTTCGCCTGGACGCTTGGCCGATTCGCGTTGCTGGCTACCCTGCTCTCCGGATTCGTCTTCGTCGCCCCATTGATTGGAGTTGGACTCTATTCCGTCAGCCGCTCGCTGCTGAATGGGCAACGCCCCAAACTCGCCGATTCGATGAGTGTCGTTCGCAGGGTACTCGGGCATGCCGGAGTTTTCGCACTGGTCCAGTTCGTGATCGTCTTGATCTGGTCGAGGTCGGGCATGCTGCTCACTGCATTCTTCCCGGATCAGCAAGGCAATCTCGACGAATTCATCGAGTTCCTTCTGGTCGGGTCGGCGATAGGTTCTGCCTTTGCAGCACTCACGTTTTCGATTGCAGTCTTCTCCCTGCCAATGATTGCCGATCGCAATGTCGACATGGTCACCGCCTGCATTTCAAGCATCAACGCAGTCCTCAGAAACAAGCTCGTGATGCTCGAATGGGCGGCGATCATCTGCATCCTGACAGCCTTGGGTTTCGCAAGCGCCTTGCTCGGACTCGGCATTGTCATGCCCTGGCTCGCCTATGCTTCGTTCCACGCCTATCGTGAATCGATTGACGCTTCGGGGTGGCCCGAAACGTGAACCGGCGCGGACTCAGTCGAACAACACGCTCGCCGACGCTAGCGATCAATGCTGCAGAATGGAGAACGCTGATTTCTCCGATCATTTCGCCATACGGAACTTCGATCCATTTCCGGATCGGATCCCGAAACGTCGTCCAGGGCGGTAAGCTGTTCTTTCCTGCTTCTGGAATCCAGTCATGACCCGGATCAACACGCTCACTCGCCTGCAGTCGCGAAAGAACGCGCTTGGAGAGTCACGGCTCGCGCATGAACCCATGCCTCAGCTGGAAGAAGGCGAAATCACGGTTCGAATCGACCGATTCTCAATCACGACCAACAACGTGACCTACCTGACGTTTGGTGAAGCACCCATTCACTACTGGTCGTTCTTTCCTGCCGGCGACCCTGACTGGGCCCAGATGCCAGTGTGGGGGTTTGCCGAAGTCATCGATTCCGCGGTTCCGGAAATTTCCTGTGGCGAGCGCTTCTACGGATTTTTCCCGATCGCCAATGCGCTGCGACTTCGTCCCGAGCGGCTTACGGAAAGAGGCTTCTTCGACGGCATGCCGCACCGATTGGCGCTGACATCTGCCTACAACTTCTACACGCGATGCAGTACCGACCCGGCCTATTCGCCAGAACTTGAAGACTATCAAGCTCTGCTGCGTCCGTTGTTTGTGACCTCATGGATGCTGGCCGACTACCTCGAGGACAACCGGTTCTTCGGTGCAAGGCAACTGGTGGTTTCCAGTGCATCCAGCAAGACAGCCTATGGAACCGCAGCATGGCTCGACGAACATGCCGACATCAGGCAGGTGGCGCTGACATCCTCTGGCAATCTCGAATTCGTCAATGCGCTGGGCTGCTACTCGCAGGCGCACGCTTATGACCAGCTTGAATCCATTGCCAACGACCAGCCAACCCTGTATCTCGATTTCTCGGGCGATGCCGCATTGCGCACCCGAATCCATCAACACTTCGACCATGAGCTGGTCCACGACTGCCTGGTTGGCTTTACCCAGACCAGCGAAATGATCGCCAGGAACCAGCCCGCTCTTGCCGGCCCTGCACCGAGGTTCTTCTTCGCACCCGAACAGATCCGCAAGCGTACTGCAGACTGGGGACCAGCAAGTTTCAACGAACGCTTCAGCGCCGCTCAGGGTGGATTCATTGCCCGTCTCAGCGACCCGAAGAATGACTGGATGACTGTCGTCGAGCATACCGGCATCGAAGCTGCACAAGCCCTGATCAGTGATCTGGTGGCAGGGAAGATGGATCCTCGAGCCGGCCACATCGTGAGGCTGGCCGGTAACGTGGACTGAAGCCTCGTCACTCGGACCTCGCTGGCTGATCAGGCACTTCGCTACGGCTCACGCTGCCGGCCATCAGCGAACATTTCCCACGAGAGCTGAAACAGAGCCTGGGTATCCCGCTCAAGTTCGACGTTGGCACTCGCAGAAACAAGCTGATCGAACGCCGGCTCGTATCGCTCGGTGTTGACCGCCTTGCGAAACCCCAACGTCGCAAGTTCGCCGTCACGCATCATGGCAATGTTGCGATTGTGGTTGAAGATCGCGTAGCCATCATCCGGCCCCATGCGCAGGATGTCCCGGCCCGGAAGCCAGGATTCATAGGACAAGTGCAGCAGGCCCAGCACGGTGGGCCCGATGTCCACCTGACTGACCAGTGTGTCGACGCGCCCGGAAGCGATGGCGTCTGCGGCATGGACGATGAAGGGAATCTCGTAGTTGGACACCGGAATCTGTGCACGACCGTAGACGCGAGCACCATGGTCGCCAGCGATAACCAGAAGGGTGTCCTTGTACCACGGCCTGCTTTGCAACTGATCGAAGAATTTCCCTATCGCATAGTCGGCGTAACGCACGCCCGCTTCGCGCCCACCACCTTCTGCCTGCACGCCCGGGATGCCCTCGGGGAACAGATAGGGCCGGTGGTTCGACGTGCTCATGACCAGGGAAAAGATGCGCTCGCCGCGCTCGATCTGCTTGTCGAATTCGGCAAGGGCGTTGTCGAACAGCTCTTCGTCGGCAATGCCCCAGATGGTGGCGAACTTTGGAGCCGGCATGTCGGTACGATCGAGAACACGCCATCCATTCCCTGCATAGAACGCATTCATGTCGTCGAACGTGCCATAGCCGCCATAGATGAATGTTGGCGCATAACCTTGCTTGCGGGCGATCGTCGACAGGTTGAACAGGTCCTCGTTGCCTGTGCGCTTGACCACTGACTCCGGTGGCACAGGTGCCAGCGATGTAGTCAACGCTTCCATTCCGCGCACGGTGCGTGTGCCACTGGCGTACATGTGGGTGAAGCTGAGGCTCTGCGCTGCAATGCGATCGATGTTCGGCGTAAACCCCTTGCCTCCCAGGCTGCCCACGAACTCCGAACCCATCGATTCTTCGAAGAGGAAAATCACATGGAGCTTCCGCGGCGGACCAAGATCCGAATTGTCGACATTGCGTGCGAGTGGATTTCCCGTTGCTTCGGGGGTAGCCAGATAGCGCGTGTTCGATTGCTGGACCAACCTGCGCACACGCGTGATTGCTTCGGCCTCGGGCAAGGTCGCGTAGTAGCGGTCATAGTCGATACGTGCATTTCTCAAGGCGCTGAAGAATGAGTACACGCCATTCGCGGCCACTTCATCGGCAACGCGATTTTCCTGAAGGTCGCGAGCAGATTCCAGATTGACCATCCACGCTGAAACGGCTGTCAGCGCGAACAGTGAAAGCGTGACAATGCTGCGACGGCGAAACGTAGCCAGGCCCTCGAATCCATGCGCGATTCGTTTCCGCAAGAGGAATGCAATCAGCAAACCCGACAGGACACAGCCAGTGAGTACCATATCCACAGGATACGAATCGCGGATGTTTCCAAGAACCTCGGTCGGATAAATCAGGTACTCGACAGCTGTGTAGTTGAAGCGCGAATTGAACTCGTCAAAGAAGAAGTATTCTGCAGCAACAAGATAGAACAGCCCGAAAATTGCTACCGCAAATCCGAGATAGACCGTGGCCCGACCTGGCCACGACGCATACCAGCGGGCCGGCATCAGCCAGATCCAGAGTGCGAATGGCAGACAGAGGTACAAACCGGCAAGCGCATCCAGCAGCAGGCCGACGGCGAACACATAGGGAAGATCAGACAGGGCAATCTGGCCTGCGTGCAGGCTGATGGCGGAAAGAACGGCCCGCGTTGTCAACGAGGTTGCCAGAACCAACAGCCACAACAGGACCAGGTGTCGATACTGTCCGCAGCGGGAATGCCCGCGAGAACGAGATTGACCCATCATTTGATCACCTGACATCCGCTTGTCGACTCCTTGAGAGGGCTGGAGACGCAAGGCTAGAGGGGAAGTTGTCAAAGCCCTCTGGAGATCATGTGAATTTTTTGTCGCCCGACAAGACCGCGGATGCGAATTGACCCACTTGTCGAAGCCCGGTCCGGGAGTCGCCCGGCCCCACCCTTCCTGCGGATGACGCAGCGATCCAGGATGGCACAACGCCGTCCCTGGATGGATCGGCCTGGACCCTGCCAGGTCGGGAGAGCCCACGTTCTTGCAGCGCGTGTACCCCGTGCCGTTGAACGCCACACACGAAAACCACCTGTTCCTCGATCACGTTCCCGCAGTGTTCATGCGCACGGCCTTAAATCTTGAACCCGGTATAGCGGCCACCCGCTCCCCACGACATCAGGAGTAGAACGCATGACTGACAAGAAAGAACTCGAGAAGAAGCTTTGGCAAGCCTTGAAGTCCGACCGCACGATGATGCTCGGCATCGACGGCGCGGAAGATGGCCATTCGCGACCGATGACGGCCTGCATTGAAGAGGAGCACGGCCCGATATGGTTCTTTACCGGGCGACCCAATGCAGTGGTCGAGAAGCTTGGTCCGGACTCTCGCGCTATAGCTGCTTTCAGCTCCAAGGGACACGAGCTGTTCGCCAGCATTCATGGTCGCCTCAGCATCTCGCAGGATCGCACCGTGATCGAGCGTCTCTGGAACCCGTTCATCGCCGCGTGGTTCGAAGGAAAGTATGACCCCAATCTGGTATTGCTGCGCTTCGATCCTGAAAACGCGCAAGTCTGGCTCAACGAATCAAATCTTGTTGCGGGCGTGAAGATGCTGTTTGGGGTCGATCCGAAAAAGGACTACGCCGATCAGGTTGGTGACGTCGATATGCGTTGAGTCGCGCGACGCCACAACCAGCGCCACAGGAGTGCCAGCGGAAACAACGCAAGAAGGAACGGGAACCCGTAGGCAATCATGTCAATCGCTTCGGATACCCCTTCGGCGAAAGAATCGAGACTTCCGGAAAGTGATCGCCCGACGGATGACCAGCGGGAATGACCCTCCATCGTGCTGAACTGGATGATCAGCAGATTGGTCTCGGTCCTGTGCTGGAGATTGGCCGATGCCCGATCGAGCTCGGCCAGACTTGCTTCAACCCTGGCAAGCTCGTTTGCCAGGGCGATCATGTCAGCGACGGCACGACCCGATCGACCCTGGAAGTCGAGGAGTCTTGCCTGTTGCGAAACGAGTTGGTCCTTCCGGAGATCAGTGTCCGCCACGACTTCCGCGAGATCCTCTGCGCATTCCCTGGGTCGGTACGTGCAGTTGTTATTCTGCATAGCGATCAGGATGCCGTTTGCCACCCGGAAACCGTTCGCAACAACGCATGCCATGCAATCGCCACCTGCACCTTTGCCAAGCATCCGGCGCCTCAGCCTTTTGAATGGACGCAACCATTTGTTCACACCGCGCGATTGAGAACCAGTGTCATTGCGCTCGCCGTCCCGTGGAACGCTCCAGCTCGAGTTCCTTCTTGCGCTTTCCGACCATGTGCATGGTTTCCAGGTGACGACCACTATCGATCCTGTTCATCTCACGGGCAGGCACCCTCACGATGCGATACAAGCGCTTTTTCCGAACCGGGCTTTTCCGCGTTGATCAGTTGCATGTTTCTATCGCGGGTTGGCTGGACCCAACCGGCCCAATCCAGATGTGTCCCAGCAGGAAGGACTTTCGCCTTGACAGAGCCACAAGCTGCTACTGTGGCCAACCTTCGGAGAACCGCATGTTCAAGTCGCGCGACCGCGTTGAACGGCTTGACGATCTGCGCCCGGTTCCCCGCCCGCCTGGCCACAGTTGGTGAGCCTTCTAAACGACAGGATCGTGGAGTCCATTGCCACCACTGGCTGCTACGTGGGCGATTCAATTCTCGATGCAGCACTGGTGATTGCCCTGCGCGGTCGCCTGCTTGTGCTGCAGGCGCGACAAGGCCTCGTTGCAGCGCAAGTAGGGCGCGCCACGAGCCTGACATCCACGACAGAACTGCGCGGCGACTCGATCGCCTGGCTAGACGAAAACGCGCTGGCCCCTGCGGAATCGCGTGCCATGGAGCTGATCAACAGGCTACGCGCTGCACTCAACGAAGCGCTCTACATCGGCGCAATCGATACCGAGTGCCACTATGCACGCTACCCGATTGGCGCGTTCTACAAGACCCATCTCGACCGCTTCGGCACCCACGACCTGCGCGTCGTGTCATTGATCTTCTATCTCAATGCACGCTGGCAGGATCATCATGGCGGCGAGCTCCTGATCCATCATCAATCGAACAAGTCCATCGAACGCGTGCAACCACGATGCGGCACGATGGTCGCGTTTCTCAGCGCCCGGTTTCCTCACGAAGTATTGCCTGCTACGCGACCGCGCCTGTCGCTGAGTGGCTGGATGCGCCGACGAGCCCTTGTGGGTCAGTAGTCGATTCACTGGCGCTGCCAATGCCGAGTCTCACTCCACGGCAATCCAGTCGATTTCCAGAGAAAACGGTCCTTCCTTCTTGTCGCCGACGAGCACACCAATTTGTCGGACCTTCGAAGGATCGAACGGCGGCCCTTCCAGCACGGTCCCGCGTACGCTAGGCCGCAACGCATCGAAGCCAACACGTACTTCGATCCACTTTCCGGCGACCGTCACGAACTCGGCACCATAGGACACGGCCAAGCCAAGGTGTTGCGCATCCGTGGCGAGTCGAACCTGATAGACACGGCCATCGCCACGAACACGCAGCAACACGGCGGAAACCTCCGACAGATCAACAAGGTAGTCAACGGTACGGATTGACGAGAACCCACCCCCGTTCTCGAGCGACAACATGCCGGCGAACTGCAGCGCGCCGTCCTTGAGAGTCGGCCCGCCACTTGAACGCCCACCCATCACGCCGTCGTTGACGGCCACCCAACGCGGTTCGGAAGGGTTGATGTCGAATTGAGTCAAGGTACGCAAGGAAGCCTCCCGGGGTGTCATGACCAACGTCACCAAGGCGGTGAGCAGTACCAGCGAAACACATGCAAAGGCAGGTTTCCATCGACTCTGTCCAGATCACCTCAGAACTGAATCCAGTCGCCGGGCTTCGGCTTCCCGGAAGTTGTCAGGCCAATGGTTGTTCCAGAATGAAGCCTTGCCAGCTACGCGACTTCGCAGGTTGACAAGCAGTCAAATTCAAGCCAACAACTGCGTTCTCTGATCCGTGCAGTGCATTGGAAAGGACTGAAGGATCTAACTGCTCGGTACTGGAGAACGGTTCTCGGCAGCCGCTGCTCCGCGTTCAGCGCTCACCGGAATCTCGACAGGCATCTCTGTCGGGAGGTCAAGCTGATAGGGCGGCGCGAACCAGAATGGAATCTGGTAGACGGCCTTCTCACTTTCATCGGCCGAATCGGCGGTAGACGCCCAGGTGACTGTAAGCTGGTGTGCGCCGGGAGCAAGCCCTGCCAGAGCAAGGTATCCCTGGATGCCGCGCAATCCGATATCGCGTCGCTCCGAAGCGATAAAGCTGGAAATGTCCACGGGCACCCCATCCAGACTGACGGTCCAGAGCCGGGCCAGGCACTGAAGTCGAAGCGCCGCAGTGGTGGTGTCGGCGCACTGGTCACGAATCGCCTGGTTGTCGCGATCGGGTACGTAGGGCAGGAATACGCGCAAGAAGGAGTCTGCAACAAGGTCGGACGGAATCATCGGCACATGAAGCAGCCGATCCTCCTCTACGCGGAGATTCTCGTAGCTCGCCGAGCGCAGCCCATTCGCGACAGACATCTCATCAAGATAGGCATAGTCGCCAAATGGTGCGAACTGCTTCGCCAGTCGCGGCTGGGAAACGCCGATCAGCACAGTCGAGAAGAGAATCGCCGCGAACGCAAACGTAAATGTGTATCGCGGAAGGTTCGATTCAAGCGTCAGTTGAACGGGCAGCATCAAGCGCTGCGGCATGAATACCGACTGCACGGAAATCAGCGCTCGAACAAATTTTTGTAGCCATGCAGGCGGTGCAGCATTGGCACCTCGCAACAGTGCCATCCCGCGATCAAGCACCGTGGCCAGTATCGGCATGCCGATAAACACGAGCGCGAGCGCGCTGACCAGGTCATCCACCGACCCTTCGGGCAGACCGAACAGATAGCCTGCGAACATGCCCAGCAGGATGATTCCGAGCAGCAGCGAGCCCATCCACATGATGGACAAGGCAACCAGGCTGATCATTGCGAAAATGATGGACGCAACGCGATCTGCGGCGCCGATGGACGTTTCCAGATCGACGAGTCGGCGCTGTTGATCCTGACGCGCAATGGGTCCGAGGCTGCGCAGGCTTTGCCATCGAATACCGTCGGGAAACACCGCTTTCAGTCCGATCAGTCCTACCCAATAGGCGCGCACGGCGAGGTGCAGCAGAAACGCACCCGCCAGCGAATAGCTCAAACCGATTGCCAGCGGAAACACCATCAACACGACGGCGAGTCGTTCACCTTCAAGATGCAACGCATACCGCATCCAGTGGTCGAAGAGCCAATTTGGCAGGGCAATCAATGCCAGCAGACTGATACCCGATATCAGCAGTTCCAGCTCGTCTGTCCGTTCGCGCAGCTTTTCGAAGGCGACTCGGGGGGATGGGCTGGTTGAAGTCGCAGCAGAGTCAGCCGCGTCCATCCGATTCTTATCACTCACTGGCGCTCGCCCTCGCAGATTTACGAGCCCGGAGTGTAGCGAAAGAGAGCTGCAACGTTTGCCATTCGTGCATGCTCGCGCTAAGCATTACAGGTAGAGGTTGCCCGAAATGCAAGCGCAATCCGAGCCTGGACTGGATCCCACTGAATCCAGTGGTCCCCGGATGCTGGGGACCTGGCTTCAGCTATACGAGAACAGGGTGAGAACCCCCTCAGTTGGAATCACGCCGACTGCCAGCGCATCACTCGGAGAGCCTCCCGCGGTTCCTCAAAAGCCAGCGGCTAGTCGAACACAGACGCGTCGCTATCGAAATCACCCGAAAACAATTCGTCGCGCATGCGTAGCAAGAGTCGAAAGACACCCGCTTCGCTTCCAACCCCTGCCAGCCAGGACCCGTTGCCCAGATCCTGAACCGCCAACTGGTTGCGATCTCCCAAGCCAACACCCATGTACTCTGATGTGGCGAGGACGCCTCCGCCAATGCCATCGACAAGCATCAACCTGCCCTTGGCAGCGATCAGCAACTGACGACTATCCGAACCAAGCGCAAGCACTGCACTAACGGACTCGCCCACATCGATCTCGCGAAGATAGTTGCGGGTAGCAGCATCATGAAAGCGCACGACCGAGCCGGAGTACAGTGCAAGTTCTCGCCCTGCTTGCCCAAACTCGATCAGGGCTGCGC
>NZ_JBAWHJ010000433.1:0-2497 GCF_049593775.1 Dokdonella sp. | reverse complement strand
CCCAATTCCAGCCTATGTAGAACCAGAGGAAAAGATGAGCGACCAGCTCGTAAGCCGTTGGAACGCGCCCGTAATCAAACACCACGGCAGCGAACAGCAGCACGAACAGCTGGAACAGGTAGGCCGGGTAAATGCGCAGCACGCGGCGCAGCAGGTACCGACCAGTATTGGGTCGCGTTGCAGACCCATAGCGCCACTGCGCAAACGGCATGACGAGCAGAAATGCGGAAAGACAGAAGAACAGGTCGACGCCCGACCAGCCGACCGACAACAGGTTGCTGCCCTGCATGAATCCGATACCGGGCAGTCGCAGTGGCGGTCCGCCGCTCATGGCCCAGACGTGATACAGCAGCACCCACAATGCCGCGAACCCTCGCAGGCCCGTCAGGGCTGGCAGTTCGGGAAGTCGATCGTGCACAGTCTCGGGAAGGGATCCGCTCATGCCTCAGCCCGCTCGAGCGCGGAAACTGATCGCATCAGATCCGGCGCCAGGTAGCAATGCGAGCCGCAGGCCATGAGCCCGGCGCTGGCAAAGCATTCGCGATACCACTTTGGGGAGCGCGAAATGAATCCCGTGGTATCGCCATCGACCGGATCTTTCGAGGTGAACAGTTCGATGAAAGCGAGGCCTTCAAGCAGCTCCGGGAAACCGGAGAGGCCCCGACGCAATTCTGCAGCGCCGAGGTAATGAGCGACGTCGGAACAAATGATCAGGTCAAAGCGCCGATCGAAACGCAGCTCGGCCAGGTCAGCGAAACGCGCGGGACGAAGATTGCGCGAGCGGCCGAAACGACTGATCGCGTAGTCACTTGAATCCAGGCCGAGGTAGTCGATGCCAGGGCGTAGTGCGCGCAACGGCGAACGCCAGATCCCTTCGCCGCACCCAATGTCCAGGACGTTGGTGATGGTCCGGCCCAGGTAATATTCGGCCAGTCCGACTGCCATCTGGACCTTGCGTCGCGTCTCCCCGCGCGCCTTGACCCGGTGTTGGGGATCCCGGTACCAGCGATCGAAATAGGCGCGGTCATACTTTTTTGCGTTCATGCACAGGACCGGGAGACGGAAACCCGATGGTACCGTTTGCGGCCTTCATCGCGAAGCAGGTCAGCCCCGGGCCTCCAAACCGGGCCCCCGTATGCGCCCCGGGAGGACAAGGTCTAGCCCCTTGGCTCAGCTCGACCAGCCGATTGTGCACTTGCACATAAAGCCGGAAGGCCTAAAGATGGGCGGATTCGCCACAGCAAACAAGGCCAGCCTTATGCTTTACCAACTTCACGAACTCAATCGCTCGCTGATGAATCCGCTGGTTGGCTGGTCTGGTGCTGCAGCGCAACTTCTCACGGCAAAAGAGAATTGGCTGTCGGGCTTCCCCGGGGTTCAACGCTTGGCAGCAGGCTATGAACTGGCCTATCGGCTTGGCAAGGATTACGAAAAGCCCGCCTTTGCGATTGAATCTGTCACTGCGCACGGTCACGAAACACCGATCTCCGAGCAGGTCGCAGTTGCCAAGCCCTTTTGCAACCTGATCCGCTTCAAGCGCTTCAGTGACGACGTGGAGACCCTGGCCGAGCTCAAGAACGATCCGACCGTACTCGTTGTGGCTCCTGTGTCGGGCCATCACTCGACCCTGCTGCGCGATACGGTGCGTTCACTGCTGCAGGATCACAAGGTGTATCTCACCGACTGGATCGACGCGCGCATGGTTCCGCTGGACCAGGGCGACTTCGATCTCGACGACTACGTCCATTACATCCAGGAATTCATTCGCCATATCGGTGCCGAGAAACTGCATGTGATTTCGGTCTGCCAGCCCACCGTTCCGGTGATGGCGGCGATATCGCTGCTGGCGTCGAACAAGGAAACCACGCCGCTGACGATGACCATGATGGGCGGCCCGATTGATCCGCGACGCAGCCCGACCAAGGTCAACGACCTGGCCACTACCCAGCCGATCGAGTGGTTCGAGAACAACGTCATCCATACCGTGCCATCGAACTACCCGGGCGCCGGGCGCAAGGTCTATCCCGGATTCCTGCAGCACGCGGGCTTCGTGGCAATGAACCCGAGCCGACACATGAGTTCGCATTGGGATTTCTACGAAGACCTGCGTCGCGGCGACCAGGAAGATGCCGAAGCCCATCGCAAGTTCTACGACGAATACAACGCCGTGCTCGACATGCCCGCGGAGTTCTATCTCGACACGATCGAGAAGATTTTCCAGCAGCAGTTGTTGCCGCGCGGCCTGTGGGACGTCAAGGGCGAGCGGGTCAAGCCAGCCGCGATCAAGCGCACCGCCTTGCTGACGATCGAAGGCGAGCTCGACGACATTTCCGGCCTCGGCCAGACCAGGGCGGCACACGACCTGTGCACCGGCATTCCGAAAGCCAAGCACGACCATCTTGAGGTCAAGGGTGCCGGGCACTACGGCATCTTCAGCGGTCGGCGCTGGCGTGAATCGGTCTATCCGCACGTTCGCGACTTCATCGAACGTTACGAC
>NZ_JBAWHJ010000432.1:0-7424 GCF_049593775.1 Dokdonella sp. | reverse complement strand
CGCAGCTCCTGGATCTTGGCTTCGAGTTCGCCGATCGGTGCTTCGAATTCGAGGAAGTTGGGGTTCATTCGGCGCTGTTTGAATCAGAAGAGCGCGAGTATAGCGTTTCGCGTCGCAGCGTGAGTCTGGGGCGGCAAATTTACCCGACGGAATGCCCGTAGACGAATTCTGCCTCGATGACCCCGTCCAGCCCTGCGACCGCCTGGGCCAGGGCCGGACTGGCGCGCACTCGCCATTCGGGCCCCAGTTCGATCTCGCCGCGGCCGCTTTCGTTGCTGAACGCAATTCGTACCGTGGTGGTGCCACCACGGCTGGCCTCCAGGGCGGCATACAGGCGCGTGGCGAAATCGTCGCCAATACCGTTCACGCGCAGTCGCAACAAGCGAGCCTGGCGCTCGCAGGCAGATTCGATCGTGCTCACGCGCTGGGTGCGTAGCTGGTAATTCCCGGAAAAGTCGTCGATCGACAACGAGCCTTCGAAAACCAGGATCGCGTCACGACTGAGCAAGGGCGCAAACTCGGTCCAGGCTTCGCGATACAGGACGGCCTCGAAACGACCCGAATAATCTTCGACCTGCACAAAGGCGCGCGATTCGCCCTGCTTGCGCAAGCCCAGCACGGAGCCAGCCAGGGTGAATGACTGGCCGCCGCCAAATCGGCTTCGTCCTTCCTGTGGCTTGTGATGCTTTTCAAGCTCTCCGACTGGGCAACTCACGACTCGGGCGAACAATTCCCGCCAGGCATCGGTCGGATGGCCGGAGAGGTAGTGTCCGAGCGTATCCCGCTCGCCTGCGAGCCGTCGCTCTGCCGGCCAGTCCTCGACTTCGACCAGCTCGATGGTCACCGCAGCCGGACTGGCTGCACCGAACATGTCGTTCTGGCCGGCCAGTGCATTGCGGGCGTGTTGTTCGGCTGCGCGCACTGCTTCGGGAAGCTGCGACATCAGGCTGGCACGGTTGCCGGCCAGGGCATCCATTGATCCCGAAAGTATCAATGCTTCGAGCGTGCGCTTGTTGATCTTCTGCGAATCGACGCGCAGGCAGAAATCGCCGAGATCCTTGAACACGCCTCCGCTTTCCCGAGCATTGACGACGTTGTCGATGGCGCCTTCACCAACACCTTTTACCGCGCCGAGGCCATAGCGGATCTTCTTCGATGCGAGGCCCTCCGTGTCAGCGTCGAGCGCATGGAACTTGTAACCGGAAGCGTTGATATCCGGTGGCAGTACCTCGAGCCCGATCGTGCGTGCTTCACCGAGCAGATTGACGACCTTGTCGGTATTGTCCATGTCGGCGGAAAGCACCGCCGCCATGAATTCGGCAGGGTAGTGGGTCTTCAGCCATGCCGTCTGATATGACACCAGTGCATAGGCGGCGGCATGCGACTTGTTAAAGCCGTAGCCGGCAAACTTCTCCATGGTGTCGAACACCGCATCGGCCATGCGTTCGTCGACACCATTCTTCGCGGCACCTTCGCGGAAGATCGCGCGGTGCCTGGCCATCTCCTCGACTTTTTTCTTGCCCATGGCACGGCGCAGCAGATCAGCACCGCCCAGCGAGTAGCCGCCGACGATCTGGGCCATCTGCATGACCTGTTCCTGGTAGACCATGATGCCGTAGGTCTCGCGCAGTACAGGTTCAACGCGCTGGTCTGGATACTCGATGACTTCAGTGCCGTGCTTGCGCTTGCAGTAGCTTGGAATCAGGTCCATTGGACCGGGGCGATACAGTGCGCCGAGTGCGATCAGATCCTCGAATCTGTCAGGCTTGGCATCCTTGAGCATGCCTTGCATGCCACGTGATTCAAACTGGAAAACGGCGATGGTCTGGGCACGCTTGAACAGCGTGTAGACGGCAGCATCGTCCAGCGGCAACTGGCTGATATCGAGCGCCGTCTCGCCAGTCCTGGCACGACGCACGTTGATCGCCTTGACCGCCCAGTCGATGATGGTCAGCGTGCGCAGGCCAAGGAAGTCGAACTTGACCAGGCCGACTTTTTCCACGTCGTCCTTGTCGTACTGGGTAACGGCGCCTTCACCACCGGCTTCACTGTAGACCGGCACGTAGTCGGTCAGCGGACCGGGGGCAATGACGACACCGCCGGCATGTTTTCCGGCGTTGCGGGTCAGGTCCTCGAGCTTCAGGGCAAGATCAACCAGCTCGCGAATCTCGTCGTCGTTCTCGTACTCGCTCTTGAATTCACTGACGACCCGATCGGGTTCCTTTCGCGATTTTTCGCTGCGGCCGAGTGCGTCTTCCAGACTCAGGTCGAGGGGGCGCATCGGTATCAGCTTGGCAATCCGGTCGACCTGGCCGTATGGCATGCCAAGGACGCGCCCGGAATCGCGCAGTACGGCCTTGGCCGCCATCGTGCCAAACGTGATGATCTGGCTGACGTGATCGCGACCGTATTTGTGCGCCACGTACTCAATCACGCGGTCGCGCTTGTCCATGCAGAAATCGATATCGAAATCGGGCATGGAGACACGTTCGGGGTTGAGGAACCGTTCGAACAGGAGGCCGTATCGCAGCGGGTCGATATCGGTGATGCCGAGCGCCCAGGCGACTACCGAACCTGCGCCGGATCCGCGCCCGGGGCCGACCGGGATGTCGTGGTCCTTGGCCCAGTTGATGAAGTCGGCAACGATCAGGAAGTACCCGGGAAAGCCCATTTCGACGATCACGTCGACTTCGGTTTCCAGGCGCCTTTCATAGTCGTGCGTGGCAAAACCTTGCGCAGGGGCTTGCCGGGCCAGGCGAGCGGCCAGGCCCTGGTGTGACTGGCTACGGATCCAGGAGTCCAGCGTGTGCCCGGCGGGGATCGGGAACTCAGGGAGAAAGTAGGTGCCAAAGGTCAATTCAAGATTGCAGCGCTTTGCAAGTTCGACTGTGTTCTCGATTGCCTGCGGCAAGTCGGCGAACAGGTCGATCATCTGCTGCGGAGATTTCAGGTACTGCTCAGCCGAATAGGATCGTGGGCGCTTCGGATCCGCCAGCACGCGACCATCGTGGATGCAGACGCGCGCCTCATGCGCCTCGAAGTCATCCGGCTTGAGAAACCGCACATCGTTGCTGGCCACCACGGGAACCTGCAACTGGACGGCAAGCTCCACCGCAGCAGCTACGTGGACATCTTCATCGGCACGCTGTGTGCGCACGAGTTCAAGGTAGAAGCGATCGGGAAAATGCCGTTGCCATTCGCGCACGCATTCGCGCGCGGCCTCTTCACGGCCATTCACAAGCAGCTTGCCGACCTCGCTCTCACGGCCGGCGAGTACGATCAATCCGCGACTGGCTTCGACCAGCCATGCGCTTTCGATCAGCGCATGGTCTCCGTGGCGACCATGTGCCCAGGCCCGCGAAACCAGGCGCGAAAGGTTTCTGTAGCCTTCGAGATCCTGGCACAACAAGGTGATTCGATGCGGTTTTGCGCGATCGGCCGGATCTTCGATCCAGAGATCGCAACCGGCTATCGGCTTGATCCCCGCTTTTTCGGCTGCGGCGTAGAACTTGACCAGGGCAAACAGGTTGACCTGATCGGTCAGGGCCACGGCTGGCATGCCGGTCGCCGCACAGGCCGTAACCAGCGGTTTGATCCGGATCGTCGAATCGACCAGCGAATACTCGCTGTGGACGTGCAGATGGACAAAATCCGCGGGCATGGCGGCAACAAACGTGAGGAGCCGACAGAGTAGCGGCCACGTGCGGGTCTAACAAGCTTGCGTTGCCTTGGCGTGGGCTTGTGGCCGGGCCGGCTCAGTCTTGCTCGGTGCTTGGTGGCCGCGCGTCCTCGTCACTTTTGCAGGCCAGAGCGTTGCGGACCGGGGCGAAGCTGCGCCGATGCTGCGGGCATGGCCCCAGTCGCTCCAGCGCTTCCCGGTGGGCGGCGGTCGGATAGCCCTTGTGACGGGCAAAGTCATAGCCGGGATGAATGCGATCGAGTGCAACCATGAGGCGATCGCGCTCGGTCTTGGCCAGGATTGATGCCGCGCTGATACAGGCTTCCGTGGCATCGCCGCCGACAATGGCTCTGCCAGTACACGGCAAGTCGCCAGGCAGCCGATTGCCATCAATCAGGGCCAGCTCCGGCAAACAGGGCAGCGACGCCAGCGCGCGTGACATGCCCGCCATGGTGGCGGCAAGAATGTTCAACAGGTCAATTTCTGCCGCCTCCACGATGCAGAGGGACCATGCCAGTGCGGAATTTCGGATTTCATCGGCAAGCCGCTCGCGCTGGCGTGCGCTCAGGGCCTTTGAGTCGGCCAGGCCAGCGATCGGCTGCGCTGGATCAAGAATGACAGCGGCA
The DNA here is from genome assembly GCF_049593775.1 of Dokdonella sp. Taxonomy (GTDB): domain Bacteria; phylum Pseudomonadota; class Gammaproteobacteria; order Xanthomonadales; family Rhodanobacteraceae; genus Dokdonella. The sequence continues at coordinate 3,119 of NZ_JBAWHJ010000432.1, read as the reverse complement.
ACGACAACGGGACCCGCCAGCGGCCCTCGGCCTGCTTCGTCGACGCCAGCGGTCCGGCCGGCGAGATCCGGGTGCGGGCTGGCGAACAGATCCCTGCGTGTTGCATCGCTGCGTGGACACCGACGCATCGCCATCAGTCGATGATCGCGGTGGCTGCGCTGTGGCGTGCATCGCCGCGCAATGACTCGTGAATTCGCTTGTATTCGACCAGCAGGTCAGGAGAAACGCTTCGCGTGCGCAGGCTGTCGCGCAGGGCGTCCGCCAGTGCGGGCGGGGTGCATTGATCCTGCATCAGCTCCGGCACCAGGTCCCTGCCGGACAGGTGGTTGGGAAGCGAATAGCGCTCGACCTTGAGCAGCCCCAGGCCCTTGACGATACGGTGGGTCAAAGCAGCGAGACGGTAGGCCACGACCATCGGTCGTTTGGCCAACAAGGCTTCCAGCGCCGCCGTGCCGGAGGCCAGCAAGATGGCATCAGCGGCGACCATGGCGGTGTGGGATTGGCCATTCAGAATGAGAATGGAGAATGGGGAATCGGGAATGGTCAGCGCAGGAGCATCGTCGCCTTTGCGCCCTTCAACGCCCCATTCCCCATTCCCCACTCCCGCTTTCGCCAACGCGTTGGCAAAAGCCCTGCCGCACACTTCATTTGCCATCGGTGCGACAACGTGCAGATTCGGAATTTCCTTTGCCAGGATCTGGGCGGCGGCAATGAAGTCCGCGCCGAGGCGCTTGATCTCGCCTAGCCGGCTGCCAGGCAGCAGGGCGAGCACAGGAACGTTGGCAGGCAGTCCCAGGCGGGTGCGCGCAGCGTTCTGATCGGGCTCGAGGTCAAACGCATTGGCCAGCGGGTGCCCAACGAAGCGGGCGTCCACGTTGTGCCGCGCATACACCGGCGGCTCCATCGGAAACAGGCAGAGCACGCGATCCACGCACTGTCCGATCTTTTGCGCTCTATTCTCGCGCCATGCCCATATCGATGGACTGACGTAGTGGAGGGTGCGAATGCCTGCTCGTTTCAGTTTTCGTTCGAGGCCGAGATTGAAGTCGGGAGCATCAATGCCGATGAAGGCATCGGGGCGTAGTGCGACGGCGCGCTTGCGCACGGCTCGTCGAATCCACAGCAGCCCAGGAAGATGGCGCAGGACTTCGGCAAGCCCCATGACCGCAAGACGTTCCGCAGGAAACCACGCATCGAGTCCTGCGGCGATCATGCGAGGACCACCAATCCCGGCAAAACGCGCATCCGGAAAGCGATCTCTCAGTGACTCGATCAGATCGGCACCGAGCAGGTCACCCGATGCTTCGCCGGCTACAAGAATGAATAGCCGGGAATGGGGGGGGGGAATGGGGAATCGGTCATGGTGTCGTGCGATTCCTGGAGTCGCGCTATGCTTCCTTTCAACAGCAATCTGGGGTTGGTCAATTCTCAAGCAGAGTCTTTCAACTCCAGAATTCTCGAGCAACCAAAAGTTCGTCAAGCCAAACCCATTCCCCATTCTCGATTCCCGGCCCTTAACGCACCAACGAGCGTTGAGAACGTTCAATGAAGTCGAGCATGAGCTTGACGTCGGGTGCGGACTCGGCGGCAAGGGCCAGTTCGGATCGGGCCTTTGAGAGGGGAAGGCCGGAATTGTAGAGAGTCCGGTAGGCGCGCTTGATGGCCATGATCCGGTCCGAGGAATAGCCGCGCCTGCGCAATCCTTCGGAGTTGATTCCCTTGGGTTCGGCAAAACTGCCGGCCACGGTCACATAGGGCGGGACATCTCGGTTGATGATCGCTCCCATCGCCGTGAACGCATGCGCGCCGACCTGACAAAACTGATGGACGAGGGTGAAGCCACCCAGGATGACCCAGTCGTCAACGGTTACATGTCCGGCCAGTGAAGCGGCATTCGAAAAAATGGCGCTGTTGCCGACCGTGCAGTCATGCGCGATATGCACATAGGCCATCAGCCAGTTGTCGTTGCCGATCCGGGTCAGTCCGCCGCCATCCTCCGTGCCTCGATTGAACGATACAAACTCGCGGATGACGTTGCGGTCGCCGATTTCAAGCCTGGAATGCTCACCGTGGAATTTCTTGTCCTGTGGAGCCGAGCCCAGCGAGGCGAATTGCCAGATTCGATTGTCCTTGCCGATCCGGGTCTGGCTTTCGATGACCACATGCGAGCCGATCGTTGTGCCATCACCGATTTCAACGTCCGGTCCAATGATGCTGAATGCGCCGACGCTGACGTTTTCGCCAAGGCGTGCGCTGGGGTCCACCAGGGCGGTCGGATGGATCATCATTCCCTCCGCTCGGCGCAAAGCAGTTCTGCTTCTGCAACGACTTCGCCATCAACCTTGGCTTGCCCCCAGAACAGTCCCATGCGGCGCAATGTTCGTTTCCGCTCGACTTCGAGAATGAGCTGGTCTCCCGGTACGACGATTCGCGTGAAGCGAGCCTTGTCGATCTTGACCAGATAGAAAAGTGCCGGCTGGTTCGGATCCTGGCTGGCCGACAACTGCACTAGCGCGCCCGAGGCTTGCGCCAGGGCTTCAATGACGAGTACGCCTGGCATGACCGGGTGGCCGGGGAAATGGCCCTGGAAAAACGGCTCATTGAACGTTACGTTTTTCAGCGCTGTCAGGCGTTTGCCGTCCTCGTATTCGAGCACGCGATCGATCAGCAGAAACGGGAATCGATGGGGCAAAAGCTGGGTGATACGCCTCACGTCGATCGGGCCTTGCTCGGGCGACGATTTCGGTTCATTCATTGCGGTTTCCCTTGGTTTTGTCTGCAACATTTCTAGCCAGTTCGTCGAGGTGCTTGAAGCGCGCTGCGTTGCGCCGCCAGAGCCGGCTTTCCTGGATCGGTGTTCCCGACGAATATTCGCCTGAGTCACGAATTGAATGGGTGACCAGGCTCATTGCCGTGATGGTGACGCGATCAGCAATCGTCAAATGGCCAATTATGCCAGCCCCGCCCCCAATCAGGCAGTTTCGGCCTATCTGTGTGCTTCCGGCGATTGCAGCACAGCCGGCGATCGCGGTGTGTGCGCCGATCGTGACGTTGTGGGCCACCTGAATCTGGTTGTCCAGTCGCACGTCCTCTTCAAGAACGGTATTTTCGAGTGCACC
>NZ_JBAWHJ010000431.1:0-5737 GCF_049593775.1 Dokdonella sp. | reverse complement strand
GAATGTTGACCGAGGGCAAACCCTGGCCAAAGATCGGTGTAGGACTCACGCCCAGATTGTTGTGGTAATAGCCCTCGCTCGCGTAGAGGAAAACTTTCGGTCGAAAGGCCGCTTTCGCACCACGCACTCGCGCGTTCTCAGCTTGCAGGCTCGAATAGGCGGCAAGTACATCAGGGCGACGGGAAAGCGCATCCTTGATGACTTGCTCAAGCGATTCCGAGGTGGGTGCGGGTAGCTTTCGATTTCCGACGTCGACAACTTGTATGCGCGTCAGCGGCGATGCGCCCACAGCAGCCATCAGATCCTGATACGCATCCTCGGTTTTTCCGCGGCTGATGACGGTCGCCAGCTTTGCCTGTGCGCTGGCTTGGCGTGCCTGCGACACCTCGATGATCGTTGCGACTCCACGATCGTGGCTTTGTTCGGCTGCTTCCTGAATCTTGCGTGCATTGGCAAGGGAGGTCGCCGCAGTCTGCACGTGGGCGCGCGCAGCCTGGTAGGCATAGAAAGCTACGCTGACATCGTAGACAATTTTCTGATGGGTTGCGGTAAAGGCGATATTGGAAACTATGGATGCTTGCTTGGCGGCGTCCAGCAATGCCGCGCGCTCACCGAAGTCAAACAGCAACCATTGCAGGGATACCGATGAAACCGTGCCACTGCCACTCAGGTCGGCACCACCACCGTCGCGCAGGAACTCGTTCTGGCTGTGGAAGTAGCCGCCCAGCGCCGTAGCGGCAAGTTGAGGCAGGTAAGTGCTTCGTACAATACCGGCGGCGAGGGCAGCCCGGCGAGCATCGTTCCAGGCCACCCGCGTTTCTGGATTGTTCAATTGCGCGATATCAATCAGCTCCGCAAGAGAATACGGGTTCTCGCGTTGCGGCAGTTCCTCCCCGGGGATATCGGCAACCTCGCGATTGGCGGGCAATACATAAGTGTCGCTATCGGTTGTTGCGGGCGGCAGTGTGCTGGAGACGATCGCGCCGTTGTCATCCGTGTGTGGCATCCAGGGCCGGTCGGGGCGGGCTGGGGCCATGTCCAGCGCCGAAGTGGCACAGCCGGCCATGAAAATGCAGGTGAGCGCCATTTGCGCAGCGCCGATGGTTTTCCGAAAAACGCTCAGTGTTCGGCTTGCTTCGAAACGACCTGACGCGTGCTGGCGGTGCTTGGTGTATTCATGCGCCGACGTGCACGCATCAGGGAGCGTGCTGCGGGGTTCCCCGTCCTTTGTCGGCTTGCGAAGATGCTTCGGGTATTCTTCATGGCGGTTGTGCATCTTCTGTCACCTTGCCGTTTCGTCTGCGGGGACCAGCATCGTCTCGATATGCCCGAGTTGCAGCGCAAGCGCATCTCCCGTCGGGAATCGTGACGAAGCCTCCGTCGAATTTTGTGGTTGGGCGTCAGGTATGGATTCGGCGTGTGCCCGATCAACCGCTCCAGGGGACTCAACAGATGCAATCAAGCGTTCAAGACGTTGCTGAACATCTTGTTTCCTCGCCGAGTCCAGGGGGGGAGTGGTAAATATCAGCCTCTGGAGTGTGTCGATGTGCCTGGCAACGCTCGCTCGTGTTTGCACCCAGGGCCGAGGCGGTCGTATCGATGACGGTTCGAAGCCGAGAAGATCCAGGTCTCGCTTGAGCGCACCCATGCCCGATTGCACCTGTGCCAGGCTGGCAAGACGAACGGAGCGACTCGCGCCGGCAAGCAGTCCGTTCAGGCTGCGCATGACCTTGCCTATGGCCGGATCAATCCGGGAAGCGATAGTGACTGGCCAGATCCCCGTGAACACCAGATAGACAACAACGTTGCCCAGCAGCACGCCGATGACGCGATCGCGGGCGATGCTCAGGTCATATTCCGGATGCCAGCCCTGCAGCACGCACAGCAGGAACGCAAATGCGATCTGGAAACCTGCGTAGGAAATGCGCTCGTCTCCGACGGCTATCCAGGAGGCACCGAGCATCCCGACAAAGACCAGCGCGAGCAGCGGCATGATCGAATCCATGGACGGGATCAGGAAAACGATGGCAAGCATCCCAAGGATCCCACCCAGCACGGCGCCGGTAATTCGCAGGATGACCTTCTGTGCAGTCTCTGCCGTGCTGCCCAGCGAAACGATATAGACGGTGATCATGGCGGTGTGAATGCCAGGCCAGTCCAGCAGTGTGTAAACCAGATAGCAGAAGATCGCGGCGAAGGTGGTCTTCACTGCGTAGCGGACATGCGTGGGATTGGAGATCAATTCGTCGAGCGCAGATTTGGCCGGTTGCCTGTCTGTCGGTGCCGGCTGGTCTCGCGTATCCGTATCGGCTGCCGAAGGTTCCGCGAAAGTGGCCAGCGCCTTTTCGAGTTCCAGCAGCCCCGCGCATGCGTTCGAAGTGCGAGCGGAATCCGTGTCGTCCGTGGGCTCGAGCACGACGTCGATCGGGTAGCCCCCTCGCTCCAGAATGGACGCCATTTGGATCAGGGTATCGCCCAGCTGGCGTCGCGTTGCGATCGACAGGGCTGCATCCGGCTGGTTGGCGATGGCATCCACGCTTGCCAGCACCGCAGTCGTGGATTCATTGGCATGTTGCAGGGCGTTCAAGTCCACCGCGGGAACGCTACGTTCGAGCGCGGCCAGTTTCAGCCATTGTCGAATTTGCTCGTCACCCTCGTCGCGAGCGTCGTAGAACGTGCGTCGCCCGTTGGTGTCGGTGCCCGTCAGCATTCTGGCGGACAGGTTTAGCCGCCAGGCCAGCGCTTTCTCGATCAGCCTGCGGGGCGAGGGAGCCAATGTCAGATTAACCACAATCGAGACCACTGCCGGCGTCGCGACCAGAAGCCAGGCGTACAGCAGCGCGCGAGTTGCTGCTTCGCCGACCGGGATCATCCCCGTCAGGCTGAGGCCGAAAGCCAGGATCAATGCGAGGATGCCGCCCGGCTCCTGCGCATTCGCGCTCGATGCGAGATAGAGAATGATCAGGGAGGCCGCGGTCATGCTGGCAAGCCGCCATACAGGTCGGTCGACGACCGCGATGACAAGTGGAAACAGCAGGGCCACCAGCACCGAGACGGCAATCAGGGCACCTACGTTCAGCAGCAGGCTGGTTGTCCTGTCCGGCTTGTTCAAGAACAGGACAATGTACGCCGCGAGCGAGGGAAGGAAGGTCTGGTAGGTCTGGATGACGAGGGTCGTCAGTGCAGCGATCAGCGCCAGGCGAAGGGCAAATTCGAGCCGCCCGGGTCTCGCCTGCAGAAGCCGCAGCAGTTCATTCAGCCGGCTGGTGGTCGCCTCACCTGCACGCATTGCCGTGCCCGATCTCGACCACTGCACTGGCTCCGAGGCGCACGAGTCGTTCAGGAGGATCACTCAACCGGATACGAACCGGGAACCGCTGTGCGACCTGAACCCAGTTCAGCGATCGGTTCACGAACGGGACCGTTCCGGAGAGACCAATCTGGTCGCTCTGCAGTACGCCCCAGCCGATCCCTTCAACCGTACCCGCAATTGACAGGTTGCGATTGATCATTGAATAGACCGTTGCGCAATCGCCAATCTGGATCCGTGCGAGGTCGGTCTCACGGAAATTTGCGCTCGCAAACCATTGCTCGGTATTGATCAGAGTAAAGAGTGACTGACCCGGCGCAATCATTTCGCCCGGTGAAACTTTCAATCCCACCACACGACCATCGTTCGGGGCGGTGACATTGGTGTTGTCCAGGCTGCGTTCGGCGAGGGCCAAGGCGGCCTTGCGTGCATTGACCGTTGCATCTGCCGCCTGTTCGGTGCCTACCGCTGAGCGCGTGGCGGTTTCCTGCGTGCGAGCTTGTGCCAAAGATGTTCTGCCATCCTGCTCGGCAGTGAGAGCCTGATCGAAGCGTTCCTTGGTCACGTATCCCTTGGCGGCCAGGGGCCGCAAACGCTCCACGGTGCGCTTCGCCAGATCGTAGTTGGTCTGGGCTCGGCCGGTTTGGTCTTGCGCAATTTGCGCGGTGGATTTCTCGCTCTCGATGCTGCGCAGGCGCGTGCCGCGCAAACCTTCGGCAATCTCAAGGTCGCCCGCGGCCTGGGCCACGGCCAGCCGGTAGGGTTCGGGATCAATCCGGAACAGGAGGTCACCCTCTTGAACCTTGGCATTCTCCTGCACTGCAATCTCGCTTACACGACCACCCACTGATGCAGCGATGTGGACGACATTGGCGTAGAAAGAGGCGTCATCGGAAGCCGGGTAGCTTGCGCGGCGGTGTGAAGCGTAGAAGACGGCCATAACGGCCATGGCAATGATTGCCAGGGAAATCAGCATCGTCTTCGGCGAGCGTTTTTGTTGACCGGCAATTTTCATGATTATCCGAACGCCACCCGCCAGCTACCAATGGCCACAATAAGTCCGATTGACGAGCAGACAAAGAACTGGAGCGGCAGTGTGTTTGCCAGTTCCGTGAGGACAAGAACTACGCGCGTGCCCAAGGCAGCCATGAGTCCGACTGCTGCACAGAACAACCATGCCGGGAAGTACGCGCCAAATAGCTCGAACATTGGAGCTCCGCTCATGGAGCAGCCTTCCAGCATCGGAAGCATGGCGAGCACGGCAAGAAATCTTGGGCTGACTCGCTGCGATGGTCTTGCCTGCCTGACTGGCCATGAGTGCCCGCGCGACCTGGCTGTAACGTTTCCAGTTCGGGGCAATTGGCCTAAGTTACACAAATAGCTTGTGCCTGGCGTTGACTGGTGTTGCGCATTTCTCTGCAAGATTGAAGACACCATGCATACCCGCCATCAACTTCTGTTTTCCGGTCACCGCAGGAATCAGGCGCCATCACGCAGGCATTTGCCCGCAAGGCGCGTACTCCGGGGAAGTAGACAAGCTTGTCCCGCGAGACGAGCAGGACGCAACCGATGGTACCTACAAGCGCGAACACTTCGCAACGGGTGCAGCCGCCCTTGGGCGGAGGTTTCACTGTCATGGAAATGTCGTCGCAATGTGCTTCGCCCTGGAGGGCTGGCACTCTCGAGATCAAGGATCGCAGTCCAGGAACGCAAGTTGCGTTGATGCTGGAAGTGGCGTTGCCCGCCATTGCAAACCTGCTCGCGAACCTTGCATGGATGCGCGCCGAGTGAGGCCACTCGATTGGCAGCCTTTTCGCCGCATAAGGATCCAGCCGCTACATCACGCCAGGCAAGACCCTGCCAGCTTCGCAATGTTGACGAAAGTTTACCGAGAGCATGCAAGTTCGAACGTCATGCTCGCTGCCGGGCTCGACAGGCTGAGTTCGATGCGATGCGTGAACTCCAATTGACAGAGTGGGCGCATGGATGAGCCTGCTTGTTGCGTCCGTGCTGTTGAGGCAGGGCCGGCTTCGGTCGCTGCGCGCACGCGTTCTGGACGACAGGATCAAACAGTGCGCGACACATCCGCCACCAATCGCAGCACGAATGGAACAGCCAGGCCGGCCTGAATCAAAGGGCACACCTTGGCGATCGTTCGGACGAGTGCGGAGACGGATCATTCGTACCCATGTCCGAGCAGATTCAGGCAAGATATTGGCATGTTGCCAACCTGGATTCCGACTTTCACAGCTTGCCCGCAAGGAGAAGGGGCCCTGTCAGCATGAACCTGCTGGCCCGCTTGCAACACAGCGTGCTTTTGCAATCCCTGGTGCGATTCGGCAAGCCTGATGTGCCATGGATGGTCGCAGCACGAAACACCCTGGCAGTCGTTTTGCCACTGGCTGTTGGCGTAGTGATGGATCATCG
>NZ_JBAWHJ010000430.1:0-8345 GCF_049593775.1 Dokdonella sp. | reverse complement strand
GGACTATCCGATGATGCGTCGGCCGCTTACACGAATCCGGCCGGACTGACCCAACTCGTAAGCCCGGAAGTAGCTCTCGAAATCCGTTCCGTCGATACGAATACGCGCTGGCTGGATGGCGGCAACGTCCAGTACAACCCGTTCAATTCTTCGGCGCTCAACTACTCCTCGCAGAATGACGACACCACCTCGGTGCGAGCATTTTCGTTCGTGTATCCGAGCGAGCGCATGTCTTTCGCGTTCTATCGCTACGAGATCGTCAACTACGAGACCGAATTCCAGAGCGCGGGTGCGACCTGGACGACAGGTGACGGCAGCGGCCAGTTCGGCGATATCTTTGCCTATGACGTCAATGCCAATCTCGAGATCGAGGTCTATGGCGCAGCCATGGGATTCAAGGTCAACGACCAGTTTTCACTGGGGCTGGGTATCAACTACTACCTGCTCGACATCAGCGCAACGACTGATCGCTTCTTCCCGGACGGTGAGCCCGCTATCCGCGAAGCCAGCCTCAACGGCGATGGTGCCTGGGGCTTCAACCTGGGCGCGCGCTGGGTTGCGACTGACTGGATGAGCGTAGGTCTGTCGTGGCGCTTCGCGCCCGACCTCAATTATGACGCGGTGCTAAGCTCGCAGTCCGTGCCGGGCGTAACCGAGCTCACGGAAACGGACATGAACGTACCGGACGTGTTCGGAATCGGTTTCAGTTTTCGTCCCAGCGATGCGTGGATCATCAATTTCGATGTGAATCGCGTGTTCTATTCGCAGATTACCGATGATCTGAATTCGGCGTTCGATTCGGACCAGACCACCGAGCTGGATCCTCTCAAGCTCAAGGATGGCACCGAAATCCATCTGGGCACGGAATACACGTTTGCGACGCGCTACCCGTTCAGTGTCCGTGTCGGTGCCTGGCATGATCCCGCACACGAAATGGTCTATCGCGGTACGCCAGCGCCTACCGATTTCAATACGACCTTGCTGCCCCCGGTCAATGCGGCGACGTTCTCTGCGGGTCGTGGAAGCGAGACCCACTACACGTTCGGCATGGGCATGGCATTCAGCAATTTCCAGGTCGATCTGGGCGCGGACTTTTCCGACACCAGCGACATGGTCTCCCTGTCAGGCGTCTATCGCTTCTGATAGCGCCGCAGTCGGGGCAAACCACTCCAGACCCGTCTTCCCGCATTCGCGGCAAGGCGGGTTTTTTGTTTTTCGCGATTCAGGCCAGGGCCCAATGATCAGGGTTGCGTGACGACTCGGCTATCCGCCCGCATAGAAATTCAGGAACTTCGGCGAGTAGAACTGCGCGTCCGGCTTGAGTCCGGGTTCGCCCTTGCGCGCTTCGTCCGCCGCCTGGCGCGCGATTTTGGTTGCGGCAGCATCATCACCGATACGGGACAGGTTGTACGCGGCTGCGGCACGCAACGTAAGCATGTGCCAGCGCAGCTTCGGAGAGGGCGGCACTTGTGTGCTGAGTTTGAGCACATCCTGGTAGCGACCTGACAGATAGGCATCCACGAGAGGCCGCAGGATCTGCTCGGACATTCTGGATGAACCCTTGCTCGCACTGGTGGCCGGTGGTGGTGCTGGCGCCTGCACGACCGGGCGTGGCGGCGGTGCTGTTGCCGGTTTCTGCGCTGCCCTGGCTGGTGGTGGCGCAACCGCAACCGCAACCGGTGCCACCTTTGCAATTGCCTCGGGCGGTGCAGAGGGCGTCGGTGTCGGCTTGTCCTGGCTGGCCAGCTGACTGCCACACTTCAGCCGGGCTTCGCGTTCTTCTTCGGCCAGTTCCGGAAAGCCCTGGACAAAGGATTCATTTCCGCCCTGGGACCAGAATCGCAGTGCGGCCTTGCAATTACCCTGGCGCTGCGCGGCCATGCCGGCGTAGTGCTGCGGGGCGTAGATCTCATAGCGCTGGCCGTAGACGCGAAGGCGCTTTGCGGGTGTCGCATTGCCGGCCAGGGCCTTCTGCATGTAGCGCTCGACGTCATCCCACTTGCCATCCCGGGCCGCTTCGATGCCACGCGCGTAATCCTGCTTCCAGTCGGCCCACGCCGGCCCGCAGGCAAGCATGGTCAAGGCCAGCAAGGCACGCGTCACTCGCACAGTGAGCGCCCTAGAGCCCGGCACGATTGATGTACTCCTCGGCGCTCAGGGTCGGGAAACTGCCGCTGGTCTGACTGCGCTTTCCCGCTGTCACGCGGGCGAACGCGGAGACTGCCTTGGATGATTCGGGATGACGCAAGGTAATGTAGTAGCTACCGGCCGGTACGGTCAGCAGCATTGGTGTACTGCGTTCGGAAGGAAGCTCGACCGGCTTGCGTGAAGCATCGAGGACCTGGTCGACCAAACCCCACGGCAATGCGTTGATCACGAGTTCGCCATTGCGCGCCGCGGCCTCCTGGTCGCGCTGATTCTTCAGCGCGGTGACGCTCGCCTGCGCGGTCGCGGTAATGGTGGCCAGTCGACTGCTGCCATCAAGTCTGGACGCGACTGCCTCGACTGCTTCGAGGTTGGCGATGCCTGCTTCGAGCGTGCGCGCATTCTGCACGTCGTTGGCGAGGACTTTCTCCAGTTGCGCTTCAAATCGTGCGCTCGCGGCAGCATCGACTTCGCGCAAGGTCAGGATGGCCTGCGCAGCAGCGCTGGCATCCTCGGCGTTCATGGGCCGGTTCTGCAGAAGTGCGGCGAGTTGCCGTTCGCTGGCCTGTTGCGCCTGTTCGACTTTCGAGGCTGCTTCGCGCCTGCGCACATCGCCAATCAACCCGGCGATCCTCGGTTCGGAAGGATAGGCTTCTGCCGCCGAGGCGGCGAGGCTCGTCGCATATTCCAGATCGTTGCGTTCGATGGCACCGCGCAACGCATCGGCGACGACACGGGGCAACGCCTCGCGCAACTTCAAGGCATCAGCATTCTGTGGATCAATGCCGAGCAGCTGGTCAAGAACATCGCGTGCATTGTCCGGGGAGGGTGGCAGCAGTCGACCTGAAGCAATCGAGGAGCGGGCGAGGTTCAACTGCGATGCAATTGCCGCGCGTTGGGAACCCAGGGTTTTTTGTGCCGTGTCTCGAATGCTGGCGGCGGCCTCAAGGTTGGGGTCGACGCGAAGGGCCAGTTCGGATCGATCCAGTGCGGCCTCGACATCCGAATCGGTTTGGGCCGCCTGCGCCTCTTCCAGTATGCGCGCTGCCAGATCCTGCTTGAACGCGTTGACCTCGGCATTGCTGCTATCAACCTGGCGCGCCTGTTCAAACCAGTCGAATGCATTGTCCCCGGCAGGTTCGCTGATCTTGCCGGCCGCGAGGGCCGAGCGCGCCTTCTCAAGCAAGCCCTCGATGCGTCGGGCACTCTGCCGGGTCGCCTGGGCCAGCCTGATCTCCTGGTCCAGGGCCGCGTAGGCTGGATCCGAACCGAATTCGGCTTGCAGCGCTGCCAGGTTCTCGCCGGCCTGGTCGGCGTTGCCTGCCTGAAGCTGCTCGCGCACGCGAGCGAATTCGGCGTCGGTGACGGCTTTCAGCCTGGCTTGCACATCCGGGTTCAATGGGGTCAGGCTCAGTGCGGTACGCAGCAAGGCATACGCGCCGTCGGGTCCGGTTCTCTGCTCGCGATCTTCCGCGGCTCTTGCCTTGCGCAGGAGCTCATCGACACGCACTGCAACTTCACGCTGTTCCTGTTCTTCGCCGATGCGCCTGACCAGCGCTTGCACGTCGAGATCGTCGGGCATGACCAGAAGTGCCTGATTGGCCTTTTCGCCGGCACCATCCAGATCGTCCTTGCCCAGGGCAAGTTCAGCCTCGCTGCGCAACTGGGCAGAAATCCGGGTTAGCAACTCAAGCGCGCGGTCGTTCTCGGGATCCTTTTGCAGGACTTTCTGCAAATCCTCGAATGCATTCTCGCCGGGTGGGGTCAGCAGGTCGCCACTGGCGACCAGGCGATCGGCTTCGCGCAGCAGGGTGCGTACCAGGTACTGGTCGTCCTGGCTCAGGGTTCGTGGCTTGAAGGCAGCCCAGAGAACGAGCCCGAGGATGATCACGCCGAAGGCTGCCGCCACGGTCGCGAGCAGTCGCGGGCGCTCGCGCATGACCTTGACCATCTGCGAGGTCGTGTGGCGACTCATCGACGGGTCGGTTTGCGGCATGCGCAACAGGTCGAGGGCGAAACCGCTGTCGCCGTCGGTGTAGTCGCCGGAGAAGCCCAATGCGCGCAGGCGCTCGGAAGCCGTTGCCGCGGTGATGTTGCCCAGTTGCTTGCCCAGGGCGTCGTTGCCGACGACCAGTCCACGCAAGGCCTTTACGAAATCCTGCAGGTTGTCGAAGCGGTCGTTCGGCTCCTTGGCCAGCATGCGATCGAAGACTGGCTGCAGGGGCTGCAGGTCATCGGGTAGCGGCGGCGGCGGTTGCAGCGCATGTCCCATCAGCACGGTCATCGGATTTTCGCCGGTGAACGGCGGGTTTCCGGTCAGCATTTCGTAAAACAGAATGCCGAGTGCGTACTGGTCGGCACGGCCGTCGATATCGCGACCGCTGGCCTGCTCGGGGCTCATGTAGGTCGGCGTGCCGAGTACGAGTCCGGTCTGGGTAATGCGCGAGGCGAGTACATCCGACTGCTTGGCGATGCCGAAATCAGTCAGGACCGGGGTGTTCGCATCGCGGAACATCACGTTCGATGGCTTGAGGTCGCGATGGATGACGCCATTGCGATGGGCGTACTCGAGCCCGTTCGCGAGCTGCACGATGACGCCGATGGCTTCGCCAAGCGAAAGACCCGTGCGCATGCGCTCGGACAGCGTGCCGCCTTCCAGCAGTTCCATCGAGATATAGGCGACTTCGTCACGCGTGACGATGTCGTAGACCGCGACGATATTGCGGTGAGGCAGCTTGGCCATGGTTCGGCCTTCGAGCAGGAAGCGTCGCTCGAATTCCGGCATCGGGCCACTGCTCACGCGCAACTCGCGTCGCATGACCTTGATGGCAACCTTGCGATCGAGCGAATGCTGGATAGCGAGGTAGACGGTCGCCATGCCGCCCTCGCCCAGTTCGCTGATCATTTCGTAGCCAGGAATGTCCTGGATGCGGTCGGTCATGTCCCCTGTCCTCGTGCCGCCCGATCATAGCAAAGCAGCGCTGGAGGGCGGTCACGCTTGAGTGGGGATTGCTGCTGAAGCCGTGCCTGAGCGTGAGCGCTGGCCGGGCAAACATGGCCGTTGCAGACGATCCTGCGATTCAGGCACTGGGATGACCAGTAGCACAAGGCTTGCTGCCCTGCAGGCGGCTGACAGTCTTCTCAGCGGCACGATTGGGCCGCAACGCGCACCTCAAAATGCTCATTTGCTGCATGCAGGCGGCGCTTTCCCGGCCCGCCTTGCCTTGCCTCGCACTCGCCTGGGCGAAGTTCGACAGTCTCCTAGAAGATCGCGATCTCGTCCGGTATCGAACGAGGTTCCGGCGCAGCAGGAGGTGGCGGTGGCGTGGGCGGAGTCGGTGCCTTGGCCGGTTTGACCGGTTCAACCGGAGCCGGAGGAGCGGGAGGTGCCGGCGGTGCCGGAGGCGGCGGCGAGCCCACGCTGAACAAGGCCTTGTACTTTGGTGCCTTGATCTTCAGGGTCATCGGCTTGCGATCGCGCAAGATGGCCAGCTCGACCAGTTCGCCGGATTCCTGATCGCGCAACATGCGCAAGGCCTGCTCAGGTCTTTCGACCCGCTTGCCGGCGATCTCTTGAATGACGTCACCCGCCTTGATTTCGGGCAAGGCTTCCTGGCTGGCCGAAAGTACGAGGACGCCGCTGTCGGCACCGAAATAGCGACCAAGCTCGGCATTCAGCGAGGTCAGATTGATCCCCCACCAGGGCATGGACTCGTGCCTGAATTCGTACTCCAGGGTTTTGCCGCTAATTTTTTCGTGCATGCCTTCGTGTTGAGCGCGCCAGGCCAGCTTGCGTGCCTCGCGACTGGCCGCGCGGCTCTGGCCCGCAGCTTCGCCACCGGCATCATCGGCGCGTTCCTGCACGATGACTTCGATGCGGTGCTCCAGGTCGCGCTGCTGATCGCGCATGGACTTGACATCCATCTCGCTGTCGCCGCTGAACAGGGTTTGCCAGTTCAAGGCCTCGCGGCGCTCGGCCTTGATTTCAACCGTTGCCGTCTCGCGAGCGCCACGCCGATAGCCAAGTCGGACGGTTTCACCCGGCTTGAGGTTGCTCAGCGTCCGTCGGGCCTTGTCCAGCGATGGCCCGGCTGCGCTGCCGGCCAGCGACTCGCCGTCGATGCTGACCAGGATGTCGCCGCTGTGCAGGCCGGCACGTGCGGCCGGACCGTCCGGTGTGACCGCATCGATGCGGGCACCCTTCGGCTCCGCGGACAGGACCACTCCAATCACGGCTCGATCCGGATCATTCATGTACCTAAACGCATAGGCCTGCGGGCCGACGTCGCCGAGCTGCAGGGAAAGTTCAGCCATGCGCCGCGACAGTTCGCCGATCTGTTCGCGCAGTTCTGCCATTTCGATCCGCGCCTCCTCGGCAGAAGCCGCCGTCGCGGTACTGGATTCCACAGCGGGGTTCGGCGTCGGCTGCGCCGAAAATGCCACGCCAGCTTGCAGGAGTGCGCCGAATGCGAGGATCAGGCGTGGGCCATTCATGTGTGTTTCCTTGTTCATGGAATCAGAAGAGGTTGGGGGCGGGGGAAGCGGAGAAACTGTCCTGAGCCATGCTGGCCAGTGGTTCGCTGCGGATACTTGCGAGGTCTTCGAGCAGGGCGACACGCTGGCGCCAGAGCGGCAGCGATTCGACGTCATTTCGGCTCGCCGAGAGTTGCACGTCGATCAAGCCGACGAGGTCCTCGATTTCAGCGCTCGCCATGAGGCTGCGTCCATCACGCGGAGCCATGCCGGACAGACTCGCCAACCAGGCCTCGAGGTCTCTTGAGTCTGCGCGCAGGCGGTCGATCTCGCTGGCTTGCACGGCGATGGACGGGGCTGCTGAGGATGTTGCCGATTGCACGTTGGACGGTGGTGCCACGGGCGTGCTCGGCCAGATCAGCATTGCTGCGAGCATCACGCTCGCAGCGAGTGCCGTTGGCACGGCCCAGCGACGCCGCATCTGTCGTCGCCGCAGGTTCAACGACACCTGCGCGAACAGATCATCCGGCGGCGTTGCCATCGGCAGCGCGCGCAGCGCATCGGCAAGGGTGTCGGCCGGCTTCATGCCGTCGCCAGGGATGACAATGAACATGATTCACCTGCTTCTGGGGATTCCAGCAGTTGGCGCAAGCGTGCCGTGCCGCGTGCGAGTTGTGATTTGGAAAAGCTGATCGAGTTGCCAGTCATTTCGGCGATCTCCGAATGTGTGTGTCCTTCCACGTGATAAAGCCAGATCACGCTGCGCGTCGTTGCCGGCAACTGCAGCAACGCCGCCTCGAGCAATCCGGACTCGGCCGTGGCCCAGGGCGGTGCGGTGTCTGCCAGCAATTCCTCGCCTTCTTCGAGCGCGTGGCTGGGTCGACCGCGCTCACGGCGCAGTCGCATGAGTGCCTCGTTGAGCACGATCTGACGAACCCAGCCCCAGAAAGGCGCCGTGCCGCGAAACTGGCTGGCGCGTTCGAATACGCGCAGCAAGGCGTCGTGGACGATCTCGCGTGCGTCTTCGCGATCGCCAAGCATGCGCAAGGCCAGGTTCCAGGCGGGACGCTCGAACATTCGATAGATCTGCTCGAACGCCTGTACGTCACCGCGCTGGATGCGGGAGACAAGGCTGGCCGGGACATCAATACAGAAAGTGCTGTTCACGGTCATGCAGGATGCTCCCCGGCGGGCGATGGTCGCAACGCTGGTTGGGGGGCCAGGGATTGGGAACCGGGATTGGCCTTTTTGTTCGAGGTTCGAATTCGAGCGAAATGGGGCCTGCCGAAAGCTTGGAGCCGACCGTCCGGGGCTGTCCGCCGCTTGCGTGCGGACACTGTCCGCACGTCGGGACTAGCCACGAATATTCATTTTATTCAGATAGTTAAGTGCTGGCACGGGAGTTGCTGATGCTACACATGAGGGCGGCCACTGGGTGCTGTCCATGGAGATCTGGATGATTCGCGACACCTCGGCGCAGGACAGGCAAATCAGGCACGAACCCCAGCGTCGCCAGCGATGGATCAAGCTGGGAGTTGCCGCTGCCGTGCTCATAGCCGTACTTGCCCTGATCGTACCGACCGCCACGCGGCTGTTTTCGTCGGACATCTCCGCGAGTTCGAGCCGGTTGCGCGTAGCCGAGGTCACGCGTGGCACGCTGACGCGGGACGTATCGGTCCAGGGCAGCGTCGTCGCTGCGGTGAGTCCGACGCTGTACGCCTCCAGCC
>NZ_JBAWHJ010000429.1:0-11465 GCF_049593775.1 Dokdonella sp. | reverse complement strand
CACTACAATCGACTCTTCTACACACTGAGAACGACTGTGTAGAAAGCAAGGCAATCACTATCAATCCAGGTTGCTATTGAGCGCACCTTGCCAGCCCACACCGCCCTTAGCTCTCCAAATCTCCGATCGCGGAGCGGATATTCTCTGCATGGCCAGGCTCAGACACAGGCTCCAGCGTCTCTGTCTTGTCCAGGATCCTGATCACTGAGCGGCGAATGTTCGGGCGCTTCGGCTCTATCGGCCCATTGATCCGGATGCTGCTGCGTTCGATGGTACGTCGCTCGATCATCTGGCGATCTGCGCGGTGGATAGTGTACTCCAGCTCCTCGTCTTCCTTTCGCATGGCCAGACCAAACGAAAACGGAATCGTTTCCTGGGTGGATTGCGCCGCTTGCAGTCGGGAAGCAAACGACTCCAGCGTGGCCCTGTCGCAGTTCTGCAGAAGGATCACGAATTCGTCGCCGCCAAGTCGAACAATGGAATCATCCTTGCGCACCATGCGCTCAAGGAAACGGGCCGTGCGGATGATTGCCTGATCGCCGGAGCGATGGCCGTAGGCATCGTTGTAGCGTTTCAGGTGGTCGATATCGATAACCACACAGGCCCAGCTGGCCCCTGGCAGAGCATCGACCTGGAATGCGGCGAGATGGCTGCGGTTGTAGCATCCGGTCAGGGGATCCTTGCGCGATTTCTCAAGCAGCTTGCGTTCATTGCGGCTGCGATCGCTGATGTCGATGGCGCAGCAGACTACCTGCTGGCTCTCGTCGGCAGCCGTGCGCAAGCGATTGCGGAACTCCCATACCTGCTCACTCCCATCACGACCCAGCATGTGCACCGCGCCGGAGTCATGCCCGGTTCTGGCGACCTCGAGCAGATAGGCGACAAATGCATCGTGCTGACGAGGCACGATGAACTCCGAAAGTTCGTGCCCGACCAACTCGTCCTCGGAATATCCCAGAGCTCGCATGAATGCCGGATTGACCATCTGCAGCTTGCCAGACAGGTCGTGGGTAAAGACGATTCCCAGGCTCAGTTCAATCAGTTCGCGCGCATTGCCTTCACTGGTCTGCAGGTCGCTGGCCAATTGCAGCCGCGCGGTGACGTCCGTGACAACCACCAACCACACGGAAGATCCATTCTGCTGGATGCACTGGACATCAAGCTCAACCCAGATGGCACTGCCGTCAACACGATGGTGTCGCGCCAGACCGGAAACGGGAGGCGCGCTGCCCGGGCTTTCGCCGGCAGGCGCGGAGTGCTGAAGCTGGGCAAACTGTTTACCGCGGAGTTCCGCAAGATGACAGCCATATAGCGCAGAAGCAGCGGGATTCGCTGCAACGATCTCGAAGAACTCACCCTCGACCAGCAGCGTCGGGATCGGCGATGCGGCGAACAACGTTTCGCCGGAAATGCCGCTATCGCCAACCCCGTTCACCGACTCACCAGCCTCATGAGCTTGCGTCGTGCTCGAATGCCGATGATTTGCGCGACGCCGCAACGAAATCATGATCGCGATCACCGATGCGGTCAGCAGCAAGGCGAGGAGTGGAGGCGCCAGCAAATTGGTATTTGCGGCAATGGCAAGGATCAGTGCCAAGGCGACGATGGAACAGAGCATGGGTCGCCGCAACGCGCCGGATTGCGTCGGCGCTGCAATCAGTGTTGCCAGTCGGGTTTGTTCATGGCGCTTGCGAGCAAACATGCGAAAAGCCTGATGCATACATCACACGCACGGACAGCCGTTGTCCGCAATCGGTTGCGCGCCCCCATCAACGAAGACCAGTCAATCTGCAGCGCCAGCAATGGCATGGAACGCCAACGCTGGCTCGACAGGTCGACGGCAGACTACCCAGCATCAAACGGATGAGCGTTGCGCGTGCTGCGAAACAGGCAAGCAAGCTGTGTGCCATGCAGGCGGCCCGCGATCCGAACCCCGGCCCTCACCCGGCGAACAGCAGGAAGCCTTGGCTGCAGCGACCTTGCTGAAAGGGAATATGCATCGCAGACAAGGAGTTGCAGCGAAGCGTCGCTGCACGGGTCTGGTCAGGATCGCTGAGGCCCAGGGCTCTGCGATCAGCGAAACGTCACGGCCGAAGCTCGAAACGAGGGCGGCCGTTCACGAATTGTCACAATATCGCAACCAGCGCTGGCCGCTCAGTCGCGCATCAGGGTGCTCTTGCCGAACAGACTTTCGACGAGATCCACGGCGAGGATCGCGGTCCTGTTGTGATCATCGAAGGCGGGATTCATTTCCATGATGTCGATCGATCCGATATTCCCGCGATCAGCGATCATCTCCATGCAAAGCTGTGCCTCACGATAGTTGGGGCCGCCGGGAATGGTGGTGCCGACGCCAGGCGCAATGCTCGGGTCAAGGAAGTCGACGTCGAAACTGACATGCACATGCGTGTTGTCATCAATGTCGGCCAGTGCTTCTTCCATCACGCGCTTCATGCCGATTTCGTCGATGTAACGCATGTCATAGATATCGAGTCCGGCATCGCGCACGAGCTTCTTCTCGCCGGAATCGACCGAGCGAATGCCGATCTGGCGAATGCTGTCTGGCGTCATCGCTGGTGCGCTGCCACCGAGCTCGGTGAGCTCGCGGGGGCCGAGTCCACAAAGGCAGGCGACCGGCATGCCATGGATATTTCCCGATGGCGTCACCGAGCTTGTGTTGTAGTCGGCATGTGCATCCAGCCAGAGCACGAGCAGACGCTTGTTGCGCTCGCGACAGTGCTGGGCGACGGCTGTAATCGAGCCGATTGCCAGGCAATGATCGCCACCGAGCAGCACGGGCAATCGATCCTGAGCCAGCTCAGAGGCCACGGCTTGCATGACCAGCCGATTCCACTCCTGGACCTCGGGCAAGTGTCGATAGCCGTGGGTCGGACCCTGCCAGGGATTCATCGGGCCGGTCAGGTTGCCGCGATCAATCACGTCGATTCCGCGCTGGGCCAGGGCTTCCGCGATGCCTGCAACACGCAGGGCTTCGGGTCCCATTGAAGCTCCGCGGTGGCCCGCACCAATGTCGGTCGGGGCGCCAATCAGGGAAACCGGTAGGTAACGAGGCATGATCAGGTTCTTCCTGGACGAGGGCGCGCAGGATAGCGCTCCTGTGCGGGCATGGCCAATGAACACCGGCCAACCACCTCGTTCAGGTGAAAGACCAGACGATGCTACGACTGCGCGTCCGCGATGGCCTCATGCGTGCGCGCTGGCGATGCCGCAGCCTGATCCAGCGCCTGCAGCAGCAATGCAATCAACGGATCCAGTCCATCCAGGCCGGCATGCCCAACTGGTTCAGGCGTATCTGTCTGCCGGAACTGCTCCATCAGGACATCTGCCTTGGCAGCAATCTCCCCGATTTCGCCGTAGCCATAGGACGGCGCCGATCCGGCAAGTCGATGGACCAGCCGCATCAGGGATTCCTGGCGCTCGGGATCCAGACGATCCGCACGGTACGCGCACCAGGCCAGGTCGACGCTGGCCCGCTTGTTGGGCAGCGATGCATGGTAGCGCTCATGCAGCGCCTGCAGTCGCAATTCCGCACCAACCATCCGGACTCCTCGATTCAGCGTATCGGTGGACGATCAACCGAGACTAACGCTTCCCGCCACGGGTATCCGCGGTGTAACGATGTTTAACGACCTTTGTCAGTGCAAATCATTCGATTGCATTCGTACATGCTAACTTTGCCGCCTCAAACGTACCGGGGTTTCCCATGAACGACCTGACATCCAGCGTATTCGCGCAACTCGATTCATCAACCATCGAATCCATCGCGGGACAACTGGGAATGGATCCGGCCCAGGCCAGCAACGCGATCCAGCAAGCATTGCCGCTACTGGTGGGCGGACTGGCGCGAAATACTGCGACTCCACAAGGTGCGCAATCCCTGCATTCCGCCCTTGAGCGCGATCACTCGTCCGTCGACATTGGCGGACTCCTGGGCAGTGTCCTGCGTGGCGCTTCAGGTGCAGGCGGTCAGGGCGGCGGTATCGCCGACATCCTCGGAAGCGTGCTGGGCGGAGCAACCGGGGGACAGCGCGCTTCAGCAGGTGGCGGCGCCGGTGAAGCGATCCTCGGACATATTTTTGGCGGCCGTCGTGATCGGGCTTCGCAGGGGCTCGGCCAGACCAGCGGGCTCGGCAGCGCGGGTGCATCACAGCTGATGGCCCTGCTCGCGCCCATCGTAATGGCCGCCCTCGGCAACATGACGCGCAAGCAGAACATGGACTCGAACGCACTCGCTGGCGTGCTCGGCCAGGAAAACAATCGCTTGCAGCAAAGTGGCGTAGGCGGATTGCTCAGCGGCGTTCTCGATACCGATGGCGATGGCGAAATCAGCATGAGCGAAATGCTGCAAGCCGGCGCGGGCCTGATGGGTGCGTTTGGCAGGAAATAGGTAGAACGCTACATTCAAGAACCGTAGGAAGCGGCTTCAGCCGCGATACTCTTCGATTGGCATCAGGAGCAGAGGCACCGCGGCTGAAGCCGCTTCCTGCGAAAAGAACAACGCCACGCTAGTACAAGCCTCGATACCTCCGGCCGAGATCAGCTTTTTCCAGAAGGCCTGTCAGGGGCGATGCTCTGACCAGCCGTTCGGCTGTTGAAGGCCTGCACGCCGCAACAGAAGCATCGCCTCTGGCTGGCCTCCTACCAGGAGCGCTCGCTCACGGGTGCGCTGTCGGAGAATCCTGTGCGCGCTTTTCCCGGCATGCGCGATTCAGTTCGCTAATCTTCGCGCGTGACGCGCAGCACTTCCTCGGTCGTGGTCAGTCCGGCCAGGCATTTGCGCCAGCCATCCTCGAGAATACTCGGTGCGAGTTTGCGGGCATGCCGTTCAAGTTCGGCTTCAGACGCGTTCTCGTGAATCAGTCGACGCATCGCTTCATCCACCGGAACCAGCTCGTACACACCGGTACGCCCCTTGTAGCCGGCGTGCCGGTTGCCAAGCTCGGCGCGGGGGCGATACAAGGTCGCGACTTCATCGGCCGGCCGGCCAAACGCGGCCAGTTCCGTCGGCGTCGCTGCATAGGCTTCGCGGGTTGCCGGATCCAGGGCCCGGACCAGGCGCTGGGCGAGGACACCGACCAGGCTTGAAGACAACAGGAACGGCTCGACACCCATGTCTCGCAGGCGCGCGACAGCGCCCACCGCGGAATTGGTATGCAGGGTGGAAAGCACGAAATGGCCCGTCAATGATGCTTGCACAGCCGTCTCGGCCGTATCGAGGTCACGAATCTCGCCGACCATCACCACGTCCGGATCCTGACGCAGGATTGCACGCAGTCCACGCGCGAACGTCATGTCGACGCGCGTATTGACCTGGGTCTGGCCGATTCCGTCGATGTAGTACTCGATCGGATCCTCGACAGTCATGATATTGCGCGAGGAATCATTGAGTTTGAGCAAGGCGCCATACAGCGTCGTCGTCTTGCCTGATCCGGTCGGGCCGGTGACCAGAAGGATGCCGTGCGGACGGGCAATCATCGACTCCAGACGCGTACGCGATTCGGAATCCATGCCGAGCTGGGCCAGATCAAGTTTCCCGGCCTGCTTGTCCAGCAATCGCAGCACCACGCGCTCGCCGTGTCCGGCCGGTATCGTCGAAACGCGCACATCCACCGGCCTGCCGGCAATGCGCAATCCGATGCGTCCGTCCTGCGGCAGGCGCTTTTCGGCGATGTCCAGCTTCGCCATGACCTTGATACGACTGACCACGGCATTGGCGATGCCTTTTTGTGGCGCAAGCACTTCGCGCAACACGCCATCGATGCGGAATCGAACCACCAGTCGGTTTTCAAACGGTTCTACATGGATATCGGAAGCACCTTCCTTGACGGCCTCGGTAAGCAAGGCATTGATCAGCCGTATGATCGGCGCATCGTCCTCACTTTCAAGAAGATCCTCGGGCTCGGGCAGCTCATCGGCAAGGGTCTTGAGGTCCAGACGCTCATCGAAATCCGAAACCATGGCACGCGCATCGTCACCCTGCTCGTAGAGATCCCTCAACAGTCTTTCGAACTCGGCCGGCGGATAGGCCGTCAGATGCAGATCAACGCCCAGATGGCGGCGCAATTCGGCCAGCACTTCAGGACGTACACCCTGGCGGCAGGCCACATCGGCTGCATCGGCCTGCCAGCCGGTCAGGGTCACGCCGTGCCTGCGTGCGAAACCGAAACCCGGTCGCGCCGGGCGCGGCTCGGCCCGGGCGGCCTCAGTCATTGCCGGTTCCTGCTTTTCGGCGCCGCATCGGTTTCGATCAATTGAGTCGGTGTGCTCAGGAAATCCTGCTCGTCCGGCAGCAGCGGCCGCTCTGAACGCGGGGTCAGCAAGGCCGGATCCTCGCGCAAGCGCAGTTGCTCGGTACGCATGTAGTTGTACTTCTCGCTCGAAACCGCGGCTTCGGCGATTTCATCGCGCAGGATCTGCGGGCGCAGGAACACCATAAGATCGCGCTTGTCGTTCTGGTTTGAACGATAGCGAAACAGGTTGCCGATCAGCGGAATGCTGCCAAGACCCGGCACCTTGCTGTTGTTGTCCGTAGTCAGCGTATCCACCAGGCCACCGAGGACCAGCAAGCCCTTGTCGGCGACCAGCACGTTGGTGTTGATTTCGCGCACATTGGTGATCAGATCGACCGCCCCGGTGACCGGCGGTGCCAGCGAGGAGAGCTCCTGATGAATGTCCATGCGCACCGAATCACCTTCGTTGACGTGCGGCGTCACCTTCAGGATCAGGCCTACATCCTTGCGCTCGATGGTCTGGAATGGATTGGTGACCTGGCCGTTGTCGCCGGTACTGGCCGTGTTGGTGTACGAACCGGTCAGGAATGGCACCTGCTTGGCGACCTTGATTTCAGCCTCGTGGTTGTCGAGGGTCAGGATCGAGGGCGTGGACAGGATATTGGTTTTTCCATCGCCACTCAGTGCACGGACCAGCGCACCCAGATTGAGTATCTCCGTGTCGGTGCCCGGAATCTTGAGCGTGCCGTTGACATAGCCTAGCGACAATCCGCCGAGGCCGGAGAATCCCAGCGGGTTGGTAGCCAGGGCGGTCAGACTGGAATTGCCATTCGGACCGACGTAGTTGGTTCCACCGATGACACCCTCACCGATGGTGCCCTTTCCGTTTTGCGGGGCCGTGAACCATTGCACGCCGAGCTCGGTGGCGGTGGAATCGGATACTTCGGCGATGATCGCTTCGATCAGGACCTGGGCTCGACGCACATCGAGCTGACGCACTACCGAAGCCAGCGAACGGTACACGGCAGGTGGCGCGCTGATAACCAGCGAGTTGGTCTGCTCATGGGCCTGAATCGTCGCGATCGACGCATTGCCCGTGCCACTCGCCTCGCCCTGTGTGGCGGTGGGGGGCGCAATTCCTGTCAGCGTTGCAGCAACACCCTGCAGGATCGGCACGAGATCGGCCGCATTCGCGTTGCGCAGGTAGATCACCTGGGTATCGCCACCATTCTCAAGCGGGGTGTCCAGGTGTGCGATCAGGGCGCGCATCTTGAGCCGCGCATTCTTGGCACCCGCCAGCAAGACGGAATTGGTACGCGTATCGGCGAATACGCGTGGTGCTTCACCGTTGGCCTGGGCGACATTGTCCTGGGCGAGCGAAGTCAGCGTACGCGCCATTTCGGCCGCGTTGGCATTCGCCAGCGGAATGACCTCGACCTCGGCATCGGAAACCGTATCGATGCGCCGGATGATATTGACCAGCCGGGCCACGTTGCCGGCGCGATCGGATATGACCAGTGAGTTTGACGGCGCATGGGCGATCAGCTGGCCGCCTTGCGGCATCAGCGGGCGCAGGATCTGGATCAGCTCGTTTGCCGAAACGTGCTTCACCGGCACGATCTGGGTAATCAGCTCGTCGGTTGCATGCTCCTTGGCACCGTTCAGCGACGCCGAGCCGTCCTGCTGGGCCATCGCCTCCGGCACGATCTTGATCATGCTGCCCTGGTTGATTGCGGCATAGCCGTGAACGCGCAGCACCGACAGGAACACATCGTAGATTTCATCCGGCAGCATCGGCTTGGCCGATATCACCGTGACCTTGCCCTGCACGTTGGGGCCGAGGATGAAATTCTTTCCGGTAATTTCCGATACCGTCGCGATCAGCGCCTGGATATCGGCATCCTTGAGGTTCAGGGTGTGCCGACCGTCCGCGTTGCCCGCGACAGTGGACGCTTGTGGCTGGGCGTGGGCAGTGACCGCCAGCAGGCACGCTGTCAGCAGGACCATTCGAGACAGGAAGGCACACTTCATCGGATCAGACTCTCGCTCAATTGTTGCTGTGGGTCAGGAAGTCGCAGTCGACTCCATCATCCGAACCATGGCAGGTCGCGCAAGCGTAGCAAAGCCCGACGCCAAACGTGTGCCTCCACTCCCCGCCCCCGGACAATCCATACCCTGCTCTACTTCAGTTGAACGGTAATCTCGGCAGGCTGGCCGTCGCGGGTCACGGTAACGCGCACGCTGCTGGCATTGCGCAGGCTTTCAAGAATTTGCTGGCCGCGGGCAACCGAGTCCACCGGCACGCCATTGACCGCTGTGACGATATCGCTGGGACGCAAGCCCAGCCGCGCCACCAGGGCGGGGTCGCCATTGGCTGCAGAAACGCGAACTCCCGAGATACCGTTGTCGCCGATGACCGGGTCGATGCGCACGTTCTTCGCGAGCTCGACAGCGTTGCCGCCGCCGACGTTCTCCATGGTCTTCTGCCAATCCATTGCGCCGTGGGCGATATTCGGCGGCTCGAAACTGGCAATGCCCGAACTGTTCACGGCCGGCGCGGTGTTTCGCGGCACGGCCCCGCCACGCATGGCCGACGGAATCGGCTGGACCCGGCCCGAGGGTTCATTGCGCTGCAACGCCAGGACTTCCTGCGCACCCGCATGCAGGATGACAACGCGATCGGGATGGACTTCTTCGAGGGTGACCCCGGGGGTGATTTCCTCGCCGACACGCCAGGCACGCTCGGTACCTTGCTCGTCGGTGATCACTGCAATCCCGGTTCGCGGATCGGCATCCGCGAGGGTTCCGCGCAGGCTCAGGCTCAAGGTGGTCGTCGGCGCATCGCGGCGCGAATTCAGATATTGAGGAGCATCACCAAACAGGTGCCACTTGCCTATCGAGATCGTGGGGGCACTGCTGGCCACGGCGAATTCGCGCTGCGCGCCGCCAGCCAGGCCATCATCGCCCGGAACCAGCAGCCAGAACGTGCGCGCCAGTATCCAGACCAGAAGTACGGCCAGTGCGGCGAAACTCAGCCACGCTCCGCGTTCCGACAGGCGATCACGCTTGCCGGCAGTCCAACCAGCCATGTTCAGGCGACTCAGCATCCGCGAGTGGCTCCAGCAGGAATCCGGAGGTGACTTTATCAAATCGGCCACCGACACAGTGCCTGGCGCGGGCGCGATCGTGCACGCGTCAGGCATTTGGTCGGTTCGTGAGCCGCTTCCCTCGGGGGCGGACTGTCAATCGGGTCAGTGGCGGCCGAAGAAGCTCGCGATCCGATTGAAGAAACCCTGTTTCTTGTGCGGAGCTGCAGCCGTTCCCGTCTCGGGAGCGGATGCCGGTCGCCCATTGTCGCCGCGCGGCGCACGTTCGCGACGTGGCTTGCGCTCGCTCTTGCCGGTTTCGGCCTGGCCATTCCCGGATCCGGATTCTGCCGAAGTCGTGTTCTGCTCGCCCGTCTTGGTGCGGTTGCGACCACGACCTCCGCGGCGCCTGCGCTTCTTGGCGGGATCCGCACCAGACTGCTCCGATACCGATGCATTCGTGGCTGGAACCGGGCTGGCGACCTCGCTTGCTGCAACCGGCGGTTGCGCAGACGATTCGCGTCGGGGGCCACGGCTGCGGCCTGCATCTGCTGGCCGCGCTGTTCGCGGGCCGGCATGACGCGGCTTCTGTTCTTTCGGCGGCGCTCCAGCCGTGTTGCGAAGGTCATCCTCGGCGTTGGCAGCAGCATCCTCATCGGACTGAGCCGATTTCGCACGCACGCGCGGCGGCGGCACGACCAGCAGTTCCGGCTCGACCCGGGCTGTAGGAATCTTCTGATCGATGTAGGCCTCGATATCGGGCAGGCCCATGGCGTAGAGATCGCAGGCGAAACTGATCGCATCGCCTTCCGCACCGAGGCGGGCCGTGCGTCCGATGCGATGCACGTAATCCTCCGCGTCCTGCGGGAGGTCAAAATTGAATACGTGCGACACAGCCGGAATGTGCAGGCCGCGGGCAGCCACATCGGTGGCCACGAGCATTTCGATATCACCCTTCTGGAAGCGTGCAAGCAGGCGCTCGCGCTTGGCTTGCGGAACATCACCGGACAAGGTTGCAACCCGGTAGCCATTGCGTTCGAGCGCGCGCGTGACGCGCTCGGCCATCGCCTTGGTGTTGATGAACACGATGCTGCGTTGCTCCTCGAGCTTGCTCAGCAGATTGAGCAGCAGCGGCATCTTTTCCTCGGTCGCCGGGAAATAGACCACCTGGCGCACTCGATCGGCGGTCACGTTCTCGGTTTCCGCGGTGAGCTTCTCCGGGCTGTTCATGTGCTCGTAGGCGAGCTCAAGCACACGGTGGCTGAGGGTTGCCGAGAACAGCATGCCCTGGCGTTCGGCCGGCGGCGGCATGCGTCGAAGCAGGAAACGGATGTCCTTGATGAAGCCGAGATCGAACATCCGATCGGCTTCGTCGAGCACGCAGACATCGACCGCACGAAACGATACGACGTGCTGCTTCAGGTAATCGATGATGCGTCCGGGCGTCGCTATGACGATGTCGACACCGTTCTTGAGTGTCTCGCGCTGCTTCTCGTAATCGACACCGCCGTAAATCAGGGCTGAGGTCAGGCCGGTGTGTCGGCCGATGCTGCGGAAATCTTTTTCGATCTGGATCGCCAGTTCGCGAGTCGGAGCGAGGATCACGGCACGCGGGTCGCCGGTCTTGCGTTCGACCAGCGCTGGCTTGGTCAGCAGCCGGTTGAGCACGGCCACCAGAAATGCGGCGGTCTTGCCGGTGCCGGTCTGGGCCTGTCCGGCGATATCCTTGCCTTCAAGAGCAATCGGCAGGGTCAGCGCCTGGATCGGCGTGCAGCGGATGAATCCCGTGTCATTGAGACCTGCCAGCAGGCTGGGATGCAGGTCGAAGCTTTCAAAGACAGTATCGGTAAGCGGTTGTGAATGTGTCATTCAATGGGGGTCTCGTGAAGGCGGCGTCGGTGAGCAGCGGTGACGGAGCCTTGGCGGCAGAATTCTGCGGCTGCGAGGGTTTGCCCTGTCAAACGGCGCCAGTCGCGGAACATGCATGGAACCGGGCGCATGTCGCTGAATGGTTCGTGTCAGGATGTGAATCCGGTCTCGCGATCCGAAAAATCTGCCGCCAAGGCTCCTTGTGCGGAAATGATCCGCCCCCAACTTGCGCAGGACAGCCGATTGGGCTGAAATGGAC
>NZ_JBAWHJ010000428.1:0-2266 GCF_049593775.1 Dokdonella sp. | reverse complement strand
GCATAACGGCCGCGTGGCAGGGTCACGAGAACATCTTCGGCGACTCCGAGCTCGACGGTATCGTACTCTCCCTTCCACAGTTCAGGCGTGGCCAGGGGCTTTCCAACTTCGTAGAGCTTGTGCGTTTCGAAGAAGCGGAATCCGTAGTTCAGCAGTTCCTGATTCGCATCGGCGCGAGCCTTCTCACTGGCAGCACCCATGACTACCGCGATCAGCCTCTGATCACCACGCTGTGCCGAGGTTGCCAGGCAATATCCGGCGTTGTTCGTATGCCCGGTCTTGATGCCGTCGACCGAGGAATCCCGCCAAAGCAACGTGTTGCGATTGTGTTGCTTGATGCCATTCCATTCGAAATCCTTGATCTTGTAGATCTCGTATTCATTCGGGTAGTCGCGAATCAGGGCACGCGAAAGCAGGGCGACATCAAGCGCCGTGGTGTAGTGGTTGTCATTGGGCAGACCGCTGGCATCCACATAGTGAGTACCAGTCATTCCCAGCTGTGCGGCGTACTGGTTCATCAAATCCGCAAACAGCGGCTCGGACCCTGCGGTGTGCTCAGCCAGTGCTATGGCAGCATCATTGCCGGACTGGATAATCATGCCGTAAAGCAATTGCTTCAGCGGAACCTGGCTGTCCAGCGCAAGAAAGCTCGTGGAACCATCGGTTCCGGCGCCACCGGATCGCCACGCGTTCTCGCTGATGGTCACAGGATCGTCAATATTGATCTTGCCATGTTCAAGTTCGGCTGAAACGACGTACGAGGTCATGATCTTGGTGATCGATGCGGGTTCGACGCGTCCCTGGGCATTGCCTTCGAGCAGTACCTGGCCGGTCGCATAATCCATCAGCACCCAGCTGCTCGCTGCGAGCGTGGGTGGTGGCGGCGTTGGCGCTGGAGCAGCCGAAGGAATGGCAGTTTTCGGCTTCGGCGTCGGCAGTGCCGGCGTCTGCGCCATCGAACAGGGCGCGCAACAGGCAGATGCGAACAGAAGGGCGGCAATCGACAACTTCATGTGCAAGACAAACTCCTAAAATTAGATGACGCGTAACTCGTTGCAACTACGGGCTGCGGGCTGGGATGGAGATCAGTCATCGATCGCGACTCGGGGCGTCCCCAGGCCCATGGCCTCGATACGCTCGACCATCGCATCAGCTTGCGCCACCGAGGCGATCGGACCGAGGCGCACCCGATACATCTCGCGGTTTTCAATGCGTGTGGTGACAATCCGGACCTTGCCGATTCCCGCCCGTTCAACCTTCTGCACGACCTGCTCAGCATTGGCACGATCCGAGAACGCACCCAGTTGCAGGAAGATGCGCGCGTCTTCATGGGAAGCTGTGACAGCAGAAGACGGCGGCGGTTCCGCGGAGGGATGCTGCGGATCGATGGCCTGGACCTCGACCAGTCCGGTTCCCTTGGGCCAGACACCGATACGCACCGCAGCCGCGTAGGACAAGTCGATGATGCGACTTTCGTGGAATGGACCTCGATCATTGACCCGCACGATAACGCTTTTGCCATTGTCGAGATTGGTCACTCGCACGTAGCTGGGCAGTGGCAACGACTTGTGCGCAGCGCTGAACTGGTACATGTCATAGGGCTCAAGGCTTGATGTCATGTAGCCGTGAAACTTGTTGCCATACCACGATGCTATACCACGCTCGGAATAACCTTCCGAATCGGGCATGACGGTGTAGGTCTTGCCGAGGACGCTATAGGGCGACTTGTTGCCGTAGCGTGATTTCGGCTCGCGCTTCGGCACGGGCTCGACGAGCTTGTCGACATCCACTTCAGGTGCTGCCGGCCCTCCGTCACGAGCGTTCTTGTAGCGAGTCGACTGCGGTCGACTGGTTTCCGGCACGCTCGATCGTGAGCTCGATGTTTCGGGCGACTTCCCCGGTGGCGGTACCTCGCGCGGCTTGCGAGAAGCGCAAGCTGCCAGCAAGAGGATCGTCACCATGAGAAACCACCGATAGATCACGGCGTCTTGCTGACGACGTTGAGCGCGATTTCCTGCGACAGTTGCCAGACCGCCATCGAATAGAGCGGGCTGCGGTTGTAGCGCGAAATGACATAGAAGTTATGGAACGTCAGCCAGTCCTCGCTGCCCTTGCTGCCTTCGAGCGTGAGCAAGGTTGCGAGTACGCTGGGGTCCACGGCTTCGGCTGGCTCGTATCCCCAGGCGCGCATTTGCTCGATCGGGTAGACGGGATCCAGACCATTCGCTTCGATCTCGCGTGCATTGGTCGCGGCCATTGCCTGGAC
>NZ_JBAWHJ010000427.1:0-3918 GCF_049593775.1 Dokdonella sp. | reverse complement strand
GGACATGGCGGATCATCTCCGAGGTGGGGCAAGCG
Organism: Dokdonella sp.; assembly: GCF_049593775.1. Classification (GTDB taxonomy): domain Bacteria; phylum Pseudomonadota; class Gammaproteobacteria; order Xanthomonadales; family Rhodanobacteraceae; genus Dokdonella. Next base: position 3,883 of record NZ_JBAWHJ010000427.1, on the reverse strand, counting down.
CCCAAGGTACACCGGAGCCCTGTTAATAAAACGTTTTTTGCGTACCCGGATGCGGACGCCGGTTATCCGCGATTCAATCAGCGCGGTGCGCCGCTCATTGTCGGGGCAGACGCGGATTGTCTGCAGCGCCTTCCTTTCGATTGCTTCGCCAGGGATTGATGTCGAGTCCTCCGCGACGGGTATAGCGGGCCTGTACGGTCAGCCATCGCGGCGAGCAGCGCTCGAGCAAGTCGACATGAATCCGCTCGACGCATTGTTCGTGGAAATCGTCGTGGTTGCGGAACGAAACCAGGTAGCGCAGCAGCCCTTCGCGATTCATTGCCGGGCCGGAATATGAAATCTGCACGCTGGCCCAGTCGGGCTGACCGGTGACAGGACAATTCGACTTGAGCAGGTGCGAGACCAGTGATTCCTCTACCAGGTCATCGCCGGTCGTGAGGTAGGCGGAATTGGGCGGGCCGTAGTCGTCGACGTCAATGGCCAGGGTATCGATGCATTCGCCATCCAGGGTGTTCAGCGAAGCGACCGCCGGATCGAAAAGCACGTTCAGCCGAACTTCGATCGCGGCGCCAGCGGCGGCAGACAGGTCCCGTACCAGGATCAGACGAAAGTCTTCCATCGACTCGCAGCGATGCTGATTGAAGCTGTTGAGATAAAGCTTGAGGGATTTCGATTCGATCAGGCTCGGCGAACGGGCCGGCACCCGCAACTCTCCGATTGCCACGCAGGGCTTGCCGCGCCCATCGAGCCAGGACAGTTCGTAGGCATTCCAGATATCCACGCCGTCGAACGGCAATGCGCCACCCGTGCCTAGCGCTTCGCGTCCCGTTGCGCGCGCAATGGGAAACAGCAACGAGGGATCGTAATGGGCACTCCCCGCTACGTTCTTGCCGAGCGAGGAGTCGTGGACGGTTCTGTTCATGCCGTCATTCTATCGACGCATCGCCGCCTAGCCGAACTTTTCATCGAGTTTCGAAAAGGACCCGGGTCAACCGGCGATGTGCCCGGGTCGTTCAGTGCGCGGCTTGCAAGGGCGGCTCATCGTCCTCGAGACGCTTGATCGATTCGCCATGGTGATCCTGGGCCAGCAGCAGATAGAACGCCGGCACCACGAACAGGGTGAACATCGTGCCGATGGTCAGGCCCGTGGTGATGACCAGTCCCATGTTGAAGCGTCCAGCCGCACCGGCACCGGTCGCGACCACCAGGGGCATCACACCGAGCACCATCGCTGCAGTGGTCATCAGGATCGGACGCAGACGTGTCGCTGATGCCTGCTCGATCGCCTCGCGCTTGGTCTTGCCCGCGCGCTGCAACTCGTTGGCGAACTCCACGATAAGGATGCCGTGCTTGGAAATCAGGCCCATCAGGGTAACCAGTCCGACCTGGGTGTAGATGTTGAGCGAGGTCGCCCATCGATAGGAAATGGCGCCCATGCCGACGAAGCCGGGCAGCAGGTTGATGAAGATCATCGCGCCGAACATGGCCATGGGTACCGATACGAGGATGACGATCGGGTCACGCAGGCTGTTGAACTGCGCCGCCAGGGCCAGGTAGACGATGATCACGGCAAAAAGCAGGGTCAGTGCGAAGCCTCCTGTCTCGGCCATGTACTGGCGAGCCTGGCCGCTGTAGTCGATCTGGTAGCCCGCCGGCGCGATGTCGCGAATCGTGTTGCGCACCAGTTCGATGCCCTCGCCCTGGGTGACCGCAGGGACACCCGAGAAGGTGACTGCATTGAGCTGCTGGAAGCGGGTCAGCGATTGCGGCACCACCGAGTCCTTGATGCTGGCGACGGTAGACGCCTGAACCAGCGAGCCATCGCCTGTGCGGATGTAGTAGTCGAGTACCTGGTCGGGGTTGAGCCGGTCTTTCTGCAATACCTGCGGGATGACGCGATACGAGCGCCCGCCAATCGAGAAGTAGTTCACGTACCCGCCACCCAGCGCGGCGCCAAGCGACGAGCCCACGTCCTGCTGGGTCAGGCCGAGCGCGGTAATCATGTCGCGGTCGACTTCGAGTGTGGCCTGCGGCTTGTCGATCTTGAGATTCATGTCGACGAAGTAGAACTTGCCGCTGCTCTTGAGCTTGTCGAGCACGTTCTTCGAAACCTCGTAGAGATTGTCGAATGGCTCGGTGGTGGACATCACCACCTCGACCGGCTGCCCTTGCGCACCCGGCAAGGAGGGGAACTGGAAGGCAAAGGCATTGGTCGATGCCATCGAACCCCATTTTTGCTGCAACTCCTGCTGGATCTCGTGCGCATTGCGCGAGCGTTCGCTCCACGGCACCAGCTTTGCACCAGTCAACACCGAGTTCGGGCCTGCGAAGCCGGTGAACTGGAAGGTCTGCTTGACCTCGGGAATGGTTTCGGTAATGGCCTGCATCTGCGCCATGACTTTCTTGATCTGGGCCGGCGCCGTATTCGGTGCTGCGGTGGCGACGCCGATGACGATGCCCTGGTCTTCCTGAGGGGCCAGTTCCGACTGCGAATTCATGAACAGGAACACGGTGCCGCCAAAGACCATCAGGCCCATCACGATGAGTACGATTCGGGTCTCCAGGGCACCGTGCAGGCGACGCTGGTAGCCCGAATGCAGGCGATCGAACTGGCGATCGATGAAGGCAACGAAACGGCTGCCTTCATGATTCGGCTTGAGAAAGCGCGAGCACATCATCGGGCTCAGGCACAAGGCGATGATTGCCGAAACCGTGACTGCACCGGCCAGGGTGAATGCGAACTCGGTGAACAAGGCGCCGGTCAGGCCACCCTGGAATCCGATCGGCACATAGACGGCAATCAGCACGATGGTCATGGCGAAAATCGGACCGGTCAGCTCACGCGCGGCGATCAGCGCAGCCTGGAGAGGTGTCTTGCCCTCCTCGGTGATGTGGCGGTCGACGTTTTCGACCACGATGATGGCATCGTCAACGACAAGTCCGATTGCCAGCACCAGTGCAAGCAAGGTGATGAGGTTGATGGTGTAGCCCAGCATCAGCATCACGAAGAACGCACCGATCAGCGACAACGGCATTGCGATGACCGGAATCATCACCGCACGAACACTGCCCATGAACAGGAAGATCACCAGAGTCACGATGACCAGTGCTTCGATCAGGGTCGTGATGACTTCGTCGATCGAGGTGGTAATGAAGTCGGTCGCATCAAAGGCGATCTGCCCGGACAGTCCGGTCGGCAACTGGTTCTGGATCTCGGGAAAGACCTGGCGCACGCGCTCGGCAACATCCAGTACGTTCGCATCCGGCGCGGCATTGATGCCGATGAACACCGACTGGGTGCCATTGATGGCCACGAACGAGTCATAGTCTTCGGCACCAAGCACGACGTTGGCGACGTCTTCCAGACGCACCACCGCGCCGTCCTGGGATCTCACCGCAAGCTTGCGGAATTCGTCGACCGAGTGCAGATCGGTCGCTGCGGTCAGCGGCACCGATACCGCGTTGCCCTTGGTCGCACCGACAGCAGCAAGATAATTGTTCGCCGTCAGCGCCTGAGACACGTCGGCAGCGGTCACTCCCTGTGCGGCCATGCGAACAGGATCGAGCCAGGCACGCAAGGCAAACTGGCGACCGCCGATCAGCTGCGCCTCCTGCACACCATCCAGCGCATCCAGTTGTGGCTTTACCACGCGCAGTACGTAGTCGGTGATGTTGTTGGTCGGCAGTGTGTCGCTGTAGAAGCCGATGTACATCGCCGATGTGCTCTGGCCGACCTGCACCGTGATTACCGGTTGCTGGGCCTGCGGCGGCAACTGGTTGGAAACCGCGCTGATCTGTGTCTGTATTTCGGTCAGCGCGCGATTCGAATCGTAGTTGAGCTTGAGCGTGGCAGTGATCGAAGAGACACCGCTCTGGCTTGAAG
>NZ_JBAWHJ010000426.1:0-7044 GCF_049593775.1 Dokdonella sp. | reverse complement strand
GGCGTAGACGCGGGCTTGGCCTCCGCTGCCGCCTTGTCGGCCGGATCGGGCTTGGCAGTCAATTGGGTGGCGGCACTTTCAAGCTGCGCGCCCAGATCGACCGGCTTCGCTGCGTCCGCTTCATCCGTCGCCGCCGCGTCTGGCGTATCCCCGTCGGTTGCTCCTTCCTGCTCGGCCTCGGCATTCTTCTTTGTCGTCACGGCAAGCGAGAACACATAGGGCATTTTCGGATCGACGCCAGCCTCTCCTTCTCGACTCTCGATCTTGGCCAGATCAGCGCGCCCGAGCTGCGGCGACGCTTCCAGGGATCGCATATAGGTAGCTACCCGTGTACTCGACTCCGCCACGCCCTCGAGCGTGAGCTTGTCGCCGGCCTGCTTCAATGAAGTCAGGCGCAGGCCTTCCGGCACGGTTTTCGACATCTGGTCGAACAGATGCACCATCTGCGAGCGGTTCGATTGAAGATCCTCAATGATCTCCTTTCGCGCCAGCAACTGTGACCGGACCCGCTCGAGGTTCTTGATCGTCTCGATCTGTTCGTCGAGCTGCTTGATCTGTTTCTCGAGATAGGTGTTGCGCTGCCCCTGGTTGTCGATGCGCTGGCCCATCCACCAGGAGGCGCAGAGGAACAGGAACACTGCGACAACGGCAGTAGCCAGCAGCATCATGTAGAACTCGCGTTCACGCTGCTTGCGGCGTTCGGCTCGCCAGGGCAATAGGTTGATTCTAGCCATCAGTCGAAACTCCTCATCGCCAGACCGCACGCGATCATCAATGCCGGAGCATCCTGAGCGAGGGTCTGCGCCTGCACGCGCGATGAAAGCGACATGTTGGCGAGCGGATTTGCGACAGCGCAGGGCACCCCAAGCTGCTCTTCGACCATGTCGGCCACGCCAGTGATCGAGGCGCAACCACCTGCGAGCACGATCTGGTCGACACGACTGTACTCACTGCCAGCGAAGAAGAACTGCAAAAGGCGGCTGATCTGCTGGACCATGGCCTCCTTGAACGGCTCGAGAACTTCGATTTCGTAGGATTCCGGTAGTCCACCCTGGCGTTTGGCCAGTCCGGCTTCTTCGTAGCTCAGTCCATAGCGGCGCATGACCTCATCGGTCAATTGCTTGCCGCCGAATACCTGTTCGCGCGAATAGATCGTGCGCTGATTGCGCAGCACGATCAGCGTCGTCATGGTCGCGCCGACATCAATGACGGCTACCACCGCTTCCTTGGGCACGGACAACTGATCGGCTATCAGGCGGAAAGCGTTTTCCATCGCGAACGCTTCGACGTCCATCGTCTTCGCGCCCAATCCGCCGAGATCCAGCGCGGCGACACGCAAGTCGACATTTTCGGTTCGCGAGGCGGCCAACAGGACATTGACCATGTCCGGGTTGTCCTTGACCGGCCCCAGCACCTCGAAATCGAGACTGACTTCCTCGATTGGATACGGGATGTACTGGTTGGCCTCGATCTGGATTTGCGCCTCCATGTCCTCCTCGGACAGGTCGGCGGGCATCGGAACGATCTTGGTAATCACGGCCGAGCCAGCCACAGCGGCGGCGGCAAACCGGGTCTTGGTCCCGGATCTGCTCAGCGCGCGGCGGATTGCATCACCTACTGCCTCGACCTCGACGATATTCTTTTCGACTACGGCGTTCGGCGGCAATGGCTCGACGGCGTAGTGCTCAACGCGATACCGACCGCCAGCCTGACCCAGTTGCAACAGCTTGACGGCTGTTGAACTGATGTCGACTCCGATCAGAACCGGTGCCTTAGGAGTGAAGAGTCCCACTACTTTTTCCCCTTGCCACGCGCCCTTACGAGCGAAACATGTGTTTTCACATTAAATCTAAAACTTAACCAATTGGCAACAGGGAGAGCTCAAATAGTCGATCCCGTCGCGAAAACTGACAGAATTTGACCATTTTGGGCCTCTGATCCCCGCGCAGACCGTCAGGAATCGCTCGGGACAACCCCGCAAACGCGCAAATATCGGCCAGGAACGTCGCTTGCCGCAGGGCAAATCTGTCTCCAGAGCCGATCCGAGCGCCCAATTGCTCATTCATGAATAGAGTTTCAACATCCGGTTGCTGACGCTCCCCGGAAACCCCATTGCACCTATACTCTGTCGCTTGCACCAGAATCCTTCCTTGAATGCCATCACAAGTCGCATCAGCTGCATGAGAATCTTTCTTCGCGTTGTCCGCTACGCCGCCTACCTCGGATTGGCCGGCGTCATCTTCGGCGGCCTGGCAATCGGCATAGCCTATTGGCTGATTTCGCCACGCCTGCCGTCGGTCGAGACCCTCAAGGATGTCCAGTTGCAGGTACCACTCAAGGTGCTCTCTTCTGACGGCAAGCTGATGGCGACTTTCGGCGAGACCCGCCGCATCCCGATCGACATGAGCCAGGTGCCGGATCGGCTCAAATACGCCGTTCTCTCAGCCGAGGACGCGGATTTCTACACGCATCCGGGCATCGACATTGGAGGCATCCTGCGTGCGGTCTGGCTGGTCACCACGACCGGCAGCAAGCATGTGGCGGGAGGCAGCACGATCACACAGCAAGTGGCTCGCCAGTTCTTCCTGAGCCCGGAAGTGACGTATACCCGCAAGCTGTCGGAGATTTTTCTCGCCTTCCGCATCGAGAGCGCCCTGAGCAAGGACGACATCCTCGCGCTGTACCTGAACAAGAGCTTCTTCGGCAACCGGGCCTACGGCATTGCAGCCGCGGCAGAGTTCTACTACGGCAAGACACTTGACCAGCTGACCCAGGCGGAATGCGCAATGCTGGCTTCATTGCCGAAGTTTCCGTCCACCGGCAACCCCATCAACAACATGCCCAGAGCCATGCTGCGTCGAGCCTACGTGCTTGGCCGCATGCTTGACCTCGGCCACATCGACAAGGCCATCTACGATCAGGCCATGGCCGAGGACGATCAATCCTTCGCGCATGAACCACCGATCGAAATCGACGCCCCATACGTCGCAGAACTGGTGCGACAGGAAGCCATCGAGCGACTTGGCAACGATGCGCTCAACAATGGCTATGTCATTCAAACCTCGATTGTTTCGGCGGATCAGGAAGCAGCCAACAAGGCATTGCGCGACTCGCTGATCGACTACGACAGGCGCCACGGTTTTCGCGGTGCCGAGGCGCACTCTGAGGTTGCTGCCGGCGCCACGCCCGAAAGCCTGATCGAGGAAATCGACGGCTACCGCACGGTCAACGGCCTGATACCGGGCATAGTCTCCGAAGCCGGGGCTGATGATGCGCAGGTGCAAATCGGTGACGGGCAGGTGGTGTTGCTCGACCTTGAAGCCGTGGCGTGGGCGCGCCCGTACATTGACGACAGTCGCCGAGGCCCCGCTCCAAAACGGGTCGACGAGGTCCTCAATGCCGGAGATATCGTGCGCGTCTCACTCGACGATGAGGGCAACTGGCGACTCGCGCAGATACCCTCCGTACAAGGCGCGATGGTCGGATTGTCGCCCGAGGACGGCGCCATCAGGGCGCTTATAGGCGGCTTCAATTTCTCGCGCAGCAAGTTCAACCGCGCAACCCAGTCGAGCCGCTCGGCCGGATCGAGCTTCAAGCCGTTTATCTATTCGGCAGCCATGGATCACGGCTTCACACCCGCATCAGTCATCAATGATGCGCCTCTGGTCTTTCCAGATGTCTCCCGACCCAACGGCCTGTGGACACCGTCAAATGACGACGGAAAGTTCGATGGCCCCATTCGATTGCGCGAGGCCCTGGTGCGATCCAAGAACCTGGTCTCGGTTCGCCTGCTCGACGCCATCGGTGTCCGCTACGCGCACGAATACGTCACCCGGTTTGGCTTTACCGCACAGCAGGTCCCCGAGAATCTTTCGATGGCGCTGGGCACGGCTGCGGTCTCTCCGCTGGCGATGGCACGCGGCTATGCCGTGCTTTCCAATGGCGGCTTTCTTGTTGATCCGTACCTGATCGTCCAGATTGCAGACCGGGACGGGCAGGTCATCTACACCGCCAATCCGGTTCGCGCATGTCGTGACTGTCCGCAGCGACTGCTTGAAGAGGAGCAGGAGCGCGCGAGCCTCGCCGCTGAGGGCTCGGCATCTTTCGCGCCGATCACAACGGCAAATGCTTCGACAGCGACACCAGCCGTAGCGGGCGAGCCGAGACTGGCACCGCGCGTGATTGATGCTCGCAATGCCTACCTCGTCACCTCCCTGATGCGCGATGTCGTCCGCCGCGGCACCGGTTCCGGCGCGATGGTACTCAAGCGCGGCGATCTGGCCGGGAAGACAGGCACCACCAACGAATATCGCGACGCGTGGTTCTCCGGGTTCAATTCGCGCATGGTCGCTACAGCCTGGGTTGGCTTTGATGATTTCAGCTCGCTTGGTAGTCGCGAGTTCGGATCGAGGTCCGCCTTGCCGATCTGGATTGGATTCATGCGCGCCGCACTGGCGGACATGGAGGAGCAGCCATTCGACATGCCGCCAGGCATCACCACCGCACGCGTCGACAAGAGCAGCGGATTGCTTGCGCCAGCCGGCGACCCCGATTCGATCGTCGAGTACTTCAAGACAGAGGACGTTACCCAACTGGCCGCACGACCAGACCATCAGGAAGACGAGCAACGCGAGGCCTACGACGTCTTCTGATGTCCCGGTCCGATCGCGGCAACTCCGCCGAAGTCCGCAGGCGCATAGCTGTCGAAGCGGCGCGCATGATTGCCGAACAGGGCATGCGTGACTATCACACAGCCAAACTCAAGGCAGCACAGTTGCTTGGTTTCGGCGAGCAGGTGCCCCTGCCGCGCAACGTTGAGATCGAAACCGCGCTGCGCGAGCATCAACGCCTGTTTCAGGCGGCGTCGCAGCCCGGCGCTCTGGTGCGCCTGCGTGATGCAGCGGTAGAGGCCATGCGATTCCTCGATCGGTTCCAGCCTCGGCTGGTAGGCGCCGTGCTGGAGGGAACCGCTGACGAACATTCGGCAATCTGTCTGCACGTATTCAGCGAGAACGCAGAGCAGGCGATCCGCTTTCTCCTCGACCACGGCATTCCGTACGAGCTCCAGGACAGGCGCTTGCGCTTCGGCGGCAATGTCGAACAGGCGCTTCCGGTCGTGCTGTTTTCGGCAGGCGAGGTCGTAGTCGACCTGACCATCTTTCCATTGGATGGTCTGCGCCAGGCCCCGCTGGACCGGATCTCCGAGCGCCCCATGCAGAGGGCCGGCATCAACCGGCTGCTCGAATTGCTGAAACCCTGAAGCAGCACTGATCAGCGCTTGGAAAGATCCACGTAGTCACGCTCAACCGAGCCGGTGTAAACCTGGCGCGGACGCCCGATCTTGGCATCCGGCGTGCCTTGCTGTTCCAGCCAGTGCGCAACCCAGCCGGAGGTTCGTGCGATCGCAAACATCACGGTGAACATTTCGGTCGGAATCTTCAGCGCCTTGTAAATAAGGCCCGAATAGAAATCGACATTCGGATACAGCTTGCGCTCGACGAAATAGGAATCCTTCAACGCTACCTCCTCGAGGGCCAGGGCCACGTCGAGCAGCGGATCCTTGATGTTGAGATCTGCCAGCACCTTGTGCGTCATCTCGCGGATGATCGTCGCACGCGGATCAAAATTCTTGTAGACGCGATGGCCAAAGCCCATCAGGCGGAAACCGGAATCCTTGTCCTTGGCCTTGGCCACTGCGGATGCCACGTTCTTTGCATCGCCAATGTCGGTCAGCATCGACAACACGGCTTCGTTGGCTCCTCCGTGCGCAGGGCCCCAAAGCGCCGCGATGCCGGCGGACACGCAGGCATAGGGGTTTGCACCGGTGGAGCCAACCAGACGCACGGTCGACGTCGACGCATTCTGCTCATGGTCGGCATGCAGGATAAACAGCAGATCCAGCGCCTTGGCCACAACAGGATTCATTTCCAGCGGCTCGCTCGGTACTTCGAACATCATGTGCAGGAAGCGGGTCACGTACTCGAGATTGTTGCGCGGATAGCGAACCGGCCAACCCACCGATGATCGATAGGCCGCAGCTGCGATGGTGGGCACCTTTGCGATCAGGCGGATCGCCGCCAGACGGCGCTGCTCGGGGTCTTCCATGTCCAGCGTGTCGTGGTAGAACGCCGACATGCCGGCCACCGAGGCGCACAACATGGCCATCGGGTGCGCGTCGTAGCGGAAACCGTTGAGAAAGTTCTTCTGCGACTCGTGCATCATCGTGTGATGCGTGACTTCATGCTCGAACTTGCTGAACTCGTCCTTGTTCGGCAGTTCGCCGTTGATCAGCAGGTATGACGTCTCGAGGAAGCTCGAGTGCTTGGCGAGTTGCTCGATCGGATACCCGCGATACAGCAATACACCCTTGTCACCATCAATATAGGTGATGGCACTGCGCGTGCTCGCAGTGGAAACGAATCCGGGATCGTAGGTGAAGTATCCGGTGTCTTTCTTGAGCTTGCCGATATCGAGCGCAGGGTCACCCAGCGTGCCGGTCACCACCGGCAATGTAGTGCTGCGATCGTTGGCGGTATCGGTGAGTTTGACTGATTGGTCGGACACGACGGACTCCTTGTGGCGGGATCCGGACCGTTGTTGCTGGCCCGAACCTGATGTTGGCTGGGATTGATTGGCGACAGGCCGCGGACACGCTTGGGAAATCAACATACGCGCCCGAATCCAGTGCCAATTATTGCATAGCACAACGCGTCAGGCGGTCCTGTCTGGCAAGTTGCAGGCTGGCAAACGCAAACGCCGGCACAGGGCCGGCGTTTTTCCCGCTGGAAAGCGTGATTCGCTTACTTGGCGTAACGGCGACGGAACTTGTCGACGCGGCCACCGGCGTCCACAGCCTTCTGCTTGCCCGTGTAGAACGGATGCGAATGGCTGGAGATATCGATCTTAACGAGCGGATATTCGTTGCCGTCCGTCCACTTCACGGTTTCCTTGCCCGACATGGTCGACTGGGTCAGAAAAGCGAAATCGCTGGACAGGTCCTGGAAGACGACCGGCTTGTACTTGGGATGGATATCAGGCTTCATT
>NZ_JBAWHJ010000425.1:0-5626 GCF_049593775.1 Dokdonella sp. | reverse complement strand
ACAGTTCGCAAAAGGCGTGAACGCGCACGGCGGGTTGTAGGCTTTGTTGAAATCGAGCACGACTTTTCCGTCCACGGGCAATTCGTAATAGAAGAATCGCCCTGCTCCGTAGGTTTCCTTGCCAGTGGTCTTGTCGGCGATTATGTAGAACAGTTCGGTCGCCGCTTCGGTTTCGAACACCGGCAGCAACTCGTATGTCTGGCCGTCGCGTTCAAATACCGCCTTGCCTGGCACCGTCATCGAATCCACGGTCCCGATTACGTTGGGAATTTCCATTACACGGGGTGGGTCGAAAGCGATCCACTTCGCTTCGATGCGCCAGGATGGATCAATGGGATAGTTGTCCAGCCCAAGGAATCCGGTTCGTGTCTCTGCCTTGGCGTCCTTGACTCTCAATCCCTTCTTTCCACCAGCGCGCTCGATCAGGTAGAAACTGGTACTGCCGAACGCCACCGTAGTCGGCTTCTCATGCGAGTCATCCAGGAGAATCCCGGCAACAACAGAATCACCGTCGATCGTGGCGTTCGATCCGGGGTTTAATGCCACGGTCACCTCGTCCCCTTTCCACTCGATCTTGCCCAGGTGCTTTGGCGCAGTCGCGATGATGATGTCGTTGTCCTTGGCACTTCCTATCGTATTGACGCCAGGCTTGAGCCAGTCGAGCCCGACCAGGGAAAGCCAGCCGGTTGCTGACGTGAGTCGCTCAAGGCGTTGCGCGCGCCACTCTTCGATTTCCACGGTGTACGGTTCCTTCGCGTGAGCCGAAGCAACTTCGATCCCGGAGAGGCTTGCGGCGAGCAGGAGTGGAGTCAGCAGCATGGGTTTGGGTCCTTTTCGAGTGACTGCGGGTTCAGCGACCACGCAGGAACAGGCGATCCAGTTCCGGCATGGTCAGTTGTACCCAGGTGGGGCGGCCATGATTGCACTGGCCTGATCGTTCTGTCGCTTCCATATCACGAAGGAGTGCGTCCATTTCAGGCAAACTCAAGCGCCGATTGGCTCGTACCGAACCATGGCAGGCCATGGTCGACAGCAGTTCATTGCCCGCTTCCTCGACCCGCCGCGAAGATCCATGCGTTGCGAAATCGGCAATGACATCGCGAACCAGTTGTGCGACGTCACCAGACGCCAGCAAGTTGGGCACCCTGCGCACGGTGATGGCTTGCGGCCCACTGCGACTGATCTCGAAGCCCAGCTCGTCGAATCGCGCACCTTGCTCCTCGACAATTGCCGCTTCGCGCTCGCTCACTGCCATCGACTGGGGCACGAGCAATAATTGTGAACGAATACCTTCACCTTCCTGGGCCCGCTTGAGGCGCTCGTAGGTGATGCGTTCATGCGCCGCATGCATGTCGACCAGGATCAGTCCCTGCGCATTTTGCGCAAGCACGAACACACCATGCAGTTGCGCAATGGCAAAGCCCAGCGGTGGAATATCGGCCTCAGGTTCCTGCATGAGCTGGCCAGGTGCATTCGCGCCCGTATCGAACACCCGCTGACCAGAGTTGCCTTGGGTACCGAGCACGGCAGCATACTCGGCCAATGGCTCACCAACGCCCAGGCGAAGTCCGGACTGCTGCTGGAACGGGAGTCGCGAGGCCAGACCGGGCTGGTTTGCAGCCTGGATGCCTTCCGCAGGCAGTGTCGAACCGGCGCGCGCCTCTGCCAATGCCTCGTGAAGACTGCGGTAGAGAAATTCGTGGATCAGACGGGATTCCCTGAATCGCACTTCGCTTTTGGCCGGGTGCACATTGACGTCCACACCCCTCGGATCCAGCTCAAGGAACAACACGAACGCCGGGTGACGCCCATGGAAGAGCACGTCGGCGTAGGCCTGGCGGACAGCGTGACTCACCACGCGATCGCGCACCAGGCGACCATTGACGTGAAAGTACTGCTGATCCGCCTGTGAACGAGACGCGGTCGGAAGCCCGACCCATCCCTTCAGGCTCATGCCGGCACCGCTGTGCTCGACACGAAGACAATTGGCCACGAACTCGTCGCCGAGCACATCGGAGACCCGACGCGCTGCTTCACCGGCTTCCTTCAGCGGCTTGTACAAACGCACAATCTTTCCATTGTTACCAAGCCGAAACTCGACGCCGGGATTGGCCAGCGCGATCGACTTGACGAGGTCATCGATATGATTGAATTCGGTGCGCTCTGCGCGCAGGAATTTCCGTCGGGCGGGGATGTTGTAAAAAAGGTCGCGCACCTCCACGCTCGATCCAACCGCATGCTGCGCCGGACGCCGGGTATGCGGCTTGCCACCGTCCACTTCGATGCGGAATGCCGCTTCGGCGTCGGGTGTGCGGGAAGTCAGGGTGAAACGCGATACGGATGCGATGGACGGCAAGGCCTCACCTCGAAAGCCCAGCGTTCCAACACTTTCAAGATCCTCGAAACTGGAAATCTTGCTGGTTGCATGCGCCGATACAGCCAGGGCCAGGTCTTCCGAATCGATCCCCATGCCGTTGTCACGAACCCGGATCAGTCGAGCGCCACCTTCCTCGATATCAATCTCGATGCGCCGCGCACCGGCATCCAGACTGTTCTCGACCAGTTCCTTTACGACCGATGCCGGACGCTCGATGACTTCACCCGCTGCAATCTGATTGACCAGCTCGGATGGCAAGGGATGGATGCGTGGCATGCGGATTCGGGAGATCGGGACAATCTCCGATGATAGCGGATCAATCCAGTTCGACCAGCCCGCATGGTTGCAGGGGATTGCGCCGAGTGAACCGCTTGCGGAAATTTCACACCAACCGTGGCCTCAGCGATCCGGGAAAACCGGCCCGGTTTTCCCTCTGCCTCAGCCCTGCGGGATTTCCAGTACGTCGCCAACGCGCACCTGGTCGCGGGTGAGCTTGTTGACGCTGCGCAGTGCCGCCACCGAGGTGCCATGTCGCGCCGCGATCACGCTGAGGGATTCACCGCTTGATACGACGTGGCGGCTTGCCTTCGCGCGATTCTCCTCAAGCGCAAACCAGGTACCTGGCGGAGGGGTCGAGCGGAAGTAATTGCGCACGCCGTCAAGGATGGCCTCGGCGAGCTTGGATCGTTCAGCCGGATCATTGAGGCGGCGTTCCTCTGCCGGATTCGATATGAATGCCGTTTCGACCAGAATCGATGGGACGTCCGGCGAGCGCAGCACAACGAAGTTGGCCCGTTCGACATGGTTCTTGTGGGTGGGCCCGACCCGGCTCATGGATGCGTGCACCTGATGAGCGACGGCGCTGCTGGCCTCCATGGTCGCGCCCTGCGAGAGATCGAGCAGAACCGCCGCGAGCGTATCGTCGCGCGAATCCAGGGATACCCCGCCCACGAGATCAGCCCTGTTCTCGCTGTCAGCGAGCCAACGCGCTGCTTCACTGGTTGCCCCACGCGGCGACAATACCCACACCGAGCTGCCTCTGGCCGAGCTCTTGGTGAATGCATCGGCATGTACCGAAATGAAAAGGTCGGCCTTCGCGTCGCGGGCCTTCTGGTAGCGCTGCTTGTGCGGAATGAAGTAGTCACCATCACGAGTCAGCATGGCGGTCATGCCTGGCTCCTTGTCGATGACGCGCTTGAGTTCACGCGCCACCGCGAGGGTGATGACTTTCTCGCGGCTGCCGGTTGCACCTATCGAACCGGGATCCTCGCCGCCGTGGCCGGCGTCGATGGTCACGATGACGTTTCGTGAGGTGCCAGGTGGCAAGACGGCCTCGACCGTTTTCACCGGCTCGACCCGCGTCTTGGGATACAGGTCGAGAACCAGTCGATAGCCGAATTTTTCAGCCGGCGGAAGCAGGAAACTCTTGGGACGAACGCCCTCATCGAGATCGAACACGACGCGAAGATCAGACTTGCCCTGCTTGCCACTGCGTACGGTCTTGAGCAATCCCGCCGCTTCTGCGGCCTCGAAATCGGCGGCGAAGGAGCTGGATTCAATATCAAGCACCAGACGGTCGGGTCCGTCGAGATCGAAGATCCGGTACTCGAGTGGGCCGGATACGTCGAAAACCGCGCGGGTGTATTCGGGCCCGGCCCAAATGCGCAAGGCCTTGATTTCCGCCGCATGGGCAGGCAATAGCGCCCCCATGAGCAAGGCGCAAGCGGCTGCAATCCGGATCAATACTGGCGCACGAACGTCCATGGTTGTGCATTCAATCCCAAAACACCCAAGGATTTCAAGTCTTTTCCTTTGTAAATCCATAATATGCGTGATGTTTCTATGAACAACATCAAGTATCAGGGCGGGATCGGCCCAACCTCAAGGCTGCCGCTGCCATCCACGTCCTGCCACTTTGCGACGCCGCCTCGAGGACAAGATCACGCCGGTCTCCGGCATGCAGGAGGTTCAGTTTCAGGTCCGCTGCCGGCAAGGCAGCCAGGGCCCGCTGCGGCCACTCGACCAGCATCAGCATGTCGCCCTGGAGCAGATCGGGAAGCCCCAGCCATTCCAGCTCCTCTGCATCGGCAATCCGGTACAGATCCAGGTGATGCACGCGCAAGTTCCCGGCCTGATAGCTCTCCACCAGACTATAGGTAGGGCTCTTGATGCGCTCGCCAACTCCCAGGGCAGCGATGAGCGCACGCGCGAATGTGGTCTTGCCAACGCCAAGATCGCCATCAAGGAAGACCACGCCACTTTTCCCTATTGTCGATGCACATGCCTTCGCGATATCGACAAGCCCGGCCTCGTCGATGTTCTTCCATTGCATTTCGGCATTCATTCCGATGCACCATTCAAATACACCCGCAAAGGCTGGAGGAGATCGCTGGCCACTAGCCCACGCGGAAACTCCCCAGCCGCGCGGTCGCCCGCCTGCGCATGTGCAAGTACACCGAGGCAAGCCGCGTCCCAGGCATCCAGACCCTGCGCCAGCAGGCCGGCGATAACGCCTGTCAGGACGTCTCCCATGCCGGCGCTGGCCATGCCGGGATTGCCGAACGGGCACAACGCCAGCCGCCCCTGGGCATTCGAGATCAGGCTGCCCGTGCCCTTCAGAACGACGATGGCCGAATAGCGGGCGGCGAGCTCACGGGCCGCTGCAAAACGATCCGACTGTATTCTCGCAACATCACACCCAAGCAGCCTTGCGGCTTCCCCTGGATGCGGCGTCAGGACGCAAGGGGCACGAAGCGGGTACGGATAGGCCGCCAGCAAATTGAGCCCATCGGCGTCGAGCACCAGCGGTTTCCCGGCACGCACGGTGCTGTCCCACAGCGCATGTCCCCACGCACCCTGGCCCAGCCCGGGACCAAGGGCCACGACGCTCGCACGTTCGAGCATTGGCGCGATGGATTGCGGACCATCGACTCCTTGCACCATCAATTCCGGTCGTGCCGAATTGATCGCAAATGCGTTGCTGGCTCGTGTCGCGATGCTGACCAGACCGGCTCCGCTGCGCAAGGCGGCTTCGCCAGCCAGTCGGACCGCCCCGGCCATGCGCTCATCGCCACCTACGACCAGCACGTGTCCGAAACTGCCCTTGTTCACATTGCGCCGTCGCTTCTTCAGGCCGCCGGTGAATCCTGCCTGCAGCATTTCGACGTCCTGATCGATACGCCCGAAGAGGTCGCCCGGCAGCTCCAATGTCGCCAGCTCGACTGTTCCGCAATAGTCAGGGCCATCGGC
>NZ_JBAWHJ010000424.1:0-8281 GCF_049593775.1 Dokdonella sp. | reverse complement strand
GAAAGATCCTGCAACTCGCATTCGCCGCCCTGGTCGCAAATCGGGCAATCCAGCTGATGATTGATCAGCAGGAACTCCATCACGTTGCGCTGCGCCGAAAGCGCTCGCTGTGACTGGGTTTGAATTTTCATTCCGTCGGCCACAGGCGTCGCACAAGCCGGCTGCGGCTTGGGCATCGGCCGGCCACCCATCTCGACCTCGACCATGCACATGCGGCAATTGGCTGCGATCGCCAGTTTCTCGTGATAGCAAAAACGCGGAATCGAGATCCCAAGGCGATCAGCTGCCTGGATGATCATCGACCCCTTCGGCGCAAACGCCTGCTTGCCATCAATCTCGATGGTGACGTGATCCGGAGGTACGTCTGGAGTGATCGGCTGGGCGCTCATGGGGTGGCTCCTTGCGGAGCCGAGATTGGGGATTTGGGATTCGAGATTCGGAAGTGCGTGGGCATTGGGGCTTTTTCATCCCGAATCCCGAATCCCGAATCCCAGGTCGTGAGCACGGCGAACGGCATCATGCTGCAGCCTCCATCGAAGCCTCAACCATCGACCTGCCGTTCTCAATGAAGTACTCGAACTCGTGCCAGTAGTGGCGAAGGAATCCCTGCACTGGCCAGGCTGCAGCTTCACCGAAGGCGCAGATGGTGTGGCCTTCGATCTGACCAGCAGCTGCCTTCAATGTATCGAGGTCGCCGATCTGTGCCTTGCCTTCGATGATGCGAGTCAGCATCCGGTACATCCAGCCGGTACCTTCGCGGCACGGCGTGCACTGGCCGCAGGATTCGGCGTAGTAGAAACGCGCAATGCGCTGACAGGCGCGAACCATGCAAGTGCTCTCATCCATGACGATGACTGCGCCCGAACCGAGACCCGATCCGGCCTTCTGGATCGCGTCATAGTCCATCGTGATGGCCATCATCGTTTCGCCCGGCAGGACCGGCATCGACGAGCCGCCAGGGATGACTGCCTTCAGCTTCGCGCCATGGCGCATGCCGCCGGCCATTTCGAGTAGGTCGGCGAACGAGGTGCCCAGCGGGATTTCGTAGTTGCCAGGCTTGGCGACGTGTCCGGAGACCGAGAAGATCTTCGGACCACCGTTGTTCGGCTTGCCGACATTGAGGAACCAGTCCGCGCCCTTGCGCAGGATGGCGGGCACCGAGGCATAAGTCTCGGTGTTGTTGATTGTGGTCGGTTTTCCGTAGAGGCCGAAGTTCGCCGGAAACGGCGGCTTGAATCGAGGCTGGCCCTTCTTGCCTTCCAGCGACTCCATCATCGCGGTTTCTTCGCCGCAGATGTAGGCACCGGCCCCGAGTGCGGTATGGATGTCGACATCAATGCCTGAGCCGCCAATGTTCTTGCCCAGCAAGCCTGCCTCGTAGGCGGCCTTCACCGCCATCTCGAAATGCTCGAACGGCTCGTGATGGAACTCGCCACGCAGATAGTTGTAAGCGACCGAGGATCCGGTTGCGTAGCAGGCAATCGCCAGTCCTTCGACCACCGAATGCGGATTGAATCGCAGGATGTCTCGATCCTTGCAGGTACCCGGTTCGGACTCATCCGAATTGCACAGGATGTATTTCTGCCCCGGCGCATTACGCGGCATGAACGACCATTTGAGACCGGTCGGAAATCCTGCACCACCACGGCCACGCAGCGAACTGTTCTTGAGTTCGTCGATGATCGTTGCTGGATCGGTCTTCTCGGCGAGGATTTTCTTCCACGCCTGATAGCCATCGACCTTGAGGTAATTGTCCAGCGTCCACGGCTGATTGAAATGCAGCGTGGTGTAGACGACCTGGTGATCTTTTGGTGCGGGTCCGAATGCCATTACGGTCTCTTCGTCTTGTCCGGTTTCTGAAGCAGTTGGTTGCCGAGCGCTCTTGAACTTGATCCAGGAGCATTGCGACTGAAGCCGCTCCCTACAAAATCATTTGAGCTTGTCGAGAATCGAGTCGATCTTTTCGATGTTCAGGTTTTCGTGATAGTGACCGTTGACCACCATCATGGGCGCGCCGCAGCAGGCAGCCAGGCATTCCTCTTCACGCTTGAGGTAGATGCGACCGTCCTCCGTGCTCTCGCCGAGTCTGGTACCTAGCTTCTTTTCGCAATGTCGCACGAGATCCTCGGCGCCATTGAGCCAGCAGGAGATATTCGTGCAGATCGCAACGTTGTTGCGTCCGACCGGTTTGGTTTCGAACATCGAATAGAAACTGGCAACTTCGAAAGCCCACACCTGGGGAAGATCAAGATAGCGAGCAACCGCAACGATCAACTCGTCAGTCAGGAAGCCCCCGTTTTGCTCCTGGGTAACGAACAAGCCCTGGATCAGCGCGGAACGCTTGCGATCAGGCGGAAACTTGGCCACCCACGCATCGATATGTTCACGCGTCTCTGGCGTCAATGACGCCAACGGATCGACGTCCTTGATCTCGTTGTAGGTACCGGTCGGTTTCATGGTTGGAGTGCCGGGATTCGGGATTCGGGATTGGTGATTCGGAACAGCGGGTTAGCAGCGAAATAACGGTAGAGGGTCGAAATCGAGCGCAAAGCCACCGTCTGCCGCGAACCGGCTCTTGCGAATCCCGAATATCGAATCCCGAATCCCGGCATCACCTGTCTATCTCCCCGAACACCACATCGTATGTACCAATCATCGCGACGACGTCGGCGAGCATGTGGCCGCGCACGACAGTGTCCATCGAGGATAGATGGGCGAATCCGGGTGCGCGCAACTTGCAGCGGAATGGCTTGTTTGCGCCATCGGAGATCAGGTAGCAACCGAACTCGCCCTTGGGCGCCTCGACTGCAGCGTAGGTTTCGCCAGCCGGGACGCAATAGCCTTCAGTGAACAGCTTGAAGTGATGAATGAGGGCTTCCATGTCGTCCTTCATCTCTTCGCGTTTCGGCGGTGCGACCTTGTAGTTCTGCACGATCACCGGGCCGGGATTCGCCCTCAACCAGGCCACGCACTGTTGAATGATGCGGTTGGATTGGCGCATTTCCTCGACGCGCACGAGATAGCGATCGTAGCAATCGCCATTGACGCCCACGGGGATGTCGAAATCGACCTCGGCGTACTTCGCGTACGGTTGCTTCTTGCGCAGGTCCCACGCAATACCCGAGCCTCGCAACATCGGACCGGTCATGCCCCAGGCCTTGGCCATCTCGGGCGAAATCACGCCGATGTCGACCGTACGCTGCTTCCAGATGCGGTTTCCGGTCAACAATTCTTCGTATTCATCGACCTTGCTCGGGAAATCCGCGCAGAACGCTTCCAGATAATCGAGCATCGAACCTTCGCGCCACTGATTGAAGCGCTTGAGGTCATTGCCCTTGTGCCAGCGTGATTCCTTGTATTTCGGCATCTGCACCGGAAGGTCGCGGTAGACGCCGCCCGGTCGATAATAGGTCGCGTGCATGCGTGCGCCGGAGACTGCCTCGTAGCAATCCATGAGCTCTTCACGCTCGCGGAACGCATACAGGAACACCGCCATCGCACCGAGATCGAGCCCGTTCGAGCCGATCCACATCAGGTGATTCAGGATGCGCGTGATCTCGTCGAACATCGTGCGGATCCACTGCGCGCGCTCGGGCACTTCAATCTGCAGCAGGTTCTCGATCGCACGCACGTAGGCGTGCTCATTGCACATCATCGAAACGTAGTCGAGTCGATCCATGTAACCGATCGACTGGTTATAGGGTTTCGACTCGGCCAGCTTTTCGGTGCCGCGATGGAGCAGCCCGATATGCGGATCTGCACGTACGACTGTCTCGCCGTCCATTTCCAGCACCAGTCGCAGCACGCCATGTGCGGCCGGATGCTGAGGGCCGAAGTTCATCGTGTAGTTGCGAATCTCTTCCATTACTTGGCTCCGGCCTCGCGCTCGGCGTTGGCCTGCTCATAGCGCGAGTCGTCGCGGATAGTGCGTGGAACGAGAACACGCGGCTCGATGGAGACCGGCTCGTAGACAACGCGCTTCTTGTCCGGGTCGTAGCGGACCTCGACATTGCCGATGAGCGGAAAATCCTTGCGGAACGCGTGGCCTACGAAGCCGTAGTCAGTGAGGATGCGGCGCAAGTCCGGATGCCCCTCGAAGACGATGCCGTAGAGATCAAACGCTTCGCGTTCGAACCAGTTCGTTCCTGGCCAGATATCCACGAGTGAGGGCAACGCGGGAAGATCATCGTCCTCGCAGAATGCACGCACGCGCAGCCGGTGGTTGTTTTCCAGCGACAACAGGTGCAAGACAACGGCAAAGCGACGCGGAATATCGGTGATACGCGGCCGCTCGGCCCAGTTGAAGCGCCCTGCGCCCTTGCCCTCGACACCACGCGAGAACCCTTCCGACGACACGTCAGTGGTATCCCATTCGGTCTGGCCGAAGCTCAGGTAGTCGACACCGCTGACATCGACACACAGGTCGAAATCCAGTTCCGGCTCGTCGCGCAGGCTGCGCGCCACGCTGAGCCAGTTTTCCGGCAATACCTCGATTGTCGTCTCGCCAAGGGAGGCACTGGTATTGACGATCTTGTGGCCCAGTTTAACTTCGAGATGACGGGCCAGGGATGCGGGTTCGCTCATGCCATCCTCAGCGTGCAATGGTGTTGGTGCGGCGGATCTTCTTCTGCAGCTGCAGAATGCCGTGGATCAGCGCTTCGGCCGTTGGCGGGCATCCTGGAACATAGATGTCGACCGGGACGATGCGATCACAGCCGCGCACGACTGCATAGGAATAGTGATAGTAGCCGCCGCCATTGGCGCAGGAGCCCATCGAAATGACCCATTTGGGCTCGGGCATCTGGTCATAGACCTTGCGCAGGGCCGGTGCCATCTTGTTGACCAGCGTGCCGGCCACGATCATCACGTCGGACTGGCGCGGCGACGGTCGGAAGATGACGCCATTCCTGTCCAGGTCGAGGCGAGCCGCACCCGCATGCATCATCTCGACCGCGCAACAGGCCAGGCCAAACGTCATCGGCCACATGGAACCCGTGCGTGCCCAGTTGACCAGCTCATCCATTCTTGCCGTGACGAAACCGCGATCGAGCAAGGGATTGTCATCACCGGGGCGCAGGATGTCGTCAACCGGACCCCCTGGGGCCGGGTTGTGCATGACCCGCGCGATGGAGTCACTCATTCCCATTCGAGGGCTCCCTTCTTCCAGACGTAGATGAATCCGAGCACCAGCAGACCGATGAACATGCCCATTTCGGCCAGACCAAAGAGACCGAGTTCATCGAACACGATGGCCCATGGAATCACGAATGCGATTTCCAGATCAAAAATGATGAACAGGATGGCGATGAGGTAGTAGCGCACATCGAACTTCATGCGCGCGTCCTCGAATGCTTCGAAACCGCATTCGTACGGAGCCAGTTTCTCCGCCGTGGCCTTTTTGGGCCCAAGCAGATTGCCGAGAATCAGCAATGCAATACCGATTCCAGTGGCCACAACGAGAAACAGCAGGACCGGGAAATACTCGACTAGCACATGCACCTCCGCGTCGCCTGACGCATCAGCGGTTGCCGCAGTGTGCGGCAACGACGGTTGTTATTGATGTTGGTGCCCAAGGGGGGACTCGAACCCCCACAGCTCTCGCCGCTACCACCTCAAGGTAGTGCGTCTACCAATTCCGCCACCTGGGCAACGCTATCAATCTCCGTCCTTCCCCGCTGTATCAGGCTGCGGTTCCGCGGGCAGGACGGCTTCAGGAGCCGGCGTATCCGTGGTTTGCGCAGGCGCAGGTGCTGGCACGTCGGTCGACGCCGGACTCGCCTGAACGGCCGCTGGCACATCGCCAGCAGTCGGCTCGGGAGCTTCCGGTGCGACGCCTGCCATCACGCCCAGATCATCCGTACTGGCCCCGTCAAGGGCCGGACGACTGTGATACATGCCCATGCCGAGGCTGAGCAGGAAGAACAAACCGGCCAGGACCGCCGTGCTGCGCGACAAGAAGTTTGCCGAGCCACGCGCACCGAAAACAGTCGAGGAAGCACCACCGCCGAATCCGGAGCCTGCGTCGGCACCGGCGCCGCGCTGCATGAGGATCAGCGCGATCATCGCAACGGCAATCAGCACATAGAAAACTTGGGCAATGATCGAGAGCATGTAAATCAGGAATCCTGGTTTGCGGCAACAGCTGCAGCCGCGCAAATAGCAATGAAATCGGCCGCCACCAACGAAGCGCCGCCAATAAGCCCGCCATCGATATCGGGCTCGGCGAACAGTTCGGCAGCATTGGCGGCCTTTACGCTGCCCCCGTACAGGAGACGCAGCGAGCTCGCTATTCTAGCATCCTGTTCCGCGAATTTGTCACGCATGAACGCATGAACTTCCTGCGCCTGGCCTGGCGTGGCTGTCTTGCCGGTTCCGATGGCCCAGACAGGCTCATAGGCGACCACGGCATGCGAGAAAGCGGATATGCCGGCCAAATCCAGCACTGCAGCCAGCTGAGCCGCCACGATGACCTCGGTTTCGCCGGCCTCCCGGTGCTCGAGCAACTCGCCGACACAAAGGACGGGAATCAGGCCGGCAGCCTGTGCCGCGACAAATTTCCGCGCCACCACCTCGTTGGTCTCGGCGTGATATTGACGCCGCTCGGAGTGACCGACCAGTACGTATTCGCAACCCAGCTCGCGGAGCATCCCACCGGCCACTTCCCCGGTATAAGCGCCCTCTGCGTGTTCGCTAAGGTCCTGCGCGCCGAACGCCAGGGCCTTTCCGGCATTGGCGGCCATCAGCTCGGACAAGTACGGAAACGGAGGCATCACAGCGACATCCACGCCCTTGGGCACGGATTGGGACACGCTCGCGACCAATTCGGCCGAAGCGGCGCGTGAACCATGCATCTTCCAGTTTCCGGCGACGAGTCTGCGGCGCATGTCTGGACCTTGCCAGCCTGAGGGGCGCGCAGGATACCGGCGGGACGCTCTGGCGGCAAATGTTCGAGCGGGAATGAGGCTGTGGGGACAGGATATCGGAACGAACAGCGAAGCTGGCCCGGAGCGCGAGCCGCAGGAAGCGGCGAGTTAATGGGGAATGGGGAATGGGAAAGGCCGTGAAGCCAAGGTCGAGCTGGTTTTCTGTACCAATTGCACTCGGAAAGCTGCAAACGCTTTCAATTCCCCACTCCCCATTCCCTACTCCCGCTCTGATGCGGCTACCCTTGGCAATCCAGATACAGCTGGCATGAGTACATGAACCCAATCAAAGGCTACGCCCTGATCACAGGCGCTTCGGCAGGCATTGGCGCTGCATTCGCGCGCGAACTGGCCGCTAGCGGCCATGATCTGGTGCTGACAGCACGTCGCGTCGATCGCATGCAGGCATTGGCTGATGAACTGACTGCCGCACACGGCATCAAGGCGGAAGTCATTGCTTGCGACCTGGCCGATCCCGAATCACCACGCCTGCTGGTGGATCAGATAGAGCAGCGCGGAATCAGCATCGACATGCTCGTCAACAACGCCGGCTACGGCGTCACTGGCTATTTCCTCAGCCAGCCCTGGAAGACTCAGGCCGACTTCATCCAGGTCCTGATGACTGCACCGACCGAGCTCTGCCATCGGCTGATGCCGGCCATGCTCGAGCGTGGCCACGGGCGCATCATCAATGTCGCTTCGCTTGCAGGGCATGTCCCGGGATCCGCCGGGCAGACGCTTTATGCCGCAGCCAAGTCCTACCTGATCAAGTTTTCCCAGTCCCTGAGCCTGGAATACGGCCACAAGGGCATTCATACCTGCGCCCTGTGCCCTGGATTCACCTACTCGGAATTCCACGATGTCACCGGCTCACGATCAATGATGTCGAAGCTGCCGGACTGGATGTGGATGGATGCCGAAACCGTGGTCCGCCAGGGCCTCGATGCCGTCGAGCGCGGCGACGCGGTTTACATCAACGGACGCATCAACCGGATGATCAAGACTCTGGTGAAGCTGATGCCCGATGGCATGGTGCTGCGCGGGATGGCCCGGCAGTCGAGGAAATTCCGCAAGGCTTCGCCTGACTGAAATTCACATGCATTTGCAGCTTCTTGTAGGAGCAGGCTTCAGCCGCGATGCTTCTTGGCGGCACGTGAAGGAGAGCGTCGCGGCTGAAGCCTGCTCCTACAACATTCCGCTTTCCCAGCGACCTCCTCTTGCTCACTCCTCAAGCAGCTCATTGATCTCGTCGACAATCTGCGGAAGCATCTTCTCCGAATAGCCGACATGGGTGAACGCCACCTTGCCCTGCTTGTCGATCATCAGCATGTGCGGCAATCCGCTCACGCCGTATTGGC
>NZ_JBAWHJ010000423.1:0-2229 GCF_049593775.1 Dokdonella sp. | reverse complement strand
GAGCAACATCGTTGCGATTGCGCGCAGCCCGATATTGGAAAGGGGAAGGGTCATTTCAGCCAGCCTGGATCGATTGTGGAATCCTGATACTAAGGCAACGCAGGTCAAGTGGCGCGATCATCAAGGTGCGTGGAAGGCTTGCCAGCTGTTGCTACCAGTGCCCCGTGGGCGCTGCGCGTTGCGGGAACAGCCAGATCAACAGGATCACCAGGACAACAATCGTGGCCGATGCCGAGTAGCGGCTCAGGGCCAATCCACCACTGGCGACAGGCTTGTCCAAGGAGTCACCGACCACGGCTCCCAGAGGGCGCGTCAGAATGAATGCCGACCAGAACAGGATCGTGCGCGAGGCGTTCGTCCATCGGTACAGGCCCGCTGTCAACGCAATCGCCATGGAGAAAACAAGTGTGCCTCGCGTGTAACCCATGCCGGCCGTGTCGGCCGTCCAGTCACCGAGCGCGGTACCCAAGGTTTGCGAAAACATGATCGTGGTCCAATAAAAGACCTCGGCCTTTGGCGAATGGATCGTGTCAACGGCGATATTGCCGAGGCTGCGATACCAGACCAGCAGCGACACCAGCAGCAGCGAAAGAAGAAGGGCTGTTCCGCCCGCGTAGCCGATGCCCAGCGAACGCGTGGAGAAATCCGCCAGAGTCGTGCCAACGGTGGTGGTTGAGATGATCGTGGCCCAGTACAGGAACGGGTGGAAGGCGTTCGCTCGAATCTGGGCGACTACGGCTACGACAAAGACCGCAGCGAATATTCCGGTGCCAAGCAGGCAGCCGAAGCCCAGTGACATGGAGACGGCATCACCGCCCGTTTCGCCAAGCGTCGTGGCAAGAATCTTGATGGCCCAGAACACGAGAGTGACTTCGGGGACCTTGCAGGCAAATTCTCTTGTATTCACCTTGGACATCCAGCATGGATTCCTGCGACGCAGGCCGTACTCCGTAGCCCGCAGGCACGGCGAAACCGGCAGCTTGAGCGGGAAGCCTGAGCCAGAGGCCGTTAGGTTCGTCTGTGTACGTCGAATCCATGCCTTGCAGTCTTGCTCACGCAGAATCTCTGGCCAGAACTTCTCGCTTGAGCCGAAACGAAGTCTTGCGCCTGCAGGATGGTAGGGAGGCGGCAGACGGGGCTTTCAATCCCCGCTTTCGCCGCGCAGTTGCTCCAGGTGCGCGTTGAACCAGTCAGCGCTGGGCACGGCTGTCTTTCCAGGGCAGCGCACCTGATAAACCTCGCCACTCATGCTGCTCTTGCTGGCCGCCAGCGCAATGAATGTGTCGGTGCCGGTGAGCAAATCCTTCCGCTCCAGATAGTCCAGCTTGCGTTGCAGATGACTTGCGGCCTTCGGGCCGGCATACCAGCTGCCGTTTCGGTAGAACTCGCAATCGGATTGCTCGAGCACATCGAGCAGCGCCCTGATCTCTGCGCGAGCTGCATGGGGAAGCGGGCTTGCCAGCGCTACCGCTGAATGGAGGAAAAACGTGGTGATCAGGAGGATGCGTTTCACGGGTTCTCGCGCCTGTGCTTTTCGATGGTGGACAACGGGTGTCAACACGCACTTGAGTCCCGTTCGCCGTGCCATGCGAATGAGCATCGACAGGCGAGTAGCCCGAAGCGGGCGGCTGGCAGCGATTCGACGTCCGGGCAAGAAGTTTCGCATGCGCGGATCGGGATTCACGGGATTTTCGTTTCGCGCAACACATGGCCGAAGGCCTGATTCTCACAAGGGGCGGCGATCGGAATCGGGACACGGGCATGCCGGTGATGTTCGCGCACGATGGACAGGACCATCAATCGAGCATCCGATGGGCGCGTTCCCGGAAGCGGAGGCTCGAGATCAACGGCAATACGCTGGTCGGGTTCGTGTGGGGCGAGAGCGGTCATGCGCCTGCGGGCATCGAAGCTATGGTGATCGCCTACTAGCCGTGATCGGGTTCCTCGGCAGGAATCGGCCGGACATGGGGCCGGGGCGTGATCGCCGGGAGGGCTCCGGACACCTTCATCCGCATCGTCCGCGGAGGGTAAGAATGTGACCAGTGGCGCGACAAATCTCGAAGTGAAGGACTCTCGCCCGAGGTCACCCTGAACTGCCGGCGCAAGTTTCCAGGAGCTCAAGAAACGAGGCTGTTTTGAGACCTATGCGTTAAACGAGCTCGGTCTGTCTGCGCAAAATGCCAACTCTGGCACGGTTTTCGCTAGGAAGCCGGTTGCGCTACCTCGAAC